>PAQX01000014.1 GCA_002709835.1 Deltaproteobacteria bacterium
TGCCCGAGACGACGGCGAGGCTCTTGACGGCGCTTCGCGACGTCTACGGCGTGTCGGAGGTGACGACTTCCGCCGCGGTCGAACACGCAGCGCACCGCAGCATCCGTGTCGGCTCCTGGATGGGTGGCGATCGGGACGGCAATCCCTTCGTGACCGCCGCCGTCACCGAGGAGGCCCGCCGTCAGTATCGCGCCGCGATCCTCGACCACTATCGCGAAGCGCTCGAGCCCCTGATCGATCGATTGACGATCTCCGACCGGCGCCATCCGACGACCGCGGCGCTCGAGAAGTCGATCAAGCGGGACCTGAGGGAACTGCCCGAACTGCGCGAGCGCGTCGAGGGACGCAACACCTCGGAGCGATATCGACTCAAGTTGAACGCGATCGGTGTCCGTCTCGAGCAGACGATCGCGGAAGAACGATCGCGAAGGCCGAGTGGCGAGCTCGGAGGCTACGCCGAAGCGAAGGACATGCAGGCGGACCTGGAGCTGATCCGAGCCAGCCTCGAGGAGAGCGGCGCCGGACGCGTCGCTGGCCGAGCGCTCACGCGCCTGATCGACGAACTCGACGTCTTCGGCTTCGACTTCGTCGCCCTCGACGTTCGTCAGAACCAGTCCAAGCACAGGATCGCCCGGGCCGAGCTGATCTGTCCCGTCGACGGCCCCCTCGACGCGCTGCCCGTCGACGAGCAGCAGGCCTTCCTGGAAGGCATCGTGCTCGCGAAAGACACGGTCGGTATCCCCGAGGCCGGCCTCTCCGAGGATGCGCAGGAAGTCATCGACACCCTCCGGTTGGTCGCGACGATCCCCGTTCCGCCGGAGGGCCGCGCGATCCGCGACCTCGTGATCAGCAATACCGAGAACGCGGTCCCGGTCCTCGAACTCCTCGCTCTGTGCCGCCAGGTCGGCCTCGTCCGGCCGGCGTCGCGGGGGCGTCTCGCAAGTGACGTCAACATCGTCCCGCTCTTCGAATCCATCGACAGTCTGCAGAGCGCGCTGTCCTCGATGGATCGTCTCTACCACTCACCGGCCTACCGCAAGCAGCTCGAGGCTCGGGGCATGCGTCAGCAGATCATGCTCGGATACTCGGACTCGATGAAGGACGGAGGCTATCTGTCGGCGTGCGCCGCCCTCGAGATCGCTCAGCGCGAGCTCGCGGCCCAGGCGCACGAAGAAGGCGTGAGCCTCGAGTTCTTCCACGGTCGCGGCGGCACGATCGCCCGGGGCGGCGGCCCGACCCACCGCGCGATCCTGGCCCAGCCGACCGGAACCGTAGACGGTCGCATCAAGCTCACCGAGCAGGGAGAGGTCATCGCCTCGAAGTACGGGACGGAGGAAGCGGCGCGCCATCATCTCGAGCTGCTCGTCGCGGCGACCCTCGAGGCCTCGCTCGGCGACGCGATGGTGGGGAAGGCGAAAGCCCCGCCGGCGAAGTGGCGCGACACGCTCTCGAACCTCGCTGCGGGATCACGAAACGCCTATCGCGCGCTCGTGTACGAGACCGACGGCTTCGTCGATGCTTTCTATGCGATGACGCCGATCGAACAGATCTCGGCGCTCAACCTGGGGAGTCGGCCGGCGAAACGGACGTCGACTCGGGAGATCGGGAACCTCCGGGCGATCCCGTGGACCTTTTCCTGGAATCAGACGCGGATCCTGCTGCCGAGCTGGTTCGGTGCCGGCTCTGGGGTCCAGGCCTTCTGCGACGCTCATCCGCAGGGGCGTACGAAGGCGCTCGATCAGCTGCGGACGATGTATCGGCGTTGGCCGTATTTTCGTACGGTCTTCGACAACCTCGAACAGGTCCTCGCGAAGACCGACCTCCACATCGGCGCGCGGTACGCGCAGCTCGCGAAGGACGTGCCGGGCGCGCCGGAGGTGTTCCACCGGATCGAGGAGGAGTTCGAGCGGACCCTTCGCGCCGTGCGGGACGTGACCGGGGAGAGCCGACTCCTCGCGCGGGACCCCGTCCTGCGGGAGGCGCTGGACCTCCGGACGCCGTACCTGGACACGCTCTCCTATCTCCAGGTGGAGCTGCTCGAACGGAAGCTGACGGGGCGCGGCATCGATGCCTCGACCGACGACCTCGCTCGCGTCGAGCGCGCGATCCATCTCACGATCAACGGGATCGCGGCAGGGCTCCGGAACACGGGTTAGGCGACTCGCTCGGCTACATCTTCCGCTGCGCCAGGGCCTCGAGCGTATGGGGATACATCCCCTTCTTGAGCGCGGTCATGGCGGGGTCCGCCTTCGATGCGTATTGCGCTGCGATCTCGCAGGCCTTCGACACGACCTCGTCTTCGGGTACGGCGTGGTCGATGATCGACTTCTCAAGCGCGGCCTCGGCGGAATAGCGGGTTCCGGTCACGATCAGCTCGTGGGCGACCTGGCGGGGAACGCGGGCTTCGATGATCGCGGTCATTCCGGGATGGAGCGGCGACTTCATGTCGATCTCCGGCATGCACCAGTATCCGCGCTCGGTGCGCATGACGCGGAAGTCATGGCCGAGGGAGATCTGGGCGCCGGCGCCGAAGGCGTGTCCGTTGAGGGCGGCGACGGTGATCGTGGGGAACACGAGGATCCGGGCCATCAGACCGAGGACCGCCGGGATGTAGTCCGCTCGTTCCTCTTCGGTCGCGGTGCCGAGCATCCATTCGAGGTCCAGGCCGTTCGAGTAGAACTTGCCCGTGCCCGTGGTGACGAGGGCGGCGGGATTTCCGGCACCTTCGACCTCGTCGAGGGCCGCATGCCACTCCGAGAGGGTATCGGGGCGGAAGCGGTTCTCGCCGTTGTCGTAGCGGACGACGAAGACGTCGCCCTCCCGGGTCAGATGGATCGTACCCATGGTCCGGCTCAGCTCCCTTGCTTCATCTGCAGGCCCATCGCCTTCGCTCGGGCATCTTCGGCCTCGGGGATCATGCCCTTCTGCATCAGGATCCGCGACAGGTTGGTATGCGAGAGCGGATCATCGGGCTCGATCTCGATCAGCTTCTCCGCTGCTTCCACCGCGGCGTCGAGTTCGCCCTTCTTGGCTAGCGCCATCGACAGTCCGTTCCAGGCGATTGCGAGCGCCTCGTCCACTTCGAGCGCGTCGCGATAGCGCGCGATGGCACCATCGACGTCTCCCTTCACGAAGAGCTGGAAGCCCTCCTTGTAGATGGACTTGGCGTCGGTCTCTGTGTTCTCGGACATGGCGTGGGACTCCTCGTGGCGCGAGTATACTCGCCTGCGATGGAGATCCGGACGCTCACCGCCCAGGAAAGGACCAAGGTCGCCGCCCTGCTCGATGGCTGGCGGGTGACCGGGGGTTGGAGCGCGGGGGACCGCTTTCGGCAGCAAGCCGAATGGGACCCGACCTGGCACGACGAGAACGTCTTCATAGTCCTCGAGCAGGATCGGGTCGTCGCGACCGCGACGATCGTGCCCCGAGCGCTGAAGATCCTGGGCCACGTCATCCCGATCGGCGGAATCGGTAACTTGTACACGGAGCCCTCTTTCCGGGAGCGCGGGATCGCGACCGAGGTGATGGACCGAGCCTGTGATGCGATGCGCGCCCGGGGGCTCGAGCTCGCGGTCGCTTTCACGGGCGCGCCGCCTGCGACGCCCGAGTTCTTCGAGAAGCGAGGCTGGTTCGGTTGGGGAGGGCAGCAGACGATCCTTCGGGTCGACCCGGATCCGCCGATTCGGCCGACCGAGGACGGCGACGAGATCGAGATCGTGCCGATCGGACCTGGCGACGATCGTGCTCTCCAGTCGGTGAAGTCGATCCACGTCGCCTATGCGGCCAGCCGGAACGGGACCGTCGTTCGAAACGATGCCCTCTGGCAGTCCTGCCTCCAGCTCACGCCCGCGCCCCGGGAAGAGTTCCTGATCGCCCGGCGCGGAGGGCTGACGGTCGCTTATGCCCGAGCCTCCCTGGTCGACGACGTTCTGATGGTCACCGAGCTCGGACGCTTCGAGGACGGTGCCGACGCCCTCGCGCGATTGATCGGGACGATGCTGTCGCCTCGAGACAAAGACCCCCTCGCGCCCTCCGGTTGCGGGGATCGGGCAGCGAGCGAGCAGCTGCGTTCATTCGCGGTCCTGCCGACCTTCGACGACATCGGCCTGACCGTGGCCCTCGAGCATCGCGGGGTCCGCTCCCATCCGATGGACGAGGCCAAGGCGAACTTCCGCTGCGTGAATTTGATCGGTTTCGCGTCGCGGCTCGACGTCGATCTCCTGCCCGACGAAGAAGGGGTGGGTTTCCTTCGGCGGATCCTGCCGCCGGACGCGATGGTCTTCTGGCCCGCGGATCGGTTCTGAGGGCGAGCGCGAATGAGTCGACGAGAACGCGAGCGGACGATGCTCGAGCGGATCGAGGTTCGAGAGAGTCCGATCCACGGGAAGGGCGTCTTCGCGCGAAAGCGTCTTCGCGAAGGCCAATGGATCGGTCGTTTCGAGGGAGACCAGACGACCGAGAACGGAACCTACGTCCTCTGGTTGATCGACGAGGACGGAAGCGAGGTCGGCATCCGCGGCCGCAATGCGTTGCGCTTCCTGAATCATGGAGATCCCCCGAACGCCGAGTTCGAGGACGCCGATCTCTTCGTGCTCCGGAACGTGCAGCCGGGCGCGGAATTGTTGATCGATTATGGCGAGGCCTGGGAAGAAGCCCAGGATGCCGCGTCGGACTGAAACCCTTGGAGGAACGAATCGTGTCTCGTGTTGTTTCGATGATCGTGTGCTTGGTGGCGGTGTCGCTCGCCGGTTGCGGCGGGAAGATGCCCGAGGATCTGGGCGCGACGAATGGTGCGCTCGGTGGCTGCCCGGATTCACCCAACTGCGTTTCGAGCGCTTCGCCTTCGTCGGACGAGCAGCACGCGATCGCCGCCTTCACGATCGAGGGCGATGCGCAGGCCGCGTGGTCCGCCCTCGTGGCCGCCGTGGAAGGGCTCGAGCGGACGGAGGTCGTGAAGAACGAAGGGGGCTACCTACAGGCGGTCCAGACGTCGGCGCTGATGCGGTACAACGACGACTTCGAGTTCCTGCTCGACGCCGGCGCAGGGGTGATTCAGGTTCGCTCGGCTTCCCGTGTCGGCTACGGCGACATGGGTGTGAACCGCGAACGGATCGAGACGGTGCGGGCGGCACTCGTCGCGCAGGGCGTCGTCGCGGCGCCCTGATCCTCCGGCACCCCGGCTGGTTTTTCCATCAGGCGCGGAGCAGCACCAGCGTCGCGCCGTTCCCGCCCATGCGGTCGGGGGCGGGTGCGAACGCGAGGACGGCGTGTCCGGTTGCGCCCTTCGTGAGCCAACCGGGGATCGAATCCTTGAGAACCGCCTCGCCGAGGGGAGAGTGCTGTCCGCGGCCGTGGATCACGATCAGGCAACGGAGCCCCTGAGCCTGCGCGCTCCGGATCCGCTTCGCGAGGAGCGGACCCGCGGCGTCCTTGCGCGTGCCGTGAAGATCGATCCGCTCTTCGGGCTCGGGGTCGCCGCGGCGGAGCGCGAAGAGCTGTCGATCGCTCACGCCTTCGGCGGCGGCGCACCCGGGATCTTCCGGGTCGGGCCAGCGGAACTTCGGACCGGCGGCCTCGGACGTCCGTTTTCCGCGGACCGTCGGCTTCGTGCGCTTGTCGACCCGGGCAGGACCGTGGCCGAGCGGGCGGGCCTTATCGCCGAAGAGGTCGGCGAAGTCATCGCCATCCCCGCTCATGGCGTCCGCTTCCGCGCTGCCCGAGCGGAGCGCTCGTCCGTCGCCCCGAGCAGCGCCATCGCCTTTCGCATGGGACCGGCATGGGCCAGATCGAGGGCGGCGTCCGGCGCGACCCATCTATGGGCGACGTAGCCACTTCGGCGAACCCGGCCGCCCGGGGCGAGGCGCGCCCGGAACACTTCGAGGGTCAGCTTGCGGTGGGTGAAGAGGTGCTCGACGGCGCCGATGCCCTCAGCGTCGAGGATCTCGAGGCCGACCGCTGCGTGGACGATCCCGGCGACGCATTCTTTCGCCTCGTCCTTCGCTTCGATCTCTCCGCCGGGCAGCTCCCAGAGCCCGGCCATCAACCCTTCCTCGGGCCGCCGCACGACGAGAATCTTGCCGTCCCGTTCGAGCCACGCAGCCACTGCGCGCATCTTCGTCTGCTTCGTCCTCTTCTTCTTGACCGGAAGCGACTCGGCATCGCCCACTGCCGCGGCGTCGCAGGCTTCGCGAACCGGGCAGATCAGACAGGACGGATTGCGCGGCGTGCACAGCGTCGCGCCGAGTTCCATCAGAGCCTGGTTGAGATCACCGGGTCGCTCTCCCACGACGAGTGTCGTCGCTTCGTCCCAAAGGCGATCGACGACGGCCTTGGCGGCGCTGTCCTCGCGAATGCCGAGCAGGCGTGCGAAGACCCGAATCACGTTGCCGTCGACGAGCGGGGCCTCGCGTTCGAAGGCGATCGAGGCGACGGCGCCTGCGGTATAGCGGCCGATGCCCTTGAGGGTCTCGAGTTCTTCGGCGGTGTCGGGCAGCGCGCCGCCGTGCTCCGCCACGACCGTCTCGGCAGCGTGCTTCAGATTGCGGGCGCGGGAGTAGTAGCCGAGGCCGGTCCATACGGCGTAGACGTCGTCGATGTCCGCTGCCGCGAGGGCCTGGACGCTGGGGAAGGCTTCGAGGAAGCGGTTCCAGTACGGGATGACCGTCTCGACCCGGGTCTGCTGGAGCATCGCTTCGCTGATCCAGATTGCGTACGGATCGCGGGTGTGGCGCCAGGGCAGATCGCGCTTGTGCTGATCGTACCAGGAGAGGAGCGGCGCCCGGATACGGCGGATCCCGCTCGGGTCCTCGGAAGGGTCGCGCGTCTTCTTCTTGCGGGCGGGCATGGAGGGTTCATAGCAGCCCGTCGTCCCTCAGAGCAGGACGGGCAGTATCCGTTCGAGGCGGATTCGGTCGGCAGTGACCCGGGCCGAGAGCGCGTGGATCTCGACGCCGCGTCGAGCGGCCTCGCGGAGGGCCTGGCCGTAGGCAGGGTCGATATCGTCCGCGGGCGCTACGTCGTCCGCGTCGGCGCGCTGGACGACGAAGAGGAGCGCCGCGCGCTCGCCGGCCGCCTTGCGAGCGACGAGATGTTCGAGGTGACGCCGTCCACGCTCGGTGACCGCGTCCGGGAAGCGCGCGTGCCGTTGGCTACAGAGGGTCACGCTCTTGACCTCGATCCAGCAGGGCGCCGCGGTCTCCGGGTGATCCGAGAGCCGGAAGTCGAAACGCGACCCTTCGACGGTCTTCACCTCGGGCTGGATCTTTTCGTAGCCCGCGAATGGAGAGTAGGCGCCGGCTTCCAGAGCGCGTCTCGCCACGTCGTTCGCTTTTGCCGCGTGGAGGCCGACCCAGGCGCGTCCGACGCGGATCATCTCGAGGGTGTGGCGGAGCTTTCGCTTCGGATTGTCCGAGGTGGAGCAGCGGACGGCGGAGCCGGGGGTCTGGGTGCCGGACATGCTTCCAGGATTGGGGCAGTGGACGGTGACTTCGCTTCCGTCTTCGAAGATCACGTCGGCAAGGAAGCGTTTGTATCGCTTCACGAGGCGACCGCGGAGCGCTGCTTCGATCGGGAACGAGACGGGGCGGAGGGTCGGCGTCGGCATCGCGGGCATCAGTCTAGTCCTTCGTCCGGACGAGGGTGCTTGACGGGGGCACGACCTCCCGGCAGTTTCCGACTGCAAGGAGGCGGACGTGAGTGATCGGTTGAAGCGCGTGATCCTCGTTCGTCATGGTGAGACGGCTGGCCAGTCTTCCATCCGCTACTACGGCGCGACCGATGTCCCGCTCTCCGACGAGGGGCGCGACCAGGTTCGCGCGGCGCGCGCCCGGATTCGCGGTGAGACCTTCGAAGCCGTCTGGGCCAGCACGCTCTGCCGGTCCTGGGAGTCGGCGAAGATCATCGCGCCCGGGCACCCCGTCCAGCTCGAGGCGAACTTCCGCGAGATCGACTTCGGAGACTGGGAAGGGCTCACGGCCGAGGAGATCGCGGTCGTCGACCCGGCGGGTTACGCCCGATGGCAGAAAGAAGGGATCGGGTTCACGTTCCCGGGTGGTGAGGCGCGGGACCAGCTTCGGGCACGCGTCGCGCTCGGCCTCGAGCGGATTCGCGCGAGCGGGGTCGAGTCGGTTCTGGTCGCCGTCCACAAGGGTGTCGTTCGCGCGCTGCTTGAGCTGATCACCGGCCATACCCTCGCGCCCGGAGAGCCCGCACTCGGCGGTGTCGTGCAGGCGAGCCGTCGCCCCGACGGCACCTGGTACACGGGGCGCGCTGGAAGCGACCCGAGCGTGAGCGAGGTCGGGATCGGCGTTCCGATGGACGAGGGGACGAGCTAGGCGCCCTGCCCTCCTCCTGGGCTCCGGATCCGGAGCCCAGCAGGAGCGGACTCAGAGGACCCCGTCCGGCTCGATCGTCCGGTCGCGGCTTGAGGCTCAGTCCTCGTCGCTCTCTCGCAGCTTCGCGAGCACGCTGAAGTCTTCGAGCGTACTCGTGTCGCCGGCGACTTCCTTGCCGGACGCGATGTCCCGGAGCAGCCGCCGCATGATCTTGCCCGACCGCGTCTTCGGGAGCGCCGTCGTGAAGCGGATCTCCGCCGGCCTCGCGATCGCGCCGATCTCCTTGGAGACGTGCTGCTTCAGGCGATCGACGAGGGCGTCGTTCGCATCCGTTCCGCCGATGGGCGAGACGAAGGCGACGATCGCGGTCCCGGTGATGTCGTCGGGCCGACCGACGACCGCGGCCTCGGCGACGTCCGGGCTCGAGACCAGGGCGCTCTCGACTTCCATCGTGCCGATGCGATGCCCCGAGACGTTCATGACGTCGTCGACGCGCCCCATGATCCAGTAATACCCGCTCTTGTCGCGGTGGGCGCCGTCGCCCGCGAAGTAGGTCTCGTCGTAGGTGCCCCAGTAGGTTTCCTTGAAACGCTTGGGGTCTCCCCAGATGCCGCGGAGCATGCCGGGCCATGGGTGCTTCAGCACGAGGAAGCCACCGGCTTCGCCCTTCTGCGAGTTCCCTTCTTCATCGAAGATGTCGGCGTGTACACCGGGGAAGGGCTTCGTCGCGGATCCGGGCTTCGTATCGACTGCGCCCGGGATCGACGAGATCATGATCCCGCCGGTCTCGGTCTGCCACCAGGTGTCGACGATCGGGCATTTCTTGTTGCCGATCACGCGGTGGTACCACATCCACGCTTCCGGATTGATCGGCTCGCCGACGGAGCCGAGCAGTCGGAGCGAAGAGAGGTCGTGTGCCTTCGGGTGTTCGTCGCCGAGGCGGATGAAGGTGCGGATCGCGGTCGGCGCCGTGTAGAAGATCGTGACGCCCCACTTCTCGATCAGGTCCCACCAGCGGTCGGGGCCGGGGTGGGTCGGGGTTCCTTCGTACATGACGGTCGTGGCGCCGTTCGCGAGCGGTCCGTAGACGACGTAGGAGTGGCCGGTGATCCAGCCAATGTCGGCCGTGCACCAGTAGACGTCGTCGTCCTTGATGTCGAAGATCGCCTTGAAGGTAGTCGTGACGTGGGTCAGATATCCGCCGGTCGTGTGCAGGATGCCCTTCGGTGAGCCCGTCGTTCCGCTCGTGTAGAGGATGAAGAGCGGGTTCTCGGCGTCGAGCTTGGCCGGCGCGCACTTCGTCGAGGCAAGGGCCATGAGCTCGTGGTACCAGAGGTCGCGACCGGCCACGATCTCGACGGGCTGCTTGGTGCGCTCGACGACGATCACCTTCTCGACGCAGGGTGTCTGGGCGACCGCCTTGTCGACGGTCGCCTTGAGCGCGAAGGGCGCGCCCTTTCGGTATCCGCCGTCGCTCGTCACGACGAGCTTGGCTTCCGCGTCGTTGATGCGATCGCGCAGCGCATCCGCCGAGAAGCCGCCGAAGACGATCGAGTGTGCCGCGCCGATCCGCGTGCACGCGAGCATCGCCACCGCGAGCTCGGGGATCATCGGCATGTAGAGGCAGACGCGGTCGCCGCGCTTCACGCCCTGTTCCTTGAGGACGTTGGCGAACTGGCAGACCTCGCGGTGGAGCTGGCCGTAGGTGATGACGCGGGTGTCACCCGGTTCGCCTTCCCAGATGATCGCGGCCTTGTTCTTGCGGGAGACGCCACCCGGGCTGGTCTTGGGGTCGAGGTGGCGGTCGAGACAGTTGTACGAGACGTTGGTCTTGCCGCCGACGAACCACTTCGCGAAGGGCGGCTTCCACTCGAGGTCCTTCTTCCAGGGCGTGAACCAGGAGACGTTCTCCTTGGCCATCTTCGCCCAGAACTTCGTCGGGTTCTTCTCGCCGAGCTTCCGATGCTCGCTCGTGGTCCTCTTGTTCCAGTTCGCCTGCTTGGTGAACTCGGGAGCGGGCTTGAAGGTCCGCTTCTCCTTGAGGAGCGTGTCGATGTCAGCCATTTGAATTCGTTCAGTCCGTGCTTGTAGACGCGTGGCGTCTACTGATGAGTCACCCACGCTTCGATGTCGTCCGCCGTCTTGGGGATCTCGCGCGTGAGGTTGAGGTGTCCGTCGTCGGTGATGACGACGTCGTCTTCGATCCGGATGCCGATGCCTTTGAACGCGTCCGGGGCGTTCGGGTCGTCGGGCGCGACATAGAGCCCCGGTTCGATGGTGTACGCCATTCCCTTCGCGAGGGGACGCGCGACGGGCTTCTCGTCCCCGTTCTTGACGACGTAGGCACCGACGTCGTGGACGTCGAGGCCGAGCCAGTGGCTGGTTCCGTGCATGTAGTAGGGACGGTAGGCCTCGCTCTCGATCAGGACGTCGACGGAACCCGAGAGCATGCCGAGATCCACGAGGCCCTGGGTGAGGGTGCGGACCGAGGCCATGTGGACCTCCGGCAGCGTCGCGCCGGGCTTGCTCGCTTCGAGGGAGGCGATCTGGGCGGCTAGGACCAGATCGTAGAGCTCTCGCGCTGCGGGCTCGAAGCGTCCATCGACCGGATAGCAGCGCGTCACGTCCGACGCGTAGCCCTCGAGCTCGACGCCGGCATCGATCAACACCACCTCGCCCTTTCCGAGCGGCTGATCGTTGGTGATGTAGTGGAGGATCGTCGCGTTCTTGCCGGAGCCGACGATCGATCCGTAGGCAGGGCCCGAGCCGCCGCTTGCTCGGAAGGCGTAGGCGAGCTCGGCCTCGAGCTCGTACTCGTATCGCCCGGTTCGGCAGATCTTCGCGGCGCGGTGATGCGCTTCCAGGCTGATGTCCGCCGCGCGTTGCATGATTTCGATTTCGGCCGGTGTCTTCACCAGGCGCATCTCGTGGATGAGGAGTCGCGGATCGATCAGCTCGTTCGCGGGCAGGACGCCACCGCGGGACTGACGCCGGATCTCCTCCTGAAGCGCCACGATCTTCGTGTCGATCGCGGCATCGCGACCCAGCACGTGGTAGATCCGAGCCGCGCCCCGGAGCAGCTCGGGCAGCTTCGCCGCGAACTCGTCGATGGGATGCGCCGCATCGGCGCCGAAGTCCTCGATCGCGCCGTCGACTCCGGGCCGGTAGCCCGTCCAGATCTCCGCATCGCGATCCCGCGGCTGGACGAAGAGCGTGAAGTCCGGCCCTTCGCGCGTCGAGAGGACGGCGACCGCGTCCGGGTGATCGAAGCCCGTGAGGTACCAGAAGTCGCTGTCCTGGCGGAACGGGAACTCGGTGTCAGCCGAGCGCACGGCGAGGCGTCCGCCGACGAAGATCGCGACGGCGTCGGGGCCCATGGCCTGCAGCATCTGAGAGCGCCGTTCGGCGAACACGGGCGCAGTCTATCTCATCGCCCGCAGGCGTCGCGTCTCGCGGGTCGATCTACCGGATTCGATCTGACCGCGTTGGCCGAGTGCCGATCGAAGCGGCCCGTGGCGCGAATTGTATCGGCAGGCGTCGGGGCAAGATGCCACTCGAGGCGGCAGACGCCTGAGGTGGCACTCCTTCATAAGTATCCGAAATATAATGATAAAAAGAATATCCGTGGTTTTCGAACTGCGGGCTCGGGATTTGGGTGCAAATCGATATGGCAGTTCTGAAGAGGAGACTTCGGCGAACGCTTCGAAGGGAAATCGCTCGCGAAATCAGGCACTTATGATTTTTTCAGCTTATTCCCCGCCCTTGGCACGCTACGTGCTTTAAACGACAGCAAGAACGATCTGGAATACTGGCTGGCCCGGGCGGTTTAACACGGGCGCGTTCGTCCGGGCTAGCCAGTAAATCCGGGGAGTGAGGAGTCCAGCCCCACCCAGGATCCATCGGGTGGATCCGGGGCTCGACAAGAAAACGGCGCTTTCCCCCAGATTGCACCCGCTCACCTCGCTCCCCGGTTTCCAATCGCTCCGAGAGCCATTCCGGTCGACTACTCGCGTCGTCGACCGCCTCGGGAATCTCCTTCCCCGATTGAGGACGCCCCGCTCGGACCTTCAAGGACCGGGCGGGGCGTTCGGTGTTCTGGGCTCCGGATCTCGCCGCGGAGCGGAGCTGCCGGCTGGCGCAGTCGCTGTGCTGGGCGGCTCAATCGCCGCTTTCGAGGCCTGGGTCGTCGGTGCCGTCGCTCTTCTTGCGGGCGCGGCGCGCGCGCTTCTTCGCACGCGCGGCCCCGGAGCGTCCGCGGCCGCCGCGGCGGCTGCGCTTCGTCTTCTCCGACTTCTCGTCCGCTTCCTTGTCGGCGGCGGCCGCGACGTCGGCATCATGTCGCTCGATGACCTCGGCGATCTCTTCAGCGAACTCGCGTACGAACCAGTCCTTGAGTTCGGGAAGTCCCTTGAGATCCTTCGCGTTCGACGGCGCCGCCCAGGCGATCGCCTCCAGGGCGGCGTTGGGGCAGAGCACGCCCGGGTCGAGCTTCAGATCCTGGGCGCGCGGCCCGCGCCAATCCTTCAAGGCACCGAGCCGCTTCTCGGTCTTGCGATCCATGCGCTTGCGCCCGCTGGTCTCGAGCTTCGGGATCGGCCCATGGGGCTTGCGCAGCCCCTTCTTCACCGAAGCGACGAGGTCCTTGCCCATGCGCTTGAGGATCAGCTCGGTGATGCCCTTGATCTCGCTGAGCGAGTCGAGGTCGGTCGGATGGGACCGGCTGATCTCGAGCAGCGTGCGGTTGCCGAGGACCTTGAAGGGGGGACGGTCGATCTCTCTCGCGCGCAGGTCACGAAGGAGGTAGAGCTCGCGCAGGATCGCGAGCTCCGTCGGCTCCAGGCTTCGTGCGCCCTTGATCCGCAGGTAGCCGAGCTCATCGAATTCGCGGTCGGGCCAGCGTCTCCCGCAGAGCGTCTCGAACTCGTCCATCGCCCAGTCGAGGCGCTTGGCCTTCTTGAGCTCCTTCTCGAGGGTCTCGGCCAGCTTGATGAGATAGAGGACGTCGGAAGCGGCGTAGCTGAGCTGCTTCTCGGTCAGGGGACGACGCGACCAATCCGAGCGTTGCTCGTCCTTGGGGAGCGACACCCCGAAGTGCTTCTCGATCAGGGCGGCGAGGCCGATCGCCGGGTATCCGAGGAGCTGAGCGCTCACCATCGTGTCGAAGAGGTTGGTGAACTCGAATCCGCAGTCCCGCTTGAGCACGTAGATGTCGTACTCGGCGGCGTGGAAGAGCACCCGGACCTTCGGCGAAGAGAAGACCGGCGCGAGGGGCTTCATCTTGTCCGGCCCGCCAATGGCGAGCGGATCGATCAGCCAGCACTTCTTGCGCGTGGCGACTTGGACGAGGCAGACCTTGTCGAAGTAGTGGTAGAAGCTGTCGGCCTCGGTATCGAAGGCGACGACTTCTTCTTTCAGCAGCGCCTTCGCGAGGACCTCGAGTTCTTCGACGGTGTCGATGATCTCGAAGTCCGATCGTTTGGCGACGCCGGCGCGCCCCGCGGAGCCGCTCGACTTGCTGGTCCCGCTGCTCGACTTCGCGGATCGCGAAGCCGATCCCGAACGGGCGGACCTGCTCTTCGCGTTCGCGGATCGCTCGCTCGTTTTTTCTGCGCCCGCGGATTTTCTCGATTGGTCGGCCAATGCACTCTCTATGGCTGCCAGCTCGGCTGGCAGGGACGCGGGGGTCGGCGGCGACGGGACTCGGGGCCGATCTGGGTCGATGTCGATCTACAGGCACGGACCGACCGACCCGGTCGGGCACCGCGCGCAAATTCCATGCGCCGACCCGACCCACCTGCTCGTTCGCTTATCGGCGCCTCGGGGCCGCTTCCTGATCAGGATGCGGCTTCGGGCCCGGCTGCGGACGATCGCTGGCGAGTCGGCCAGCACGTCTTTCGGCAGGGGGAATGAGCCGCAGAGGGCGACGGCTCGGAGGAGAATCTAGCCGAGCCGGCCTCCGGCCGAAACTGGGAAATCCTCGGGGCCGCCTGCCAGCGCCGGCACCACCGCCCACGGTGGCGTCGTGGAGGTCCTTCGCGGTATCCACCTGGGCCTATGGAACGCTTCGCCACCGCCCTCTCGGACGCCCTCGACCCGGATTTCGCGGCGGGCTTCCTGGCGGAGGCCCTCGAGACCCGACTGGGCCCGACGGTCCGAGGGGTCCTCGTTCTGGCCACGGCGGCGGCGGTAGACGCCGGCCTGCGCGTCGGCGAGCGACTGAGTGAGCGCTGGCCCGAGGCCCTGGTCGCTGGAACCTCTTTCGAAGGGGTGCTCGCGGAGGGGCGCGTGATCCGGGATCGCCCCGCGGTCCTCGCGATCGCCTGGGCAGAGGAGCACGGCGGGGATGACGGGGAACTCATTCCGTTCCTGCTGGAATCCGAGGTTTTCGGGCCGGGCTCCGTCGATCTCGACGAAGTGGTGCACGTCCTCGAGGAGGCCCGAGGGGGGCCGCTCGGGGACGAGGATCTGGTGCTGCTCTTTCCGGACGCGATTGCGGGGAGTGCCCTGGAGGATCGACTCGCGATGCTCCGGGAACGCGCTCATGGGGCCGTCTTCGTGGGGGCGGCGGCAACGGGGGCGGGAGTCGAGCCCGCGAACGCCTGGCTCGGGGCGCACCGTGAATCCGCGGGGACGCTGGGCCTCGTGGTGCCGCGGGGGAACGAGGGCGGAACGGCGCTCGCGACAGCTGGGGCGACCCGATTCGCGAGTCCGTGGCTGCGGATCGGGATGTGCCGATCTCGCTGGATCGACGAGCTCGAAGGAGAGCCCGCCCTCGATTGGGTCCGGCGCCAGCTCGGGCTGGGGCCCGCGGCCCCGGTCGAGCCCCATCTGGACAGGCTGATGGTTCGTCTGCGGGCGGCCCGGGATGAGAAAGAGGGGGAATCGGACGAGTCGGATCTCGACTATCTGGAGCGCTACGTGATCGGGGTCGACGATGCGCGGGGAGCGATCTCGGTGCCTTCCGCCTTCGAACGGGGGGACGAGGTGGCCCTCGCGCTGCCCGATCCGGACCACGCCCGGGCGAATCTCCGCGCCGCCGCGGAGTCCCTGCCCCCGTCGCCCGTCGTCCTGCAGTTGGCCTGCCGTGCGCGGGACGAAGCGCTGCACGGGGACGCGGACCTTGAGGGCGCCTGGGTCCAGCACGTGATCGGGGATCGCGCGGCCGTTGGAATGGTGGCGCCCTTTCAGATCGGCCCCGCGCCCGACGGCCGGCCTCGCCAGCGAGTGCACGCGACGCTCCTGGCAGCGCTGGGGCGCAATTAGCGAACGCGTTCGCTCGTCCTGACCTCCTCAGCTTCACGATCCTGATGTTTCATTTATCGGAACATTGATCTATATGTTGGACCCAGATTGACTGAGGCGCCGCTGAACGCACGGAGAGTCGGGCGTTTCCATTTGCGAATACGTTCTCTTAAGGCGCGCGCTGTGCGTCGCAAGGAGCCCGAGGATTGGCTGGAGCCGCCACCGTCGACAAAGCCCTCGATGTCCTCTTCCACCTTCACGAAGCCGGAGTTGCGGTCGGCCTGACTGAGATCGGCCGCGCCCTCGACCTTCCGAAGTCGAGCTGCCACCGATTGCTCCAGTCCCTGGTCGACCGAGAGGTCGTGTCCCGCGACGAGCACGGGCGCTATCGCCCGGGACTCGCGCTGCTGTCCCTGGGGATCGGGGCGCAGCGGGGCGAGCCGGTGATCGCCGCAGCGCGTCCGATTCTCGAGGAGGAGGCCCGCGCCCTGGGGGAGACCGTCTTCCTGGTTGGCCTCCGGCACGACCGCCTGCGCGTGCTGGATAAGGTCGAAGGCCCTGGATTTCTGCGTGCCGCTCCGGGCGTCGGCGACGTCGTGCCCGCGCCGCCGACGGCGGCCGGCAAGCTCTACGCGATCTTCGGTCCCTCGATGGCGGCGACCGGGGAGGTCCGATTTTGCGATGGGGAGGCGGAGACCATCCGCCGGCGAGGCTACGCGCTTAATCGCGACGCCTGGATCGAGGGGCTCTCGGTCCTGGGCGTGCCTGTCTGGCAGGCAACTGGCGCTGGTGCAAAGGACCTCGTCGCAGTCATGGCCCTGGCCGCCGCGTCTCCGCGATTCGACCAGCTCGGCGAGTCCGAGGTTGCCGGGCGACTGCTCGCTTCGGCGGCGCGCGCGGGAGAGCGACTCGGCGGCGTGCGCCTGGGAGCGGGCCGATGACCGAGGCGATCGCGTGGGTCGAAGGCAGGATCGTTCCGGCGGCGGAAGCCCGGGTGCCGATCCTGGATCACGGCTTCTTGTTCGGAGACGGCGTCTTCGAGGGAATCCGGGTAACCGAGCGCGGGATCTTCCGCCTCGACGATCACATGAAGCGTCTCTCCACCGCCGGGCTCGCGACCGGAATCGGTTCGCCGGAGGTCTTCGAGAAAGCTCGGGAGGTGGCCTGCGAGATCACCCGTGCCTGGGGCAATCGCGAGGGCTATCTGCGCCTGATCGTGTCCCGGGGCGTTGGTGCGCTCGGGATCGATCCTGCGAGCTGCCCCGAGCCTGCGATCGTTTGCATCGCCGCCGGTCCCATCGCTGTCGACCCCGAAAAGGAGGCGCGCGGACTGTCGATGATCACGTCGAGTCTGCGCCGCCCGGCCGCCGACGTCCTGGATCCGCGCGTGAAGAGCCAGAACTACCTCAACAACGTCCTCGCCAAGCGCGAAGCCAGCCAGCGCGGCGCAGACGATGCCCTCGTCCTGAACGCGCAGGGCCTCGTGGCGGAGGCTTCGGCCACGAACCTCTTCGTGCTGGCGGGGTCTCGCCTGGAGACGCCCCCGGTGACCGACGGGGCGCTCGAGGGGCTGACGCGACGAACCGTGCTCGAGATCGGGGCGGATCTCGGCCTCGACGTTCGGGAGCGGAGCCTCGGTCGCTTCGATCTTTACGCGGCGGATGCCGTCTTCCTGACCGGTACGCGGGCGGGCCTGGTGCCCGTCGGTTCTCTCGACGGTTCCCCGATCTCCCGGGCCGGTCAGCCGCGCGTTCGCGAGATTCAGTCGGCGTTCGCGGCGCGGGCGATCGAACTCTCCTACGACGTCCACTGATCGCCGTCACGAATCACCGACCTCGGGCCCGGATCGGAAAACGCTATGTTCTTCCACCTGCGGAGGCTCGCTAGCCGTGTCCCGCTTTGCCCCCCGTGCGCGCTGATCCTGGCGCATGGACTCGAGACGAGTCCACCCATCGGAGAGGAGAGAGCCGTGCGCTGGTCGAGCGCTTTCATTCCCACCCTGCGTGACGATCCGACGGACGCAGAGGCGGTCTCGCACAAGTTGCTCGTACGGGCTGGCTTCATGCGCCAACTGATGGCGGGCCACTACTCGATGACCCCGCTCGGTTTCCGTTCGCTCCGGAAGCTCGAAGCGATCGTGCGCGAGGAGATGGAGAAGATCGGGGGGCAGGAGTTCCAGCTGCCCTGCATGCATCCGCGCGAGATCTGGGAGAAATCCGGGCGCTGGTCGACGATGGGCGACGAGATGTTCCGCTTGCAGGACCGCAAGGAAGCGGACGTCGCTCTCGGCATGACCCACGAAGAGATCTTCGCCTTCCATGCGGCGGAGCTCCGCTCCTACAAGTCGCTCCCTCAGATCTGGTACCAGTTCCAATCCAAGTTCCGGGACGAGGCGCGACCCAAGTCCGGCCTGCTGCGCGTGCGCGAGTTCACCATGAAGGACTCGTACTCCTTCGACCTCGACGAAGCGGGCCTCGATCACTCCTTCGATCGACATTTCGAAGCGTACCGGCGCATGTTCAAGCGCTTCGGTTTCGAGATTGTGGCGGTCGAGGCGTCCTCCGGATCGATGGGGGGCAACACGTCGATCGAGTTCATGCTCCGGACCGATGCCGGTGAAGACTGGGTCGCGGGCTGCGGCGGCTGCGGATACGCGGCGAACGTTGAAAAAGCGGAAAGCGTGATTCCCGAGATCGCGGATGGCGAGGGCCTGGCGGAACCCGAGAAGTTCCCGACCCCGGGTGTCAAGACGATCGACGATCTCGCGAAGATGGACGGCGGCGCAGCGGGGGATCGCCAGATCAAAACCCTCGTCTACAAGATCGACGAGAAGGACGTGCTCATTCTTCTGCGCGGTGACCACCAGCTCTCCGAACAGAAGCTCGTCGACCAGGTCGAGTCCGAGACGATGCGGCCGGCGGAGCCCGGCGAGATCAAGAAGCTGCTCGGCGCGTTGCCCGGAAGCCTCGGTGCGGTTGGGCGTGGCGATCTCTTTGTGATCGCGGATCTCGCGCTTCAGGGTCGCAAGGACATGGTGACCGGGGCGAACGAAGACGGCTTCCATCTGCGCGGCGTCGACCTTGCGCGCGATATCGACGTGAAGGGCTGGCTCGACCTGCGCGAAGTCCAGAACGGCGAAGCGTGTCCGATGGGCGGCAAGGGGCTCGAGGTGTACAAGACCCTCGAGGTCGGTCACATCTTCAAGCTCGGCACCAAGTACAGCGAAGCCATGGGTGCGACGGTCCAGAACGAGAACGGCGAATCCGTCACGCTCGTCATGGGCTCCTACGGCATCGGGCTCGAGCGCAATCTCGCCGCCGTAGTCGAAGCCAACCATGACGAGAACGGCATCTGTTGGCCGGTGAACATCGCGCCTTACGAGGTTTGCGTGACCGTCGTGAAGCCGAAGGACGTCGAGTGCCACGAAGCGGGCGAGCGCCTCTATGAGAAGCTCTCCGAGTCGGGGATCGACGTGATCATCGACGACCGCGACGAGCGTCCCGGTGTGAAGTTCAAGGACGCGGACCTGGTCGGCTTCCCCTATCGGGTGACCATCGGACCGAAGGGGCTCGCGGACGGCGTCTTCGAGTTCGTGCGACGACGTGACGGTCAAAAGCGGGACATCCCGATCGAGCATGCGGCGGAGACGATCGTCGAGGCAGTGCTCGACGAGCGTTCGTAGCGCCGGGTCGATCGGTCCGACGAGGGGGCGAGTTGGCGGCGAAGCGCGCAGCGAAGAAGAAAGCGGTCGGGAACGCACCGGCGAAGAAAGCCGCCGCCGCCGGTCCGGTCGTCCACCTCTTCGACGGTCACGTGTACATCTTCCGTGCGTACTACTCGATGCCGTCGATGACCGCGGCGGACGGGACCCCCTGCAACGCGGCCTATGGCTTCGCGAACACGCTCATCCGCTACGCGACCGAAGAAGATCCGTCTCACGTCGGCGTGTGTTTCGACGCGGCGATGACGAGCTTCCGGAACGAGGTCGAGCCCGAGTACAAGGCCCAGCGTGGCGAGCCCCCGGACGACCTCGAACCCCAGTTCGACCTTTGTCACGAAATCTCGGTCGCGCTCGGCTTCGCGACCTACGAGGTCGACGACTACGAGGCGGACGATCTGCTCGGGACGATCGCGGGCGAAGTCGTGCGTCGGAAAGCGGCCGCCCGCGTGCTGACGACCGACAAGGACCTCTGTCAGCTCGTCCGCGAGGATGGGCGCGTCGTGGTGTACGACCTCGCGAAGGAGAAGACCTTCGACGCGGACGCGGTCCGTGAAAAATTCGGCGTCTCTCCGGTGCAGATCCCCGATTACCTCGGGCTCGTGGGGGATAAGATCGACAATCTGCCGGGCGTCCCCGGGATCGGAGCCAAATCGGCCGCGGCTGTTCTGCAGGCCTTCGAGACGATCGAGAACGTGCCGGAAGACTTCGAAGAGTGGGGCGACGTGCGCGTCCGCGGCGCGAAGCGGATGGCGGAGAAGATCGCCGAGCATCGCGATCGCGCTCTCAAGACGAAGGATCTCGCGACGGTGCTGCGCGAGGTGCCTGGCGTGAAGCCCGGCCTCTCCGACCTCGCCTATCGCGGCGCCGATCGCGAGCGGGTGGAAGAACTCTTCGAGCGTCTCGGTTGGAACCGAATCTACGATCGGATCCCGAAGTGGCAGTCGTAGTCGACCGGCTGCTGACCTGGTCGAACGCGCTCACGGTCTCGCGCCTGATCGCAGCCCCCTTCTTCTTCTGTGCGCTGCTCGGAGACGCTTCGCTTCTCGCGCTCCTGCTCTTCTGGGGCGCAGTCGCGACGGACGTGGCGGACGGGAGGCTGGCCCGTGCGCGCGGGGAGACCTCGAATTTCGGAGGGCTCCTCGATCACGCGACCGACGCGAGCTTCGTGAGCCTCGGCCTCTTCGCCCTCGCGCAGGTGGGGCGAGTACCGATGGCCTTGCCGATCCTCGTCGTTGCGGCGTTCCTCCAGTACATGCTCGATTCGAAGAGCTTGAGTGGTCGCGCGCTTCGGGCGAGTGCTCTGGGGCGCTGGAACGGGATCCTGTACTTCGCACCGCTCGGCATCGTCGCGACCCGCGATGGCCTCGGGCTCGCTTGGCCGCCGGACGCGTTGGTCAGCGCGATCGCGTGGGCGCTGGTCGTCTCGAGCACGCTCTCGATGGCCGATCGTGCGTGGACGCTCCTCCGCACCCTCAAAGAGGTCGCGGCCGACGCGGAATGAATCTCCCGCCCCGGGGATCTCTTTCCCTCCGCGCGAGCGGGGACCGCCGATCAGGCGATCGAGGTCACCCGGTGGGCTGTGCCTCGTCGAAGAGCTCGCGGTTCGCGCGGCGCAGGAAGAGCAGGCCGATCGCCGCGTTGAAGAAGATGAAGAAGTTGTGCTGGACGAATCCGAAGGCGGCCATTTCCCCTTCGTTGCCCGGGAAAAGCACGACCCAGAGCGTGATCGCCACGGTCCGCATCGGCCCCGGCGTCGCTGCTCCGAAGAAGATCACGGGCAGGTAGCCGAGCATCTGCCCCATCGTCGCCTCGACGCCGAAGAGGTCGATGGCGTAGGTGTAGATCACCACCGCCGCGAGCAGCGCCGGCGAGCGCAGTACCACGATCGTCAGGTAATGAAGGGGACCGGCTTCGCGAAAGCTCTTGAATAGCGGGCGGTCGCGGAAGGGAACCGGCGCATCGCTCTCGGGATCCACGGGGGCCGGGGCCGCGCCGCGGCGAAAGAAGAAGATCCAGCCAACGAGAAAGATCGCGGCGCCCCCGGCGATCACCGGGATCAGCCCGAAGACCTCGGGCAGGTCCTCGCGTCGCAGCGACCATCCGATCGTGGCCCAGAAGAGCAGATAGAAGAATTCGCAGAACATGATGAAGATCATGCTCGAGCCGACTTCCCAACCGGGCACGCCGTAGCGACGGAAGAGGTAGAGCCCCATCGCGCCCTTCCCGACCTGCTCGTTCAAAATCGAAAGGATGTAGGAACTCCCTCGGATCGGAAGGATGCCCGTGTACGAAATCGGCGTATTGAACCAGGAGACGACGCGCCAGACGACCGCGGAGTCGATCAGAAAGAAGAACGCGGAATAGGGGACCATGAGCGCGAGCCACTTGATCCAGTCGACCCGTCCGAAGATGCCGCCGAGGTACTCGACGAGGCCGAGCCCGTCGCGCGCGGCCGCGCCGGAGAGGCGCGTGTAGAGGTAGCCGAAGCAGACGAGCGTGATCGCCCAGGGCAGCAGCTGCTGCCAGAGCGCGGGCTTCCGCGGTCCGCCGTTCGTCGCGCCGTCGGTTCCGGTCGTCGCTTCTGTTTCGCTCATGCTTCCTCGGTTTCGGCGCTCGCGGGCTCGCGCTGCGGGCCGACGTAGTCGGCGAGGGTCTGGTCCAGCGGCGTGAGCTCGATGCCCAGCGCCTCACAGAAGGCGTTCGGGTCGATGCGGTCGTCGTGTTGGAGAATCTCGAACATCGCGCGACTGACCGGTGGATTCGACAGGAACTTCTCGAGCAGCCCGACACCCACCCGGGCGAGGCGGCTCGGCAGGGACGAGATCCTGGGCTCGTTTCCGTAGAGGCGCGCGGCGCGGAGCACGAGCGTCCGATGGGAGAGGCATTCCGGGCCGCCGGCATCGAGCGTCAGGTCACGACCCGGCGCGGCCACGCACGCGGCGAGAATGGCCGTCACCACGTCGCGGGCGTCGATCGGCTGCTGCAGCGTGCGGCCTCCGTCGACGAGCCGCAGGCTCTTCGCCTGGGCCTGCCGCCGAAGCGACGCCGAAGCCGGGTCGTCCCCGCCGAGGACCATCGGGACTCGGATCACGGTGGTCGCGACGCGATCGTCGAGGAGCAGCGTCTCCGCGCGTCCCTTCGAGGCCAGGCAATCGTTCGTGGCGTCCGGGGCGCTCCCGAGGATCGAGAGATAGACGATGCGCGACACGCCGGCGCGGCTGGCCGCGAGCGCCAGCGCATGGCAGGTCTGCTCGTGGGCCTCGACATAGCGGGTTCCCGGCATCTCCTTGATGATGCCGACGAGATGGACGACGGCGTCGGCGCCTTCGAGGGCCTGCTCCATCTCACTCGGGCTCGTGTAGTCGACGATCCGTATGTCTGGTACGGGGGACAGATCCTCTGCCTCGATCGTCGCCTTGGCACGCTCCGAGCGGACGAGGGCGCTCGTGCGTGTATGGCCCTGCTCGGCCAGGCGCGCGAGCAGGGCGCGGCCCAGTTGGCCGTTGGCGCCTGTGACGACGATGGACAGGGGCTGCACTTCCGAGGTTTCCACGCCCGGACCCTACCCGCTTTTGGGCGGGCTTGCCGTGTCGCGGGGGTCAGACCCGCGTGAGGCGATGGTGCGCGATCGCTGCGCCCGCGACGAGCAGGGAGAGCCAGGCGCCCTGAGTTGCCAGCGCAAACCCGAGACTCGTGGACTGAGCGATCACGCCGCTCAGCCAGGGAACAATGAAGCCGCCCAGGGAACCGAGGCCGCCTGCGAGTCCGACCGCCAGGCCGGGCCTCGACGGCATCGCGATCCCAGCGAGGCCGATCATCACCGGGAAGACGCCTCCGAGGAAGAAGCCGATCAGCGCCATCGCGAGTTCGGGAGAACCGAACAAGCTGCTGCCGAAGCCCACGAAGAAGCCGGCGGCGACGCTCGCGAGGGCGGCGATCGTTCCCCCGCCGATGGGTCGAGGAGAGAGGCCGATCGCGAGGCGGCCCACCAGGAGCCCGCCCCAGAACGCGCTGATGGTGCGTGCCGCGCGGTCCTCGCCGAGCCCGAGGACGGTCGTCGCGTGGTCCGCGACGAAGAGGGTCGCCGCCGCCTCGACGCCGACGTAGGCGAAGCACGCGAGGCATACCGCCGCGAGGGTCCGGGAATCATCGGTCACCCCGGCCGGAGTCCCGACCGCCTTCCCGTTCTCGCCTCGCGTTCCGCCGGGCGCCGCCATCGGTACGAAGAGCGCACCGACGATCAGGAGTGCGTGCGTCGCTCCGGCGATTCGAAACGTGTCGTACCAGTAGAGCGGTGCGCTGGCCCGCATGAACTCGAAGACCAAGGGCGTCACGGCAGCCGCCGCGGTCGCGCCCGCATGGACGAAGATCAGACGTCGCGGTGCCTTCGCGCCGAAGTCTTCGACGATCAGTGCATTCAGCACCGTCTCGTATAAACCGGCGCCGAAGCCGATCGCGACGGTGTGGAGGAGAAGCGCCATGTAGCTGCTCTCCGGGCCCAGCGTGGTGGTCGCCGAGAGCACCAGGGAGCAGGCGGCGACGAAGAGGGGGCGCCTCGGCAGGCGGTCGATCAAGGGGCCCGCAACGATGATCCCTACGCCGAGGCCGAGCGACAGCATCGCTCCGACACGCCCGAACTCTTCGTAATCGAGTTCGAGGGTCTCGATCAGCTCGCTGGCGTTCGCGCCGTAGAGCACCAGCAGCGCGCCGAAGGCGAGAAAACTCGCGACGGCGAGAATGGATCCGCGAAACGGCGGCACGCGCCCTCTACATCATGTTCAGTTCGAGGCGCGCCGCGTCGGACATCATATCGACGCTCCACGGCGGATCCCACACGAGGTCGAGAGACACGTCCTTCACGCCGATGACGTTGCGTGCCTTATCCTCGACCTCGACGGGCAGGGTCTCGGCGACTGGGCACATCGGCGTCGTCAGCGTCATGGTGATGTGGGCTTCGCCGTCATCTGTGACTTCGACGCCGTAGACGAGTCCGAGCTCGTAGATGTCGACCGGGATCTCCGGGTCGTAGACGGTCTTCAGGACCGCGATGATCCGGTCTCGGACCTGCATCGCAGGCGACAGGTTCGAATCGCCCGGGGCCGTCGTCTCGTCGACCTTCACCGCCTCTTCGTTCACGTTCGCGTCCTCAGCCATCGTCGTCTCTTCTTCTTTCGCGCGCCCGGACAGGCGCGCCTTCAATCTTTCGAACATCGCGAGTGCCTCGCCCTATTCGGTCTTCGCCGTCGCTTCGCCTTCGAGCGCGGCCTTGAGAGCGTGCCAGGCCAGCGTCGCGCATTTGACCCGCATCGGGTACTCGCGAACGCCCGCGAATACCGCGAGCTTGCCCATGCCGTCGGTCTTCGCCTCTTCGCTCGGTCTCGACGTCACGAGCTCGTGAAAACGCTCGAAATCCGCCTCGATCTCCTCGAGTGACTTGCCCTTCACGTGATCCGTCATGAGGGACGCGGAGGCGCGAGAGATCGCACATCCGGACCCCTGGAACGAAACGTCCTCGAGCGTCCCGTCGCCGGCGAGCTGCGCGTAGAGCTTGAGCTGGTCGCCGCAGAGCGGATTGTGGCCGTCGGCTTCGTGGCTCGCGTGCTCGATCACGCGGAAGTTTCGCGGCTTCTTGTTGTGGCCGAGGATCGTGGCCTGGTAGAGCTCTCGTAGATCGTCCATGGATGGGTTCCGTGCGTTTTCGTCTCAGGCGAAGAGCGCTGCGGTCTTCACGAGGGCGTCGGCCAGTCGGTCGACGTCTTCGCGCGTGTTGTAGAAGGCGAGGCTCGCACGAGCCGTCGCCGGGACGCCGATCCGCTTCATGAGGGGCTGGGCGCAGTGATGACCGGCGCGCACCGCGACGCCGTCGCCGTCGAGGCAGGTCCCGATGTCGTGGGGATGCGCGTCTTCGAGGACGAAGGAGAGAACCGCGGCTTTCTCCTTGGCTCGACCGATGATCCGAAGTCCCGGCACCGCCTCCAGTCGCTCCGTCGCGTACTCGAGCAGCTCGTGCTCGTAGGCGGCGATCGCGTCCATGCCGATCCCGTCGAGGTAGTCGATGGCGGCGCCGAAGCCGATGATCGAAGCGATGTCCGGGGTACCAGCTTCGAATTTCTGCGGGACGGGCGCGAACGTGGTGCCTTCGAAGGAGACGATCTCGATCATGTCGCCGCCCCCGAGGAAGGGAGGCATCGCGTCGAGCATCTCGAAGCGGCCATGCAGCACACCGGCACCGCTCGGGCCGAAGACCTTGTGTCCCGAGAAGACNTAGAAGTCCGCACCGATCGCGCTGACGTCGACGGGCTGGTGCGGCACCGCCTGGGCNCCGTCGACCAGGGTCGTGATTCCACGCTCNCGGGCCAGGGCGACGAGCTCGGCGACGGGGTTGATCGTGCCGAGGGCGTTCGAGACGTGGGTGAACGCGAGCAGCTTCGTCTTCGGGCCGAGCAGGCTCGTCAGATGGTTGACGTCGAGCACGCCGTCGTCGTCGATCTCGGCGACGCGGATCGTGGCGCCCTTTCGCTCGGCGAGCATCTGCCAGGGGACGATGTTCGCATGGTGTTCCATCCAGGTGAGAACGATTTCGTCGCCCTCCCCCACGTTCATCTCACCCCAGCTCCGCGCGACCAGATTGATCGCCTCGGTCGCGTTCCGAACGAAGACGATCTCCCGCTCGTCGCGCGCGCCGATGAAGCGAGCGACCTTTCCCCGGACCGCTTCGTACGCGATGGTCGCCTCGGCGGAGAGCTGATAGACCCCGCGATGGATGTTCGCGTAGTGCGCGGCGTAGAAGTCGGCCATCGCGTCGATGACGGCCTTCGGCTTTTGCGCGCTTGCAGCGCTGTCGAGATACGTCAGTGGGCGACCTCGCGTCTCGGTCGCGAGGATCGGAAAGTCGGCGCGGATCTTCTCGGCGTTCAGGCTCATGCAGAGGGCTCCCCGGGCGCGGTTTCCAGGGCGGTCAGGGCTTCATCGAGTCGGTCGGCGACGAGCGCGCGGGTCGACTCGTCGGACAGGCCGTCGACGAAGGTCTGCGCGAAGCCGCGGGTGAGGACCAGGCGGGCCGTCGCTTCGTCGATGCCACGGGCACGGAGGAAGAAGAGCGCCTCTTCGTCGAGCTGCCCGATGGTCGAGCCGTGGCTCGCCTTCACGTCGTCGGCGTAGATCTCGAGCTGCGGCTTGGTGTCGATCGAGGCGCCTTCCGAGAGCAGCAGGTTCGGATTCGACTGCCGCGCGTCGGTTTTCTGCGCGTCCGGTCGGACGAGGACGCGGCCCCGGAACACGCCGGCCGAGGAGTCCGCGAGGATCCCCCGATACTCCTCATCGCTCTCGCAATGAGGTGCCGCATGCTCGGCGGTCGTGAAGTGATCGTGGTGGGAGTCGCCGCGGCCCAGAAAGAGTCCGTTCATACCGACCCGGCCGCCCGGTGCGTTCATGGTCGCATCGACCTCGCTCCGCACGAGCCCCTCGGAGAGGCAGAGCACGTTGGACGCGAATCGTGCGTCCCGCTCTAGGGCGGCGTGGATCTGGGAAACCTGGACGCGTTCAGCTGAGCCCGACTGGATCTCCGCGGAGATCAGCTTCGCGTTCTCCGCGACGTGGAATTCGGAGACGATGCTCGCAAAGCCGGGCGCCTGTCCGACGGTCGCACTCTCGAGCACGACCATGGCCTCGCTCCCCGATCCCGCAACGACGAGCAGCCGCGCGAAGCTCGCGCGCGACGCTTCAGGTGCGCTGGTCGAAAGCGACAGGATGCGGATCGCCCGGCCAGGGCGGGTGTTCGATGCGATCGATACGACAGCGACGTCTTCGAAGAGGCCCGCGTTGAGAGCGGCGAGGGCATCCGTCTTCAAATCGACGAGAGCGCCGAGCTTCTCGGCCACGAGGTCGGGGATCTCGGCCGCGGCTTCTTCGAGGGAGAGGACCAGGACGCCTTTCGGAAGCTCGTCGCGGTCCGCGCTCGAGCGAACGGTCCGTCCGTCGACGAAGAGCAGGTCGGCTTCGAAGTCGGCCACGAAGAGCTCGTCGAGCACCGCTTCGTCAAAGTCCACGCCGGGGCCCACGCAGTCGAGGGGGAGATCCGCGAGCTTCGCGGTGTTCGTTCCCTTCCAGCGCTCGTCGCGACGGTTCGGGAGTCCCTGTTCGTCGAAGGCGGCGAGCCCTTCGTTCCGCAGGGTCGCGAGGCGTGTCGAAAGGGTCGCGGAGGGCGTCTCGAGCGCGCGATCCGAGAGGCCTTCTCGCGCGCGGGCAATGGCATCGACGAAGGCGCTCATGCCACCCCCTCTTCTTCGACGCCATCGATCCAGCCGTAGCCCTTCTCTTCGAGCTCGAGGGCGAGACTCTTGTCGCCCGACTTCACGATCCGGCCGCCGGAGAGCACGTGGACGTGGTCCGGCACGATGTAGTCCAGGAGACGCTGGTAGTGCGTGATCACGAGCATCGTGCGGTCCGGCGAACGCATCTGGTTGACGCCGTTCGCGACGATGCGGAGGGCGTCGATGTCGAGACCCGAGTCCGTCTCGTCGAGGATGCAGAAGGAAGGTTCGAGCAGAAGCATCTGCAGGATCTCGTTCCGCTTCTTCTCACCGCCGGAGAAGCCTTCGTTGATCGCGCGGGACATCATGTCCTCGGGCATCTCCACGAGCTTCATCTTCTCTTTGAGGAGCGTCAGGAAGTCGATCGCGTCGAGCTCGTCTTCGCCGCGGTGCTCGCGCACGGCGTTGACCGCCGTTCGCAGGAAGTAGTTGTTCGCGACGCCGGGGATCTCGACGGGATACTGAAACGCGAGGAAGACGCCGGCGCGGGCACGAATCTCGGGATCCATGTCGACCAGGTCTTCGCCCTGGAAGGAAACTTCACCCTGGGTGACTTCGTAGCCGGGTTTGCCGACGAGCACGTTGGAGAGCGTGCTCTTGCCGGAGCCGTTCGGGCCCATGATCGCGTGGACTTCGCCGGGTCGGAGTTCGAGATCGATGCCCTTGAGAATCGGGGTGTCGCCAGCGTTGGCGTGGAGATTCTTGATCGAGACGAGGGGTGCGTCGGACATGATGTTGGATCCCGTGCGGTCTAGCCGACCGCGCCTTCGAGAGAAACGGAGAGCAGGTTCTGAGCTTCGACGGCGAACTCCATGGGGAGCTCGCGGAGGACTTCCTTGCAGAAGCCGTTCACGATCATCGAGATCGCGTCTTCCTCGCTGATGCCGCGCTGGCGACAGAAGAAGAGCTGGTCGTCGCTGATCTTCGAGGTCGTCGCCTCGTGCTCGAGCGTCGCCGTCGGGTTGCTCGCTTCGAGATAGGGGAAGGTGTGGGCGCCGCACTTGTCGCCCATCAGCAGCGAGTCGCACTGGCTGTAGTTCCGCGCACCGTGCGCCTTCGGGCCCATCCGGACGAGACCGCGGTAGCTCTGGTCCCCGTGACCCGCGCTGATGCCCTTCGAGATGATCGTGCTCGAGGTGTTCTTCCCGATGTGGATCATCTTCGTACCGGTATCGGCCTGCTGCTTGTTGTTCGTCATGGCGACCGAGTAGAACTCGCCGACTGACTCGTCGCCGATCAGGAGGCAGGAAGGGTACTTCCAGGTGATCGCGGAGCCGGTCTCGACCTGCGTCCAGGAGATCTTCGACTTGTGACCACGGCAGGCGCCTCGCTTGGTCACGAAGTTGTAGATCCCGCCGACGCCGTTCTCATCGCCCGGGTACCAGTTCTGCACCGTGGAGTACTTGATCTCGGCTCGATCGAGGGCGACGAGCTCGACGACCGCCGCGTGGAGCTGATTCTCGTCACGTTGCGGGGCGGTGCAGCCTTCCAGATAGGAGACGTAGGCGTCGTCGTCGGCGATGAGCAGCGTGCGCTCGAACTGACCGGTGCCCGCCGCGTTGATCCGGAAGTACGTCGAGAGCTCCATGGGGCAGCGAACGCCCTTGGGGATGTAGGCAAAGGAGCCATCGCTGAAGACCGCGGCGTTCAGGCACGCGAAGAAGTTGTCGGAGTAGGGAACGACGCTGCCGAGGTACTTCTTTACGAGGTCCGGGTGGTTCTCGACGGCCTCGGAGAACGAGCAGAAGATGATGCCATGCTTCTCGAGCTCGGCCTTGAAGGTCGTGGCGACCGACACGCTGTCGAAGACGGCATCGACGGCGATTCCGTTCAGGCGCTTCTGCTCGAGCAAAGAGATCCCGAGCTTGTCGTAGGTCTCTCGGAGCTCGGGGTCGAGATCGTCGAGGCTCTCGATCTTCTTCTGCTGCTTGGGCGCCGAGTAGTAGACGATGTCGTCGTAATCGATCCGGGGATAGGAGACCTTCGCCCACTCGGGATGGGACTCTTCCTCCTGGAGCATCTCTCGGAAGCGTCGGTACGCCTTGAGGCGGTACTCGAGGAGCCATTCGGGCTCGTTCTTCTTCGAAGAGATCAGGCGGACGACGTCCTCTGTCAGCCCGGGAGCGACGCGGTCTTCTTCGATGTCCGTGACGAAGCCGTACTTGTAGTCCTGCTTCGCGAGCTTCTCGAGTTCGGGATTGACACCAGCCATGGTGGGAGACTTCCGTTCGTTGGGGGGCGGGTATGAGGGGGAACTAACGTTCCAACGAGCTTTGTGAAGGGGGCGCCGTCGTTTCGGGAGATCGGTCGATCTGGAGCATCGCGTTCGCGCTCGGCGCCTGGCCGCGGACGAGGTCGGCGAGCGTCACGTCCTGGAGCGCGCGCTCGACCACGCGGTTGATCTGCTGCCAGGGCGCTCGCACGACGCAGGCGCTCTCGTGGGAGCAGACCGCAGGGCCGACCGCGCAGTCCGTCAGCGCGAGGGGACCTTCGAGGACGCGGATCATCTCGGCGACCGGGAGCGCTTCGGGGTCGCGCGTGAGGACGAAGCCGCCCTTTGCGCCGCGGTGAGAGGAAAGCAGCCCTTCCTTGGCGAGCGCCTTCAGGATCTTGCTCACCATGGGCACCGGGAGATCCGAAGAAGCCGCGAGTTCCCGCGCGTTCTGCGGGACCGGCGAAGGCTCGCTGGCGAGCTGGGCCATCAGCACGATCCCGTAGTCGGTCGTCTTGCTGAGCTTGAACAAGGGGGGTCCTCCGCGCCCGATCGGTTCGCCTCGCGCGGTGCAGTGCGAGACCGGCCCCGTCTCGAGGCGCGGGGACTATATCGGACCAAATCGGTACCGTAAATATCGGACCGCCAGTGTCCGAATTGAACCCAACCTCACGGAGAGGCTCATGGATTCGAGGCGCGCTTCACCCGTGGGGATAGGTTCGGAAGGCCCGGCCCTTCGGTGAGCGGCCGACGTGATCCGCCCGGATTCGATCTCGACGTCGCGCTTTCGCACGCTGAGGTCGGGCCTGCCCCTGGGGGCGGCCTGCAGGAGGGGCTGCGACGGAGGCGCCGAAGGTCCACCAGGGAAGTCGAGCCCTCCCGATCGCGGGTCTTACGCGCTCTCCGCCTCGATGAGGACCACCGGGTCCTCGAACCGATCGCGGACCAGTTCTTCGGGGCGACAACCGAGACCCTTGGCGATCCTCAGGAGCACGAGGACCGTCGGCACCATCTGACGCGCTTCGACCTTGTGAATCGTGCTCGCCGACACCCCACTCCGCACCGCAAGCTGCTGGAGCGTCAGGCCGTCGGCGGCCCGATGGGACCTGATCTGCTTCGCCATGTCCGCGAGCGCGGGGCCGGCATCGAACATCTGCTTTCTCCCGTCCCCCGGCCAGTCCGAGCCCGCGCATCATAACGGGAAAGTGCGCGTGAAAGTGAGGGATTCGTTAGGCCATCTCGCCTGTCGAGTCTGAATCCGCAGGTCCGTCAGTCCACTTTCGTCGTGTGCCGACCCAGATCCTCGTTCGTGAATCGAGCGAGGGGAACGAAGAGCGGCAGTCCATCGTGGGGCCAATCGATCGGAGGCGTTTGAAGCCGCCCGGGGCTCGTAAAGCGAGAGACACCCAGGCGCGCCCACGCCGGCGGAATGGGGCTCTCGGCCGAAGGGGCCTCCCTCGGCGGGATGGGGCTCGCTGCCGCAGGGGTCTCCCTCGGCGGAAGCGCTGCGTCTTCTCTCGGGGCGTCCTCGATCTCTCCACGTTCATCGACTTCGCGTAAACCCGCAAAACAAACATTGGAAAGATGGCCGGCAAAAGGCTCCAGAGACCGAATCAAGGCCGCAGGTGATTCGACGGGCAGGAGGCGGATGAATCGGCCGAGCGGAGCGGGGCGGGGGCGGGCATCCGTCTCGAGCACGACCGTATGGTCCGAGCCTTCGAATAACATCCCGCCCATCGCCGCCCGCATGCGCGCTTCGCGCCGCTCGTGGGCGATCGAGATGGACCGGTCCAATTCGATTTCGCCTCGGGGCAGATCGGCCGAAACGCGTCGAAGTGCGTCGTCGAGGCGCGAGGCGAAATGCCTCTGCGCTTCGCGTTCCCATCCGACCAGGTACGCGACCACCGGGGAGAGACACCCCGACTGATCCCATCGCGAGACATCGAGAGCCAACCCGGCGGCGGCCTCCATCAGAGCGTCGTCGTCCATCGTCGGGCCCAGGATCGCAATCGAAAACCGGTGTCCGTAGCCCACGAAGCGTTGGGTCGGCGACAGTCGGCTCGAGATCGAGGCCAGCGTCTCGTCCGATCCGGTCGCGACGACGCACGGCGCAGCCAGCGCTGCCTCGAGGGCCATCGTGTCATCCGACGGAAAAGCGATCGGCTCGAAGGCTGCAGCGAGCGTTTCGTCCCGTCTCGCGATCGATCGTGCGAGAAGACGGGCCGTCACGGGATCCTTCGAGGTCTCGCGGAGCAGGACCGGGGACCCGAGGACGAGCGGGAGAAGGCCCGAAAGCATCGTCGGCATCGGCAATGCGCCCCCGGCGATCACGGTCGTCCACTCGAAGGGCACGAGGCTGCACCGCCCGGCCCTCGTGGTACCGCCGATTTCCCGCTCGGCGCACGCGATGAAATCGGCGGGGCGCCAGGCTCGGAGCGCGCTGTCGAGCCCTTCCTTGATCGTGGCGGCCGTGAAGGGCGTGGCCTCTGCGAGCGCGGCCGCGAGCTCGCGACGGTACGGTGAATCGGGTCGGGTCCAGTCGTCCAGGACCGCCGCCACCGATGCGAGCCGCGCTTCGAAGGGGCGACGGGCGAGTTCCTCGCCCGCGAGCCGCAAACGCCCCTCGGCGGCGCGTACGCGTTCGGCGCCCTCGTCGGGCCAGTCGAACTCGATCCGGCTCAAGGGGCGGGCTCCCTGCTCGAGGCCTCGAGCATGACGTCGGTCGCGATCGAGCAGCCCCGGGCTTCGGCGCCCTCTTCCCGGCCGAGCACGTCGAAGCCGATCACTCCGCCGTCTTCGCTCCGGATCGCGCGCCCGAGGTCGGCGGTCTGGATCGCCGCGACGCTTCCGGTATTCGCGAGGTCGTGGATCACGATCATGCCGACCTCGCCCGGGGCGACGTCTCGCCCGCTCTCGGGATCGACGAAGCGGACGCGGGTCCATGGCGGGGCTTCCTTGCGCCGCGGCCCGTCGGGATCGACCAACGTCGAGTCGTAGAACTGGCTGCCGAGTTCGGTCATGCCGTACTGATTGACCACGGCACGCTCGTCGAGTCCGAAGCGCGCGGCGATTTCGCTGCGCAGGACCTCGCGCGGCACGGTTCGGCTGCGGCCTTTGAATCCGCCCGTCTCCATGACCCGCGAGCCGGCGGGAAGATGCCAGCGGGTTTCCCCTGCAGCCTGCGGGTCATCGAGGAAGTGCACGAAGGCGAAGCTGGTCCCTGCCACGATGAGCGGCCGATCCGCGCGTCGGGCCCGCTCGACCGCGGCTTCGAACGCGTGAAGGTCGAGCCGTCCTTCGCGGAGATCGTAGTCGCTCGACGGGTGGCCTTCGGCCAGGCGGAGCGCTTCGAACATGTGGGTCAGTGAAGAGTCGGGGGCTTCGGCGGGTCCCGGTGAGAGAAAGCGCATCTCCGGTCGGGTACCGACCAGCCCCGGAAGGAACGAGTGTCGCAGGTTCGCGAGGAGGGAGGCTTCGTAGAGGACGACGCTGTCGAGGTGGAGGGCCCCGAGGCGGTCGACGCTCGTTCCGCTCGTCCGGAACACCTGGGTCGTCTGGTCTTCGGGGAAGCAGCGGAGGTCGAACTCTTTGAACGCCCCGGTCGGCACCGCCGGGATGTCCGACACCTGCTCGACACGATCGGGTGTCCGGTCGAGGGAGGCGCAGAGCCGCGCATAGGGCGCGCAGGCGGTGAACTGGAAGCGGAAGAGCGCGAGGGCCAGGCGTTCGAAGCGCTCGGCATCCGCGCTCGGCTTTGCCTCGGACATCCAGGCGAGCAGCTCGCGTTCGACGCCCTCGCGGGCGCTTCGGTCGACTTCGGCTTCGAGTGCGCTCACATCGTTTCCTTCGAGAGGAGGTCGACGATCGCGTCACATGCCAGATGAATCGCGTCCGCATCGATCACGAGCGGCGGAGTCAGCGAGAGCACGCGTCCGCCGTCTCCCGACGGAAGCGCGACGAAGCCGCGCTCGAGCAGTCGATTCGTCGCGTCGAGGGCGATCTCGGGGCGGGCGCACTCGATGCCGATCATGAGCCCGCGCCCGCGGACCTCGACGACGTTCTCGGCGCACGCGAGCTCGCGGCGCAGTCGGTCGAGAATCTCCGTGCCGAGCGCCGCCGCGCGGGCGGGCAGATCGAGTCGGGCGGAGACGTCCAGGGAAGCGATCGCAGCGGCACAGCTCGCCGGGTGCCCCAGGAACGTCTGGGTATGCAGCGCTTCGCCCTCCGAGCGCGGCCACGCATCGAAGACTCGCGACAGACCGAGGCAAGCCGAGAGCGGCATACCGGAGGCGAGCCCTTTGCCGACGCAGAGCAGATCCGGGACGACGCCTTCGTGGTCGCAGGCGAAGACCCGGCCGGTACGACCGAGTCCGGTGTAGATCTCGTCTGCGATCAGCAGCCAGCCCGCCTCGTCGCAGATCGCCCGAAGGCCCGACAGAAAGCCGTCGGTCGGGACGCGTTCGCCGCCGCGGCCCTGAAGCGGCTCGACGATGATCGCACCGATCTCGTCCGCGGACTCCTTTGCCACCCGGCGCACCGCGTCGAGATCGTCGTAGGGAACGAAGCGCGTGGCCTGGGGGAGGCGCGCGGTGAAGGGCGCACGGAAATCGGCGCGCCACGTCGCGTCGAGCGCACCGAAGGAGAGTCCGTGATAGGCCCCCTCGAACGCCAACAGCCCCGCACGCCCGGTCGCGAGCATCGCGGTCTTGATCGCCGTTTCCACCGCATCGGAACCGGACGAGGAGAGGACTGCCCTCGCCTCGGGTGCTTCGCTCGTAGTGCCGCGGGGGTAGAGCGCGATGAGCTTCTCGAGGAGCTCGACCTTCACCCGCGGAGGATAGACGTCGCCCATGCCATGCAGGAGCGTGGTCGCCTGGGAAGCGACGGCGTCGGCCACCTCGGGATGGGCATGGCCGACGTTGGCGACGCCGAAGGCGGCCGTCAGGTCGATGAATCGGTTGCCGTCGACGTCCCAGAGCTGCGCACCCTGGGCGCGTTCCCAGAAGATCGGAACGGGATCGAGGGCCGTGACATTGCGGCTCTCGACCCGCGCCAGGCGCTCGGCGAGCGCGCGGGACCCGGGCCCGGGCACGGCGGTTTCGAGCGACGGGGGGAGCGTCGGTCCCGTCTTCGGATCGCTGTCGGAGCGCGGGGCAGTCATCAGGGTCGGTTCCTCGCTCCAGGGGCGCCATGCTGCGCGAGAGCGCGCAGGTCAAGAGTCGTCCTTGGGAACGGGCAGGGGGGAAGGCGCGGAGAATAGGGAACGCGGTCTATTCTCGGGACGTGGGGGGGCTGGATCGGGAGCGATGCCGGTCGCGGGCCCCGTCGGGAGAAAAGGCATGCGAGTCGGGGGAGAGCGGGCCTTCGTGGCCCTGGGCGCCAACCTGGGCGACTGCGAGGCGACGTTCTCCGCGGTGATCGAGGCCTTCGAACGGGAGCCCGATCTGCGCCTGATCGCCGCGTCCGGGGTCTACGAGACGCCCCCGCTCGGGCCGCCCGGGCAGGATCCCTACCTGAATGCGGTCGTCTCGCTCCACGTCTGGCTCTCTCCATACGAGCTCCTGGCGTGTCTTCAGGCGATCGAATCGGGGCTCGGTCGGGACCGGGGGCCCGATGCGGTGCGCTGGGGACCGCGGGCGATCGATCTCGATCTGCTCTTCTTCGGAGATCGCTGCGTGACGCTGCCGGATCTCGAGGTGCCTCATCCGCGGCTGCATGAGCGCGCCTTCGTGCTCGTCCCGCTCGCGGATCTGGCGCCGGCGCTGGTCCATCCGGTTCGGGGAGGCACCGTCGAGGCGATGCTCGCCGCGCAGGAAGGCGTGGACGACATCGTGCCGCGCGCGCGCCCCGCCGGCTGGCCCGGGGCGCGCTGAGCCAGGGCGAACGTATGCTCTCCGAATGGCAATCGCAGCAGTCAGCATTTCTCCGATGGGCGTCGGACTGTCGGTCTCCGAATACGTCGCCGCAGCGATCGCGGTTCTAGAGGCGCAGGACCGGGTGCAATGGCAATTGGATTCGATGTTCACCACGCTCGAGGGCGAGCCCGACGACCTCTTCGAGGTGATTCGCGCCATGCAGGAGGCGGTTTTCGCCGCGGGCGGCGAGCGGGTCGGGACGGTGATCAAGATGGACGACCGCCGGGACCGTGAGGCGACGATGGAAGAGAAGGTCGACTCGGTCCGCCGGAAGTTGACCGATCGGAATAAAACATATCCTTAGCGTCGGGAAATTGCTGAGGCTATCCGACTGAGTTACTCAAGAAAGGGCGCGCGACGGATGAATCCGGCTGCGAATCCGTCGCCTCTGGTTCTTGGAGACCTCCATGTCCCTGCATTCTCTCGCTGCTTTCGACGGAAAACCGTTCAAGGACGAGGTTTTGGATCTGGTGGACCGTGATGCCGCGGAAGCTTGGAGTGCGTCCAAAATTCTTACTTGGGCAGTCGAGAATTTCCACCCGCGCCTCACGATCTCCGCTTCCTTCGGCGCGCCGGAGGGCATGGCGCTGATTGACATGCTCCACAAAGCCGATCCTTCGACGCGGGTCTTCGTCCTCGACACGGGGCGTCTCCATCCCGCGACCTACGACCTGATCGACCGCGTCCGCGACCGCTACGACAAGAACGTCGAGGTCGTCTTCCCGAACGCCGACGAGGTCCAGGAGATGGTCCGCGAGGCGGGAATGAATCTCTTCTACGCGTCCCACGAGGACCGAAAGCGTTGCTGTCGGATCCGGAAGGTCCTGCCCATGCGCCGGCACCTCGCGAACTTCGACGCCTACGTCACCGGGCTGCGCCGGGATCAGAACGCGAATCGCGCGAACGCGCGCAAGATCGAGGTCGACTCGGCGAACGGGGATCTCGTGAAGATCAACCCGCTCGCCGACTGGACCCACGACCGCGTGATGGACTACATCACGGCGAACGCTGTCCCGATCAACCGCCTCCATCAGCAGAACTTCCCCTCGGTTGGCTGCGAGCCCTGCACGCGCTCGGTCGCGCCAGGTGCGGATCCGCGCTCGGGTCGCTGGTGGTGGGAGAGCGACGACACCCGGGAATGCGGCCTCCATCTGGCCGATCTGGACGAGGCGGAAGGTTCGGGGATCTAGATCACACTCGGGCCAGCCGGTCCGCGTTCGCTCGCTTTCCCGGGAATCCAGCGCGTTACGGCTCCTCTTGCTCGCGCGCGAGAGGCCGGGGCTCAAGGCCTCGGCGCTCGGGGCCGATCTGGTTTTCGAAGCATCGCGATCGCGCCCACCTTCGTCGGGCGATCGCGGGGAGTCGTCGCCATGGCGGTCGAACGAAGACGACGAGCGGGATGGATCGAGGTGCTCGGGGGGCTCTGCCTCGTCGGGACGCTCGTATCGACCTCTTTCGTTCAGGCAGTTCGCGCGGAGGATCCGTGGGCGCCGCTCATGAGCCTCGATCCGGGACTCGCGGGCCCTGCCGTCCCTGCCGCGGCTCCGGCCGCCGCTCCGCCCGAGGCTGCGCAGCCGCCGCCGCGAATCATCCAGCTGAACACGCGCGGCTACAACTATGGACCCGCGCCCGGCGAGGTCGATCCGGCGGCGATCCGGTTCGAAGGGGGCTTTGCCCCGTCCGTGCCCAGTCCCCGCTGAGTCCACCGCCTCCGGACTGCTAGCATTCGACGGCTCTTGAGTGGCCGGCGATTCGGTCGTCCCCTGTCTGGACGGCCGCCCGCGCGAAGGTGGCTCGATCGTCTTCCCCCCTTCCGTGCCGAGTGGGGACGATGCTTCGGGTCGGCTTCGGGTGGCGCCGGGCTCTGTCTGCGAGGCCCGGCACGATGGATCGCGATCGAAACAGGCGCACGCGACAGATCACCGGCAGCGCCGCCGCGATCTGGGCTCTGATCGCCATCGGCCTTTCGGTCTTTTCGCTGATCTCGCCGCGCCCGGGGCCGCAGCTTCCAGTCCGGACTTCGATCATCGCGGGCGTCGCGGTCGTGCACGCGATGAGCGATGCCGCGGAGTCAGCGGGCGTCGACGAAGGCGACCAGCTCCTGTCCGTCGACGGGGTGCCTGCGATTCAGGCGATCTGGGCGCCCTCGCTGGAGGCCGGCGTCGTCGACACGTATCGGTTGCTCAAGCCAGACGGCTCGATCCTGACGGCCTCTCTTCTGCCCGTGCAGGCGGGAGACGTGGAAAAGACCGGCGACGTCCTGCTCCATCTCGGGCTGCTGCTCGTGAGCTCCCTCTATCTCGTCGTGGCCCTGACCGTCTGGTGGACGCGACAGGCGAGCCACGAGTCCTGGGTACTGCTTCTCTACTGCTCGGTGATGTCGGTCCTGCTTTCGTCGGCGGTCCGCGTCGACATCATTCCCTGGGCAGCGACCCGCGTGCTCGCGACGCTTCCCTTCCTGGGTGCGACGACCTTCCATCTCTTCACGACGTATCCGATCGAACCGTCCTGGATCGTGAAGCGACGCAATATCCGCATGATCCCGTACGTGATCGCATCGCTGATCTTCACGTCGGTCCTGACCCAGTCCGTGATGGGAATTCCGCCGAGCTGGGTCGCGACCGCCGCCTTCGTCTTCGGCATCGGGACCAGCATCGCGTCGATCGCGATCCTCGCGATGGGCCGCGAGGAAGCGCGCCAGGCGGGCATCGGCGATCGCGCCGATCTGATGCTCCTCGCTGGCCTCGTCAGTCTGCTGCCGGCGCTGCTCGCGCTCCTCGCGGAGTGGGTCGTTCCGACGGCGCTGCCTTGGTACGCCGGTCTGCTGTGGGTCGGCTTCTTCCCGGTCGCGGTGGGGTACGGAATGGTCCGTCGCCAGCTCTTCGAGTTCCGGCTCGCGGCGAAGTCGAGCGCCGCCTACGGCGCCGCCTCTCTCGCGATCACCGGCGTCTTCGCCTTCATCATCACCTTCGCCGACAACGTGGTCGAGCAGTACGGTGTCGATCAGCGCAACGTACAGGTCGTTCTGCTCTTCCTTGCGATCCTCGCGTTCAACCCGCTGCGCGAACGCATGCAGGGACTCGTCGACAACTTCTTCGATCGGGATCGGTCCCAGTATCGCCGCGCGGTTCGTGAAATCTCCGAGGCGATGGTCTCCATGCTTTCGATGAACGAGATCGGCGATCGGATCCTCGCCGCGTTGACGGACACGATGGGAGTGTCTCGCGCGATGGTCCTGCTCTTCGACGATGGGGATCGCGTCCTCCGGGCGTCGGCGTGGCGGGGTGACTGGGACCAGGACGACATCGATACGGAGATTCCGTCGGATCACCCGATCTGGAAGCATCTCTGGATGCGTCGCGAAGAGCTGGCCCGTCAGGACTTCGACGACGATCCGGACCCTGAGAAGCGCGAAAGCTGTTGGGACATCTACGACACGCTCGAAGTCGAGTTGCTCGTGCCGATCCTGTTCGGCGTCGACTTGCTCGGCGTGATCGCCGTCGGCCGCAAGCTCTCCGGGGAACGACTCGCCACCGACGATCGTCAGCTCTTGCGCACGCTCGCGAACCAGAGTTCGATCGCGATCGAGAACGCGAAGGCATTCGACGAGATCGCAAAGCTGAACGAGAGCCTGGAGATGCGCGTAGAGGAACGGACGCGCGAGCTGCAGGACACTCAGAATCAGCTCATGCAGAGCGAAAAGCTGAAGAGCCTCGGCCAGCTGGTCGCGGGCGTCGCTCACGAGCTCAACAACCCGATCGGCTTCGTCCACGCGAACCTCCAGCTGATCGACGAGTTCGTCGACAAGGCGGCCGCGGCGCGGGACGCGGGTCGAGGAGAAGAGGCCGATCGCCATCGCGAAGCGATCAAGAAGCTCCTGCTGCGTTCACGGGAGGGAACCGAGCGGGTCAAGCAGATCGTGCAGGACCTGCGCACCTTCTCGCGGATGGATCAAGCCGATCTCCAGATGGCGCAGCTGACGGACGAGATCGATCGCACGCTGGCCTTGATGGAGCCCCGGTTCAAGGGCGCGATCGAGGTCGTGAAGGACTACGAAGCGCTGCCCGAAGTGCGTTGCTTCCCCGGACAGCTCAACCAGGTCTTCCTCAACCTGCTCATGAACGCCTGCGACGTCCTGGAGGACGGCGGCACGATCACGATCCGAACGCGTCCCACCTCCGAAGGCGTGCGACTGCGTTTCGAGGATACCGGCCCGGGTATCCCGCCGGACGTCGCTTCCCGGATCTTCGATCCCTTCTTCACCACCAAGGAAGTCGGGAAGGGCACCGGGCTCGGTCTCTCGCTTTCCCATGGCATCATCGAGCGTCATGGCGGCCGGATCCACATCCTCTCCGCCCCGGGAGAAGGGGCGGTTTTCGAGATCGATCTTCCTCTGGAGGCACCGGAGATCGAGGAAGAGGGGCTTCCCGACGGAACTGCGAGTCCAGCGCGCGCGGTGTGACGGGGAGCGGGCCGGGGCGTAGAATCGAGCGCCGCAAAAGTCCAAGAAAAGGACAGGAGGCCCTCCCATGAAGCTCGGAATCATTGCCGGTTATTCCCCGGCCACCATGAGCGTCCCGATGGAGCTCATCAAGGAAGCCGAAGGGCTCGGCTACGACTCGGTCTGGACCGCAGAGGCGTGGGGCTCTGATGCAGCGACCCCCGCGGCCTGGATCCTCGCGCTGACCGAGAAGATCAACGTCGGGACCGCGATCATGCAGATGCCCGGTCGCACGCCGGCAATGACCGCCATGACGGCGATGACGCTCTACGCGATGTCGAACGGTCGATTCATCCTCGGCCTCGGGCCCTCCGGTCCGCAGGTCGTCGAGGGCTGGCACGGTGTCGCCTACGGCAAGCCGCTCACGCGGACCAAGGAATATATCTCGATCATTCGCACGATTCTCGAGCGGAAGGAGAAGCTCGAGCACGAAGGCTTCCATTACCAGATCCCGTTCAATGGCGAGGGCTCCTCGGGACTCGGCAAGCCGCTCAAGAGCATCCTTCACGGGGACCCGGCGCTTCAGATCTACACCGCTTCCATTTCACCGAACGGAATGAAGTGCGCGGGTGAAGTCTCGGATGGCGTCTTCCCAGTTTGGATGAACCCGGAGCGCTACGACATCTTCGAGGAGTCGCTGAACGAAGGCTTCGCGGCGGCCGGCGGCGGAAAGTCTCTCGAGAATTTCGAGATCGCCCCCTTCTGCACGGTCATTCTGAACGACGACCTCGAAGCGGCGCGCATGCCCGTCAAGAACAATCTGGCTCTCTACATCGGGGGCATGGGCGCGCGCGACAAGAACTTCTACAACGACTACTGCAAGCGCCTTGGATACCCGGACGCCGCCAAGGAGATCCAGGATCTCTACCTCGATGGCAAGAAGGCCGAGGCTGCTGCGGCGGTACCGGACGCGCTCGTCGATGACGTCGCGCTGGTCGGACCCGCCGATCGTATCCGCGACCGACTGCAGGCGTGGAAGGCCGCGGGCGAGAAGCGCCAGGTGGGCTCGCTGCTCGCGGGCACCGGGAGCGTCGAGGCGCTTCGACTGCTCGCGGAGGAAGTGCTCTAGGCAAATCGCCGCGCAGGGTTCGAACGCTTCGGGGCGGATGCGGTTACGCGTCCGCCTCGCAGTGTTTCTGGACCTGGCGAAGGGTCGCGTCGACGTACTCGATGACGAGTCTCTGGACTTCCCTGCGCGGAATGACTTCTCCGATGACGGCGATCGAGTTCGTCGCGACGATCTTCATGCCGACGCGAGTCCGCGGGCTCGTCTCGTCGTTCTCGCCGTGGAACGTGAGTGTCTGCTCGAAGCGCAACGATCCGATCGTCATCCGGCTCATCAGTCGGTCGTGACCATACGCGCGGATCACTTCCTCCTGGAGGACGAGTGGGACCTGTCCGAGCTTGAAGCGCCAGCGAGTAATGCGAAGGGACGGCTTCTTGCCAGGCTTTCGTGATCGCGCGGCTGCTCTCTTCGTAGGAGGCGAAAGGGCGACGGTTCCTAGGATCCGTTCATCCCAGAGCCCGCGTTCGTTCGGGTCGACGAGCGCGCCCCACACTCGTTCTTGCGGCGCGCCGATCGTGGCTGAGAGCGCAACGGTGATCAAGTTGTGCGTCGCTCCTCGCTCGAAAACATGCGTTCTCGTTCGAGCCGGCGCAAGCGTTCTACACACTTCGACGTCACGGTCGGGTTTCGTTGCGCGCGAGTGGGGTGAAACCCGGGCTTTTCGTCAGGGGGGGGTGGCGCCGCGTGTTCATCGAGCCTTGAGCGGACCCTCGACGCGGTTGCGGCCGCCCTGCTTCGCTCGGTAGAGCGCTTTGTCCGCATCCTCGACGACGTCGTTCCATACGTCGAACTGCTCGACATTGTGACAAGTGACCGAAGTGTGTCCGAGCGAGACGGTGATCACGGGCCCAGTCGGCGAGTTCGGATGGGGGAGCGCACGCTCCTCCGTTTCCTGGCGAATCCGTTTAGCGACAGCGAGGGCAGACTCGTGGTCTGTCTCGGGCATCGCGATCAGGAACTCTTCTCCGCCGTAGCGGTAGACCGTGTCCGAGGTTCGGACCGATTCGTGCAGCAGCTCCGCGATCTCACGGATCGCCTCGTCTCCCTTCACATGGCCGAGCGCGTCGTTGTAGCTCTTGAAGTGATCGATATCGAGCAGGATCACCGAGAAGGGATTGCCGAATCGTTGAGACAGGTCGTGCAGGTGTTCGAGTTTTTCGGTCATCGCGCGGCGATTGAGCAGGCCGGTCAGGCCGTCGCGGATCGACAGCTCTGCGAGCTTGGCGTTGGCGGTCTGGAGCTCGGCGGTGCGTTCCATGACGGCAACTTCGAGATCCCGACCCCGTCGTTCGAGCGCCGCGTTCATGGCGGCCTGGAGCTCCATCAGGTTCACGATGCCCGACAGCTCGTTCTTGTCGCCGGTGATCGGGACGCGTCGAAACTTTCGCTCGTTCATGATCCGCATGACTTCGCCCATCGTCGAAGTCTCAGGAAGCGTATGGACGGGGCAGGTCATTACGTCGGCGGCACGGACGTCCTGGTAGCGCTCGCCGGCGAGCTTTCGATCGAGAACGGCGACGGCATCGCGTTCGGTGATGACGCCGACCGGCGTGCCGTCTTCGCAGACGACGAAGCAGCTCTGCACGCGGGAGTGCATGAGGGCGATCACCTCGGAGAGCGGAGTCTCCGGTTCGCCCTTCAGCACTTCGCGATTCATGAACTGTGAAATCGCTTCGTCGATCATGGTCCCCCGCCGATTCCTGACCGAAACGGCCCCCGTCTGGGACTCATCGACTCCCGCAGAGGTCCGCTGGAGAGCAGGTGGCCCGAATCGGTGTTAGTCGGGAGAGGCAGCGCGGGGAAACCCTGAGCAGGTCCAGAGGGTCAGGCGCGAATCGCGATCCGCTGGCCGAGCGGAACGCTGCCCTGACGCTGGTAGACGTCGGCGGCGCTTCCTCGGCGCAGCGCGTTCGAAGCGACCTCCGAAGATTCGCGTCGTGCGGTGACAGGCGGCTCGCTCACCGTCAGGGGTGCGGCGACCTCGGCGGCGGGTGCCGTTTCGGTCACGGCACTCGACAGCGAAAGCTTGATGCCGTCTCCGCTTGCTTCGCTGGCAGGGCGCGACGGTTCCGGGGGGCGGGCACGGCGCGACGCCTGCGCGGGCTCGAGTTCGAGATCGCGCGCGTATTGGACCAGCCTTTCGACTCCGGAGATTGCCACGTGTCCCCCTGCCCGCGCAGAGTCGCGCGGGCCTTCTCGAGGTGAATCGCCCGACCGGCGATGCACTTGAGTCGCGGGCGCAGAATTCGGGGGCCCACCCGATTCCGGACTCCGCAGAACGCTGGGCGCGACTCAGGGGAAGTCCCGGCCTAGAGCCCGTTTCGGGTGACGAAGTCGGCGATCGCTTCGAGGAGGCGTTTCGGCTGATCGACGGCGACCTGATGGCCGGCGTCCGGGACGACGGCGAGCGAGCCGTGGGGCAGCGCTGCGACGAGCGCTTCCGCTGCGTCCTGCGAAAGAAGAAGGCTGTCGCCTCCACGCACGAGCAGGACGGGACAGGCGACGTCAGTGGGGTCCGGCCGCGGTCGGGAAGGGAGTCCGAACCAGGCGGGGTCGAATTTGTATCCGAAGCGCTCGTCGGGCTCTTGCCGGATCGATTTTCGGGCGATCGCCAGTCGAAGGGTTTCGTCTGCGTGACTGGATTCGGGAAGGAAGCGGAATCGTTCGACGGCCTCTTCCCGTGTCGCGTAGGTCCGCCGGAGAGCGAGGGCCAGACGGGCGCGCCTTCCGGATCCGCGCTGGCTGCCTCGGGCCATGTCGATCAAGACGACGCTTCGAGTCGCCTCGAAGCGGCTCGCGTGATCGAAGGCGACCGCGGCCCCCATGGAGTGTCCGATCAGATGGACGTCTTCGCGTCCGAGCCAGTCGAGCATCGCTTCGAGGTCCACGTTGAACGCACCGACCTCCCGCTCTTCGGGGAAATCGGAGTCGCCATGGCCGCGGAAATCGAGGCCAAAGCGCGGGCCGCGGTAGGCGAGACCGTCGATCAGGTGCGCCCACCAATGGGCGTGCGCGCCGCCCCCGTGAAGGAAGACCACCGGTGCTTCGTCGGCGCAGGCCTTCCATTCGAGGCAATGGAGCTTCACGCCTCCCGGTGCCGGAATCGAATGGGTGAGCGGTGAGTCGGGCATGATCGGCAGGGCGATGCTTCTACTCGGTCGAGCGGGAGAGGGGCTGAGAGGGTCGGAATCGCGCGCTAGACGCTAAAACAAGGATACGAGATTTCGCTTCAATACCAACTGATTGGCGTGATTCGCGAGACTTGACTCCATGTTCTCCGGCCGTCTTCGGGTTCGATGCGAACGGTGGTTGGGGCCATGGGCGTCTCTAGATCTCCGATTTCAGGGGGCTCGTACGGGTTTCCGGCGCGTTTCTAAAAACGCTCGAATTCGGTAGGGAGAGCCCGAATAGCGACGTTCTCGATTGACAGGAATTCGGAAACGTTTATGATCGCGCCGTTTGACGGGGTTTCCCGGCCGAACGCGTTTTTCTGGGGGAGTCAGACGAATCGGTTCGACCCACGGTGGGTTCGCTCCAGGGTTCGCTGACGGAACGCGAGGCAGCTCGAAGGTCGACGAGAGTCGGGATCGAGAGATCCATCCTTCGCGATGCTTCGCTTCGACGAGTGAGAGGAAGCCACCATGGCAGCCAAGAAAAAGAAGAAGGCAGCGAAGAAGGGCAAGCCCGCCGAGCTCATCATCTCGAAGGCTCGAGTGAAGGCCGCGGTCAAGAAGTGCAACGTGGGCGGTGAGTTCTACGGCGCGCTCGACGCGGCAGTTCGCGACCTGATCAAGGAAGCGGAAGGCCGAGCCCAGGGCAACAAGCGCAAGACGCTGAAGGCCGTCGATCTTTAATCTTCGAGGGCGCCCATCGTTCGTCCTCCCGCCAGGAAGGTCGAACGAGCCGCCTGGCAAGGTGTTCGCCTTCTGGGCAATTCGCCCTCGATGAAAGATCACGGTGCCTTGGAGCTGCAGTACGGAGGTCGTTCCAGCCTTTAACGAGATGGAGCGGCGTTCGGCCCCCCGGATGTTTTCGAACCCCCGGAGACTGCGATTCGGCTCGAGGGTTGCCTGACTGCCGAGGATCCCTGGACGGCTCGGCCGTTTCGGGATCTGGCCAAAAGAAAAGGCCCGCTGCTCTGCAGCGGGCCTTTTCGTTTTCGTGTCCCGGAAGTCGCCTCGGGATCAGTGGAGCGTTGCGTCTTCTTCCAGCGTGGTGTCGGCATCATCGTCTTCTTCCTCGACGATCGAAGTCGGGAGTGCGGCTTCACGATCGAGGTTCGTGCCGACCCGGAACAGGCGCTCGAGCGGAACACGGCGGAGCGCCTCTTCCAGGGAGAGTCCGTTCTCGCCCGCCACGTGCTCGAGGCCGTCGCTCGCGAAGCGCGTGGCCTTGTCGATCGCGCCCGGGAGCGATTCGGGATCGCCCAGCTCCATGCGGTCCGCGACCGCAATCCGGTTCGAGAGCGCGATCAGGCCGTAGAAGACCGCACTTCGTTCGTCTGCCCCGAGCTCCCGCGTCGCTCGGAAGAGCGCGCGTTCGTCACTCGCGATCCCAGGCAGCTCGGTGATCCAGACCGGAAGTGCCCAGCTCGAGAGATCGAGCGCCTTCGTCTCCGCCGGCACGACCTTCATCGCTTCCGGTCGCATGAAGCCGTAGATGCGCATCGAGGCATCCCAGGACGGGAACCCGAGATCTTCGAGGCGGCCGGTCCGCCAACGGAGCGCCCACTCTTCGTTCTCCGTCGGCAGCTCTTCCTTGACCGCCTGGATGACGCGGAAGTAGAGCCAATAGTCACCCTGGAAGAGCGAGTGCAGCAGACGGAGCATCGGCGCGAGGTCGTCCTTCGGGTCCTTTGCGACGAAATAGAATTGGCCTTCGAGGGTTTGCCCGCCGTCGGGCGCCTGCCAGTCCGGGTCTTCCTGCTCGCTCGGCTTGAGGTGGACGTCGACGTGGTTGCGCAGGTAGATGACGAGCATCTCGGGATCGACGGCCCGCGCCGCGCGGAGCAGCGTCTCCTCTTCGGCGGAGGCGAGCGCGGCGACCCAGCCGTCGAGGCGCGCCGGATCGACCGTCAGTCCGGTCCAGGCGTCCAGGTCGAAACTCGTCACGATCTGGGTGTCGGTCGCCATCGGCAGGAGCCAGCTGGCGTCCTCGAGCCCGATCGAACGACACGTGTAGGTGAACTCCGCTTCCGGGATGAGCGGGATCACCTCCTCCGGGTTCGGGAGGAGCTCGATGATCTGGCGGCGGATCGAGAGCGGGGCTTCGCAGACGACGGTGGCCTGCTGCTCGGCAGGGAGCGACGCGAGCGCGCGCTCTGCCTCGCGCCGGTCGTCCCGGGCCAGCTTGAGGAGGCGGCGAGCCTCCGGCACGAATGCGCGGGGGAGGTTCATGCCGCGCACCCTAGCAGGCCGGTCTGGCTTCCGCGCGAACGGCACCTTACGGGGGCGCTACCGTGGGCGCGTGGACATCGATCACGTACGCAGGAAGCTCGCCGCGCACACGCCGGAGCCCGTGGATCTCGAAGGGATCCATCGAGCCGCCGTCGCGGTCGTCCTGCGCGAAGGCCCGCGCTCGGCGGAAGTCCTGCTGATCGAAAGAGCCCTCCATCCCCACGATCCCTGGTCCGGCCACATGGCGTTTCCGGGGGGTCGGATGGAAGAGCATGACGATTCTACGCGTACGACTGCGGCCCGGGAGACCTTCGAGGAGGTCGGAATCTCCCTCGAAGGCGCCGAGTATCTGGGCCACGTGGACGAGCTTCCGGGGAATCGGCGTCGCAAGACCCATCTGGTCGTATCGGCGCACGCGTTTCACGTTCGGGAGCACGGAGACTTCGATCTCGATCCAAAGGAGGTCCAGCAGGCCTTCTGGTTCCCGCTCGCCGGTCTTCACGACCGGGATCGACAGGTGGAACATCTCGTGAAGGACATGCCCGAAGCGCGCTTTCCCGGTGTGCTCGTCGGCGAGCCCGGTCGCCACGTGGTCTGGGGCCTCACGTTCCGGTTCCTCGATCGCATGCTCCAGACGATCGACCATCCCTTCGAACGAACCTGGGGAAACCTGGCGAGCCTCGTCGACGAAGACGGACGGCCTCGCTTCCGGCGTTAGGTCACGGTCGCTTCGTCGTCCAGTCCGAACCCGGGGCATTGGCCGACGGGGATCGGCGGATACCTGCGGAACGAAGGGTCTTCGTCCGCGCGGCCGCATCGGTAGAACACGGCCCCACGCTTCGTCTCCTGTCGGATGACGTGATGACAGACCGAGCAAAGGCCGATCGAAGGGTCTAGGGTGGGAGTTGCGTGTTCGTTGCCCATCCGGACAGTCTACCCGGAGCCGAGTACACTCCGCGCCCATGTCCGATTTCCTGGAACGATTGCAAGGGCGCCTCGAGCCCGTCCTGGAACGGGTCGAGCGATTGTTGGCCGGATTCGTAGGGGACCTGCCCGCCGTCGACGCGTTCGAAGGCCATCACGCTTTTCGCTGGCGGTCTTCGCGAGGAGTCGGTCGCCTTGAGCCGATCGAGACGATTTCTGAATTCGATCTCGAAAGTCTGATCGGCGTGGATCGCGCGGTCGAAGCGCTCGACCGGAACACGCGACAGCTGATCGGTGGCCTGCCCTACAACGATGCGCTCCTTTACGGGGATCGTGGGACCGGGAAGTCGTCCGCCGTTCGCGGACTGCTGACGCGCTACGCCGACCAGGGGCTGCGAATCGTCGAGGTCGATAGGGGCGACCTCGCGGAGTTTCCGGAGCTGCTGCGGATGCTGCGGGACGGTACGCGCGCCGCCCCCGACGCGTTTTCATTCATCGTCTTCTGCGACGACCTCTCTTTCGGTGGAAGCGAGCACGGCTTTCGCGAGCTCAAGGCTGCCCTCGAGGGAGGCGTCGAATCACGCCCGGCACGGGTCTGTGTCGTCGTGACCAGCAACCGGCGTCATCTCATGCCTGAGACGATGGAGGAGAATCGCGCCGCTTGGGTCGACTCGGACAACGAGCTCCATCACGGAGAAGCCCTCGAAGAGAAGCTGGCGCTCTCGGATCGTTTCGGTCTGGTGCTCGGCTTCTACGCCTGTGATCAGCCCACCTACCTCGCGATCGTCGAGCATTGGCTCGCCGAGGCCGGCGTCGACCCGCTCGACGAGACGGGCCGCGCGGCCGCGCTTCGGTACTCCCTGGAACGCGGTGGCCGGAGTGGTCGAGTCGCTCGTCAGTTCGCCAACGAATGGATCGGCCGGGTCCGGCTCGGCGAAACGCCGACGCCGGACGCACCGGGTAGGCCCGTCGGTCGCTAGGCGCGCTCAACCGCGAACGGAGGCGGGAGACGCACGAAGCAAGAGCGCTCCCGCGGTCGAAGTCAGAAGGTGCTCGGCATGAGGTCTCGGTGCGGGCTCGGCCCGGTTTTCCGGATCCGCTCAGATGATCGAGAGCTCGCGCCCGACCTTCGCGATCACGCCGAGGGCCTGGTCGAGATGCTCGCGGGTATGCGTCGCCATGTAGGACGTGCGGATCACGCCGTGTCCGGGCGGAACGGCCGGGGTCACGACGGCGTTCACGAACACGCCCTCTTCCTGGAGTCGGTTCGCCATCGCGTAGGTCACGAGGTCGTCCCCCGTGAGCAGGGGGATGACGGGTGACTGGGAACCGCACGTCTCGAAGCCGAGCCCTTCGAGCTCACGCTTCATGTAGTTCGTGTTGTCCCAGAGCTGCTGGCGTCGTTCGGGCTCCGCTTCGACGATCTCGATCGCCGCCTCGACGGCCGCAGCCGCAGCCGGCGGGATCGCGGCGGTGAAGAGCTGAGCCCGGGCGGTGTGCTTGATGTAGTCGAGGATCTTCGCGTCGTCGCAGGCGATGAAGCCTCCGACGGTGGCGAAGGACTTGGAGAAGGTGCCCATCACCAGATCGACTTCGTCCTCGAGGCCGAAGTGTTCGCAGATGCCGCGGCCGTTCTCGCCGAAGACACCGAGGGAGTGAGCTTCGTCGACGAAGAGTCCCGCGCCGTAGGTGTTCTTGTGCTTCACGATCTCGGGCAGCGGAGTGACGTCGCCCTCCATCGAGAACACGCCGTCGACCACGATCAGCTTGCCCTTGTCCGGGCCGACGTTCTCGAGCTTCTTTTCGAGGTCTTCCGGATCGTTGTGCCGGAACTTGACCGCCTTGCCGAGGCTCATCTGGACGCCGTCGATGATCGAGGCGTGATCCATCTTGTCGAGGATCGCCACGTCGTGTCGGCCGAGCACCGTCGACAGCACACCGACGTTCACGCCGTAGCCGGTCGAGAAGACGAGCACGTGATCGCGCTTCATGAAATTCGCGAGGCGCTCTTCGAGGCGGACGTGGATGTCGAGGTTTCCGTTCAGAAGACGCGATCCGGCGCAGCCCGTGCCGTACTTGGCGGTCGCGGCGATCGCGGCTTCCTTCACCTTCGGGTGACTGGTGAGCCCGAGGTAGTTGTTCGAGCCGAGCATGATGACCTTCTGGCCATCCATCGTGACGACGGGATCCTGCGGCGATCCGATCTCGCGGTAGAGCATGTAGGCGCCGGAGTCCCGGGCCTCCTGGGCTCGCGTGTAGTCACGACATTTCTGGAAGACGTCCACGATCGATCCTCCCGCTTGGCCGTTGCGCGGTTCGGGCTGCGCCCGCGCGCGATCTCGCCCCGGCTCGAGGCCGGCCATTCGGTGGGTGGTTGGATGGGGTGCCGATGTTTCAGCGATTCCTGCGACCCGGCGTCCGGGAATCCGGATCGCGGGGCACGTGTTTCTGAACGAGGAGACCTCTCTCGCGGATGGAAAGCGGGTCTCTGCACCTCGGCGGCCCGAGGTCTGAAAGCCTCGGCCTTTTCGTGGGGGGTGCGGTCAGCAGCGCTTCGCGCGAGACCGGAGCGTACCTTAGGGATTCTCCGCCTGTCAGCGACAATCCGGTTGGTGCGGGTCTTTTTGGCTACGAAATGGACATCCCTTCGGCCCAGTCAAGGAAATGTTGTCCGACTCGCGAGGCGGCCGTGTCCGGTAGAATGCCAGGCGATGCAAAATCCTGTGAGCCCGCGGGGCCATGGGGAAGGGACGATGCATCGAGGCAGGGGGTGAGCGAGATGGGCCGGGGATTCCTCCGCCGCGGGACCGAAGGCGCCGGACGGGGCTCGCTCGTCCTCGCGCCCTTCCTTCTGGCGATGGCCTGGGTGGAGCCGTCCTTCGCGGAGGGTGCCGGGGATCTCGACGCGGAGCCCGACCCGCTCTTCGACGACTTCTTCGACGAGGAGTTCGACGAGCCGGCGGGCTATCCCGATCCGCTCGAGACGACCAACCGCGGGACCTTCGCCTTCAATCGCCAGCTCGATCGGTGGATCCTCGATCCGGTCACCGAGGGCTATCGCTGGCTCGTTCCGGAGGGTGGCCGACAGGCAATTTCGCGGGTCTTCGCGAACCTGGGCTCGACCAAGACGCTGGTCAACGACCTGCTCCAACTCGAGTGGA
>PAQX01000015.1 GCA_002709835.1 Deltaproteobacteria bacterium
TCGCGGATCGCAACATGGTGATCGTGTTCGACGAGGTCGATGCGGGGATCGGCGGTGCGACCGCCGAGCGAGTAGGGCGCGTGCTCGCCGAGCTCGCCACGGAGCACCAGGTGCTCTGTATCACCCATCTGCCCCAGATCGCCGCCTTCGCTGATTGCCACTTCGTGGTCCGCAAGGAAGCGAAGAAGGGCCGGACCCGGACCCAGGTCACGGAGGTCCGCGACGAGTCCCGGATCGACGAGCTCGCCCGGATGGCGGGGGGCGAGACGGTGACCGACGTCACCCGAGAGCACGCCCGAGCGCTGCTCCAGCGCTGACGGCGGCGGATCCGCATCCGAGTCGTTCACTTTGAAGGGTTTTCCCTTCAACGGCCGTTCATCCTGGGGCGTTCGCCGCCGCGCCCTCGTGAGACTCCCGTAGACGTTTGCTCGCAGGCCTCCAGCTCAGTCAAGAACGCGCGTGCCGGGGCCGATGAAACGGGGGTGGAATCCCTGGCTCCCGGACTCGGGACCGAGTCTTCGAAGGCGATGCGCGATGGCGATGGATCAGGTTGGAACGGGCGAGAGCCAACTGCGGCCCCCGACCGGGGCGACGTTGAGGGTGCGCTCGGGCTTCTACGAGGGGCTCGAGGTCTCGATCGATCGTGGTCGCATGGTGATCGGCCGCGGCCGCAAGGCCGATCTGGCTCTCGCTGAGGCGACGATCTCGCGTGCCCATGCGGCGATCGGCTTCGATGGTCAGGTCTTCTACATCGAGGACCTCGGCAGCACCAACGGAACCCTCGTGAATGGGTCCCGTGTGGGCCGGCAGGTCCTGAAACGCGACGACGAGATCCAGATGGGAAAGCTGCGCATCGGAGTGACGCTGCCCCGCTAGGGCGGCGAAGGAGCATCGACCAGTCGTGGAGACCTACACGCTCATCTTCGTTCGGGACCAGCACGCGCGTCCGGTTCAGCTCGCGATCCCGAAGGCTCGCGTGAAGCAGGCCGCGATCGGCCTCGCCATCGCAGTCCTGATTGGTTGCGGCCTGAGCTGGGACTATTGGCGTCTGCGCGCGGACAACGCCGAGCTCGCCGACCTGCGAGTCGAGGCGCTCGAGCAGCGCGAACAGATCGCCGTGTTCCGAACCCGCCTCGAGACCGTTGACTCCGAGATCGCCAAGGTGACCGAGCTCGAACGCAAGGTCCGCATCATCGCCAATCTGCCCGGCACCGCCGGCGTGGGCGGTGAGGGCGTCGCCGAACTCGCACCGCAGGGCATCGAGGTCGGTCCGCCGGCCGGGGTGCCCGTGGACCCGACTCCGCCGCCGGAGGGCCTTCGCGGCCAGGGGGGCGGCCAGCCGCTCCCCGCGATCGGGGAGGAAGTTTCGGGAACCGAAGTGCTCGGGACATTGGCCGACCAGGCGCTCGAGCTCTCTGCCGCGTCCGGCGATCGCGTGACTTCGCTCGAGTCCCTGCTCGATGAGCTCGAAGACAAGCGTCAGCGCCTCGTCTCGATGCCCTCGATCTGGCCCGCCAAGGGCTGGCTCACGTCCCGCTTCGGTCCGCGGGTCTCGCCCTTCACGGGCCGAAAGCAGCTGCACGCGGGGATCGACATTGCCGCGGCGAGCGGCACCTCGATCTACGCACCGGCCCGCGGCCGGGTCAGCTTCGTCGGCCGCAAGGGGCCGCTCGGCAAGACCCTCGTGCTGGACCACGGCTTCGGCGTGAAGACCGTCTACGGCCACACCGAGGAGATCCACGTCTCCACGGGAGAGACCGTCGAGCGCGGGCAGGAAATCGCGGCGATCGGCAGCACCGGCCGCAGCACCGGACCGCACCTCCACTACGTCGTCGAGGTGAACGGGAAGGCGAGAGACCCGCTGGACTACATCTTCGACTGATCGCACGGGCAGGGCGCGATCCTGCGTCGAGGCGACCGCTCGCGTGGAGCGCCTCGAGTTCCAGAGAGGGGCGCTCGCGCGGCCGAAGGGGGCTCGGCGACCCCTTCTCGTTGCCGGTGGGAAGGCGCTCTCCTACCTTTCGGCGTCCATCCAAGCCCCCTCAGAGCCCCGGTCGCAGCTCCCGACCGTCTCTCTTCCCGCACACAGAACGGGCGGGGGGCGCGTTCGGACGGGCACGACGACCTCGGGCGGGAAGCCGGAACGGGTCGATGCAACGAGTCCTCAGCAAGATCTTCGGCACGAGCAACGATCGTGCGATCAAGCGTCTGCTCCCCCTCGTCGAGCAGGTGAACGTGCTCGAGGGCGCGCAGTCGAAGCTCTCCGACGCGGACCTGCGCGGTCTGACGACGCGCTATCGCGAGCGCCTCGAAAACGGCGAGCCGCTCGACGACCTGCTGCCCGAGGCCTTCGCCACGGTGCGCGAGGCTGCCAAGCGGACTCTCGGCCAGCGTCACTACGACGTTCAGGTGATCGGCGGGATCATGCTCCACCAGGGGCGCATCGCCGAGATGAAGACCGGCGAAGGCAAGACCCTCGTCGCGACGCTCCCGTCCTACCTGAACGGCCTCACCGGCCGCGGCGTCCACGTCGTGACCGTCAACGACTTCCTCGCCTCCCGCGACGCCGAGTGGATGGGACAGCTCCATCGCTTCCTCGGCCTCGAGGTCGGTGCGATCCTCCACGGGCAGAACGATGCCCAGAAGCAGGCCGCCTACGCCGCCGACGTCACCTACTGCACGAACAACGAGCTCGGCTTCGACTACCTGCGCGACAACATGAAGTTCAACGTGGAGAGCTGCGTCCAGCGCGACCTCCACTTCGCGATCGTCGACGAGGTCGACTCGATCCTGATCGACGAGGCCCGGACGCCCCTGATCATCTCCGGCCCGTCCGAGCAGAACACCCAGATCTACACGATCGCCAACCGCCTGATCCCGTCCCTCCAGATGGGGAGCGCGGCGGAACCGGCGAAGGGCATCGAAGAGACCGGTGACTTCTGGATCGACGAGAAGGCCCACAGCGCCACGTTCACCGACGAGGGCATGGCCAAGGTCGAGAAGATGCTGCGCGTCGATAACCTCTACGACCCGCAGATGCTGCCGGTGCTTCACGCGATGCAGCAGGCGCTGATGGCGCACACGCTGAAGCGCGTCGACGTCGACTACGTCGTGCGGGCCGGCGACGACGGATCCAAGGAAGTCGTGATCGTCGACGAGCACACCGGCCGTCTGATGCCGGGGCGTCGTTGGGCGGACGGTCTGCATCAGGCCGTCGAGGCCAAGGAAGGCATCCAGGTTCGGAGCGAGAGTCAGACCTTCGCGTCGATCACCTTCCAGAACTACTTCCGCATGTACGACAAGCTCGGCGGCATGACCGGTACGGCCGACACCGAGGCCGAAGAGTTCGCGAAGATCTACAACCTCGACGTCTCGCTGATCCCCACGAACCGGCCGCTGCTCCGGAACGACGAGGCGGACGTCGTCTTCAAGACGAAGAAGGAGAAGTTCGACGCGACCGTCGAAGAGCTCCAGGCGCATCACGAAGCGGGCCAGCCCGTCCTCGTCGGTACGATCTCGATCGAGACGAGCGAGATGCTCTCGAAGAAGCTCAAGCGCTCGGGCATCAAGCACACGGTTCTGAACGCCAAGCAGCACGAGAAGGAAGCCGAGATCGTCGCCCAGGCGGGGCGCAAGGGGGCGATCACCATCTCGACCAACATGGCGGGGCGCGGCACCGACATCCTGCTCGGCGGCAACCCCGAGGTGATGGCCCTCGAGAAGTGCCAGCACGACAAGAACCACCCCGACTTCGAAGCGACCCTCGCGAAGTTCGAGGCCCAGTGCGCCGCGGAACGTCAAGAGGTCCTCGCGGCCGGTGGTCTCCACATCCTCGGCACCGAGCGGCACGAGTCGCGTCGAATCGACAATCAGCTCCGCGGCCGCTCCGGTCGTCAGGGCGACCCCGGCTCTTCCCAGTTCTTCCTCTCGCTCGAGGACGATCTACTGCGCATCTTCGAGGCCGACCGCGTCAAGCAGTGGTGGGATCGCGTCGGCGTCGAAGAGGGAGAAGCGATCGAGAACCGCATGCTCACGCGGGTGATCGAGGGCGCCCAGAAGAAGGTCGAGGGCCGGAACTTCGACATCCGCAAGCACCTCCTCGACTACGACAACGTGATGAACAAGCAGCGCCATGCGTTCTACGCACGGCGCCTCGCGGCGATGACCTCCGACGACAAGGCCGTCGACGAGGAAGTCCAGGCCTGCGTCGAAGGCTTCGTGGCGGACCTGCTCGGGCGGATCTGGCCGCAGCGCGGCGAGCCGGAAGACGATCAGTACGTCGAGATGGCCCACGCTCTCGAGGCCCAGTTCGGCGTCGCCTTCTCGATCGAAGAGGAGCCCTTCCGCACCGCGGACGGCAAGCGCCATCCCGAGAGTGACGCGCTCGGACACGCGATCCTCGCTCGGATCGAATCGGCCCTCGACGAGAAGCGTGAAGAAGGCCGGGTGCTGGCCGAGGAGACCTACGCGGACCTCGAGGGCTACCCGACCTTCCAGAAGATCATGCGCGACCTGCAGCTGCAGATCCTCGATCAGCAGTGGAAGGCCCACCTCCACACGATGGATTCGCTGCGGGGCGGCATCAACATGCGCGCCTACGCTCAGCGAGATCCGAAGCTCGAGTACCAGCGGGAGGGCTTCGCGCTCTTCGGCGAGATGGAGCAGCGAATCGACGAGACGCTCGCCGAGTACGCGCTCAAGTTCAGCTTTCCGCGCCCGGACCTCGGCCCGAAGGCGACCCAGCGTCGCGTGGACGGGAACCCGGGGCAGGAGGCTCCGAAGCCGCAGAGCCAGGGCGGCGCGGCCCCGCTGACTCCGGCGGCGGCAGCCGGTGCCTCGGCGGGACCCGTGGCGGGTACCGCCGCCGGTTCGGCGCCGGGCGACAAGGTCGGCCGGAACGACCCGTGCCCCTGCGGCAGCGGCAAGAAGTACAAGAAGTGCCACGGTTAGGCGGCCCCGCCTGACCCCGCTTTCGTGACCCACGGAAGCCCCGGAGCTCACCCATCATGAAGGTTCGACGCGAGGCGTTGCCGGTTCCCGGCTTTCGCGCCGCTGGCCTGAACGCCGGGATCAAGGATCGTGATCCGGATCTCGCCCTGATCGTCTCGGACACGCTCGCTTCGGCGGCCGCGGTCTTCACGCAGTCGACCGTCGTCGGTGCGCCGGTCGAGGTGTCCCGCGAGCGAATGCGGCGCGGGCAGGCCCGAGGTGTGGTCGTGAACAGCGGCTGCTCGAACGTGGCGATGGGCGCGCGGGGGGTGCGGGACGCGAAGGCGATGTCCCGGCTCGCGGCGAGGGCGGTCGGGTGCGACGAAGACCAGATGCTGGTCGCGTCGACCGGTGTGATCGGCGAACCGCTCCCGATGGACGCGATTCGCTCGGGCGTGCCCCGCGCAGCGGAAGCGCTCGCGGTCGAGGGCTGGATGGAAGCGGCGGAAGCGATCCGGACGACGGACACCCACGCAAAGGTCGCCTCGGCGCGGCTTCGGCTGGGCGGGCGGACGATCACGCTCCAGGGGATCGCCAAGGGCTCGGGCATGATCGAGCCGAACATGGCGACGATGCTCTCGTTCCTGGCGACGGACGCGAAGATTGCGCCGAAGACGCTTCAGGCGATGCTCAAGCGCGTCGCGGACCGGACCTACAACTGTCTGTCGATCGACGCGGAGGGCTCGACGAGCGACACGGTCGTGCTCCTCGCGAACGGTGCGGCGGGCGGCGCCGCGCTGCGCGGGGACGATGCAGCGAAGTTCGAAGCGGCGCTCCTGGCCGTCTGCGAAGACCTGGTCCGCCAGCTCGCGCGGGACGGGGAGGGGGCGACCAAGCTCCTGCTCGTCGAGGTGGAAGGTGCGAAGAACGCCGACCAGGCCCGGAGGGCGGTGCGGCGGATCGGGAACTCGATGCTCGTGAAGACGGCGGTCTTCGGCGGCGACCCGAACTGGGGTCGGATCATGCAGGCGCTGGGGCATGGTCAGATCGCCTGGCATCCCGAGAAGACGCGCGTGAAGGTCGGCGGCGTGACGGTCTTCGCGAAGGGGCGCTCCGCCGGACCGGCCGCGCGCAAGCGCGCCGAGAAGGCGCACGAGAAGGACGAGCTCAGGATCGAGGTCGATCTGGCGCTTGGGCGGCACGCTTCGCGGCTCTTCACGTGTGACCTCACGTACGACTACGTGAAGATCAACGCGGAATACACGACCTGACCCGAATCGGCTCGAACCGGTCATCTGCCCTCGAATTCTGCGCCCGCCCTGCCGATAAAGCGGGCTCGAAGGGTTTTTCCCTCGCCCGGTTCTGGAAGGGCCGGGCCAGGGGTGATCCCGCCGCGGGTGTCTGCTAAACACCCGCCATCTCACACGTTCCGAGTCACCCCGGCGGTGCCTCGAGCGAGACGAGACGACCTTCTTCCTGCGGACCGAGTGGTCCGATGGGAGGCGACCCGGGGCAATCCAGTCCGGACGGGGCGCAGCGAGGGCGGATCGGGCTCGATTCGGGGTCGGGGAGTTGGACGACTCGGGGCGGAGGACCAACCGCCAAAGGAGAATTCCGATGTCCGAGACGCCGGTCGCGCCCGAAGAGGCCGCCGAGACGGCTGCTGCTGCAGCCACCCCTTCCAGTGCCGCAGGCGCTGAGACCCCTGCCGCTGCCCCCGACGCAGCCCCCGCCTCCGACGCCGCAAGCGAGCTCGGTCAGGCGCTCAAGGAGCAGGAGGTTTCGATCCGCTCCCTGATCGAAGCCGGTGCGCACTACGGCCACCAGCCCGGTCGCTGGAACCCGCAGATGCGCTCCTACATTTTCGGTGAGCGCAACGGCACCCACATCATCGACCTCGACCAGACCCTGCCGCTCCTCCAGGAAGGTCTCGACTTCCTGCGTGAGACGACGGCCGCGGGCGGCACGGTGCTCTTCGTCGGGACCAAGCGCCAGGCCCAGGCTTCGATCATGACCGAGGCGCGCCGCGCCGGTCAGCACTATGTGAACAACCGCTGGCTCGGCGGCATGCTCACGAACTGGAAGACGGTCAAGAAGTCGATCGATCGGTACAACCAGTACCTCGACATCCTCGGCAACGAGGAGAAGCGTGCGGAGCTCTCCAAGAAGGAGCAGTCCAGCATGCAGCGTGCCGTCGACAAGTACGCGAAGTCGCTCGAGGGCATCCGTTCCATGGATCGCCAGCCCGACGCGATCTTCATCATCGACGTCGGCAAGGAGTCGATCGCGGTCCAGGAGGCGAAGCGCCTTCACATTCCGATCGTCGGCATCGTCGACACGAACAACAGCCCCCGCGACATCGATCTCGTCGTGCCGGGCAACGACGACGCTCTCCGCGCCATCGACCTCTACTGCGTCGCGGCCGCCAACGCGTGCCGCGAGGGCTACGACCAGCACCAGCAGGAGCTCGTCGCCCAGCGCAGCAGCCAGCCGCAGAAGCAGGCGGGCGGCGACGCCGGTCCGGCCAGCGGCCGCCGTGTGGTCGAGATCAAGCAGCAGCCGCGCCGCAGCCGCGGTGCGCGCGACGGCGAACGCTCTGGCGGTGGCAAGAGCTACTCCGCGGGGGGCGACGACGCTGCGCCGGCCGCGAAGGCCTATGCCCCGGCGGCCCCCGCCGAAGGCGGCGACGAGAGCAAGTAGGACCGGTCGGGGCTCGCTCGATCGCGAGCCTCGCCCCGGCTCCTCTTTCCCAATCCATCCGGGAGCCGAGGCTCCCCCGATCGGATCCGAAACGACCGACCGCGCCGCGGTTCGGGCCGTTCGGTGATCCGGGAGATTCAAGACAGTGGCGATTTCAGCAAGTGACGTGAAGGCGCTCCGCGACGCGACCGGCGCGGGCATGATGGACTGCAAGAAGGCCCTCTCCGAGGCCGAAGGCGACGTGGAAAAGGCGATGGAGATCCTTCGCGCCTCGGGTCTGGCGAAGGCCGGCAAGCGCGCGGGTCGGGAGACCAGCGAAGGTGCGGTCGTCTTCTCCGCGCAGGGCGGCAAGGGCGCGCTGATCGAGCTCGGTTGCGAGACCGACTTCGTGGCGAAGACCGACGACTTCCAGGGGCTCGCGCAGAGCGTGGCGGATGCCGTGGCTGCGGCCGGCGGGATCGGCGATGCCGAGGCGGCGCTGGCCGTCGCGATGGACGGCACCACCGTCGACGACGTCATCAAGACGATGGTCGGTAAGGTCGGCGAGAATATCCAGTTGAAGCGCGTGGCGTCCTGCGACGTGGCCGGCCAGACCGGCGGCTACATCCACGGGGGCGGCAAGCTCGCCGTGCTGGTCGCCCTCGAGACGGGTCAGTCCGGTGATGCGGTCGACGCCATCGCGAAGGAAGTCGCGATGCACGTCGCGGCCCACGATCCGACGCCGATCGCGATCGACCGGGACGACATGCCCGCCGACGTGGTCGAGAAGGAGCGCGCGTTCCTGGTTCAGCAGGCCCAGGAGTCCGGCAAGCCCGAGAACGTCATCGAGAAGATGGTCGACGGCCGGATCAACAAGTTCTTCCAGGAGAACACGCTTCTCGCCCAGGGATTCGTGAAGGACCCCGACAAGAGCGTGCGTGATATCCTCAAGGACGCCGGTGAAGTGGCGGGGGGCGACATCAAGGTCGCTTCCTTCGTCCGCTTCGCGCTGGGAGATAGCGCCGAATCGTGACACGGACGTACCGGAGGATGCTGCTCAAGCTCTCCGGCGAGGGACTCGCCGGCAGTCGGGGCTTTGGCATCCATCCGGGCGTGCTGACTCGCGTCGCGGGTCAGATCCGTGAAGTCCACGAGGCGGGCGTCCAGACGAGCATCGTCCTCGGCGGCGGCAACATCATCCGCGGGATGAGCGCTGCGGCCGAGGGGATGGATCGCGCCCAGGCCGACTACATGGGCATGCTCGCCAGTGTGATCAACGGGATGGCGCTGCAGGATGCCCTCGAGCGCGAGGGCGTGCCGGTCCGGCTCCAGAGCGCCCTCGAGATCGCCCACGTCGCGGAGCCTTACGTCCGCCGCAGGGCGATCCGCCACCTGGAGAAGGGGCGGGTCGTCCTTTTTGCAGCGGGGACGGGCAATCCGTACTTCACGACGGATACCGCCGCGGCGCTCCGGGCGGCAGAGATCCAGGCCGAGATCGTGCTGAAGGCCACCCGGGTCGACGGGGTCTACAGCGCCGATCCGGACGAGGATTCCTCCGCCGAGCGCTACGATCGGCTCTGCTTCGGCGAGGCGATCCGGAAGGGGCTCCGATTCATGGACCAGACGGCCCTCGCCTTGTGCCGGGAGAACGATCTGCCGATCATGGTCTTCGACATGGACATGCCCGGGAACATCGTGAAAGCGGTCCGGGGTGAGCGGGTCGGGACCCTCGTGGAGCCCGACGCCGCGGTCGAGTAGGCCGGGGCACTAAGAGATTCGGGGCGGTGTCGGAAGACCGGCGGGCCCGTGAACGAATGGTGATTGAAAGCGCAGGAGGGGCTTCGAAATGGCGGAAGAGGAAGACGTCCACGCGGTCATCGACGAGGGTCGGGACGCAATGGACAAGGCGCTCGAGCGGTTCCGCAAGGAGCTCACGAAGGTCCGCACCGGTCGCGCGAGCACCAGCCTGCTTGACGGCATCACGGTGGACTACTTCGAAACGCCGACCGCGCTCAACCAGCTCGCGACGCTCTCGGTGCCGGATCCGCGCATGATCGTGATCTCGCCCTTCGACAAGACGGGAATCGCGCAGATCGAGAAGGCGATCCTGCAGTCGGATCTCGGTCTCACGCCGAGCAACGATGGCAAGGTGATCCGGATCGGGATTCCCCCGCTGACCGAGGAGCGTCGCAAGCAGCTCGTGAAGCAGGTCAAGAAGGTCGCCGAGGATCACCGAATCCGCGTCCGCGACGCCCGCCGCGACACCCTCTCGCTCCTCAAGGATCTCGAAGACGACGGTCTCTCGAAGGACGATCGGCACCGCGCCGAGAAGAAGGTGCAGGACGTCACCGACGAATTCGTCGGCAAGATCGACGAACTCACCGCCCAGAAGGAGAAGGACGTCCTCGAGGTCTGACGACCCGGACGCTGCCGCCATGTCCTCTTCTTCGTCGAACGTCCCGAACGAGGTCGAGCTCCACCCGGAGATCGATCTCGACCACGTGCCGCGCCACGTCGCCATCATCATGGATGGCAACGGACGCTGGGCCGTGGACCGTGGTCTCGAGCGAAACGCGGGGCACCGCGAGGGCATCGAGTCGGTCCGCGAGATCATTCGCGCTTGCCGCGACTACGGAGTCGAGGCGCTGACGCTCTATGCGTTCTCGATCGAGAACTGGAACCGGCCGAAGGACGAGGTCTCCGAGCTGATGCGGCTGCTCGAGGAGTATCTCGAGACCGAGCTCGCCGAAGTCATGGAGCACGAGGCTCAGGTGCGCTCGATCGGCCGCCTCGACCGTCTCCCGCCGTCGACCCGACGCGCGGTGGAGCACGCCGTCGCCGAGACGAAGAACAACCAGGGGATGAAGCTCGTCTTCGCCTTGTCCTATGGCGGCCGGACCGAGATCGTCGACGCGGCGCGGCGGCTCGCCCGGGACGCGGAACTCGGCAAGATCGATCCGGAAGGCATCGACGAGAAGGGATTCGCCGCTTACCTCTATGCGGCGGACTTGCCGGACCCCGATCTGTTGATCCGGACCGGGGCCGAGCAACGGGTCTCGAATTTCCTGCTCTGGCAGATCGCCTACGCGGAGCTCCACCTGTCCGAGAAGATGTGGCCGGAATTCCGCCGGGCCGAGTTCGAGTCCGCCCTCGTCGACTACCAGCGGCGTGAGCGGCGTTTCGGGCTCACCAGCGATCAGGTCCGGGACGGCGAGGGCGCCGACTCTTGAGCGCCGGGGCGCGCAAACGCCTCGCGATCCTCGGCAGCACCGGGAGCATCGGCGAGCAGACCCTCGACGTCGTCGCGCGCCATCCGGACCGCTTCGAAGTGGTCTCGATCGCGGCCGGCCGCCGGGTCGAACGCCTGATCGAACAGGCGCGCCAGTTTTCGCCGCGGGTCGTCTCGGTCGCGGACGAAGCCGAGGTGGCGGCGATCCGCGAAGCGCTCGGCCCGGACGTCGAGGTCGTCTCCGGGAATGCCGGCCTCGACCGCGTGGCGACCGAGCCCGCGGATCTCGTCGTCGCCGGCCTCGTCGGAGCCGTCGGGCTCCAGCCCGTGCTGGCGGCCATCCGTGCGGGCATCGCGATCGGTCTCGCGAACAAGGAAGTCATGGTGATGGCGGGGGCTATGGTCCGGCGGGAAGCCGCCGCCCGCGAGATTCCGATCATCCCGATCGACTCCGAACACAGTGCGATCTTCCAGTGTCTGGTCGGAAGCCGTCCCGACGAGATCGAGCGGCTGATTCTCACCTGCTCGGGCGGGCCCTTCCGGACCTGGTCGCCCGAGAAGATCGAAGCCGCGACGGTCGAGGAGGCGCTCGCCCACCCGAACTGGTCGATGGGCGACAAGATCTCCATCGACTCTGCGACGCTCATGAACAAGGGCCTCGAAGTGATCGAGGCGCGCTGGCTCTTCGACGTTGCCGCGGACCGCGTCGACGTCGTCGTTCATCCTCAGTCGATCATTCACTCTCTCGTGGAATACTGTGACCGCTCGGTGCTCGCCCAGCTCGGACTGCCGGACATGCGCGTCCCGATCGCCGTCGCGCTCGCCCATCCCGAGCGCGTCGCGCTCGACGTGCCGCGTCTGGATCTGGTCGAGCTCGCTCGCCTCGACTTCGAGGCCCCGGACCGCGCGCGCTTCCCCTGCCTCGATCTGGCCTATCGCGCGGTCGCCGGGAGCGAAGCGGCACCGGCGGTCCTGAACGCGGCCAACGAGGTCGCCGTCGACGCGTTCCTGGCGCGGCGGATCGCTTTCCCGGAGATCGCGCGGCTGAATGGCGCGATCCTCGAGGCCCATCTCGCCGATCACGCAGGGCAGCGCGTCGAAGCACTCGACGAAGTCTTGGCTGCGGATGCCTGGGCGCGCGGGGCGGCGAGTGAATGGCTCGCGAAGGCCGAGGGCGGGGGGAACGACTGATGGCGGTCATCGACGCGTTGGTCGCGGTGATCCCGATGCTCGGGATCCTGATCGTCGTGCACGAGCTCGGCCACTTCCTCGTGGCCAAGGCCGTCGGCGTCCGGGTCCTCAAATTCTCGATCGGCTTCGGCGCACCGATCGGCATCGGCAAGCTCCGGCTGCGCTGGGAGCGCAACGGCACCGAGTACGTGATCGGGTGGATCCCGCTCGGGGGCTTCGTCCGCATGTTGGGCGAGCCCTATCCCGGCGACGAGGAGTTCGCGCCCCCGATTCCGGAAGACGCGCGGGACGACGAGTTCCTCGAGCGAAAGCCCGTCTGGCAACGCCTCTGCGTCGTGTTCGCCGGTCCCGCCATGAACCTGCTGCTCCCCGTCGTTTGCCTCGTCGGCATCCTCTGGGGCGGAGTCGACCGCCCCGATGCGGTCGTCGGCATGGTCGACGCGGGATCTCCCGCCGCGATCGCCGGCATCGCGCCGGGGGACCGGATCCTCGCCGTCGATGGCGAAGAGGTCCGGGACTACGTCGACGTGATCGCGCCGATCCGCGAGCACAAGCCGGGGGACAGCCTGGCCCTCGATCTCGAGCGCGCCGGCGAGCGCTTCTCCGTCGACGTGACCGTCGCTTCCCAGCAGGTGCGGGACGGATTCGGGGGCAACGAAGAGATCGGCTGGATCGGGATCTCTCACGACCGCCGTGACGCGCGGGTGGCGCTTCCCGACCCGGCGAGTGCCGGCGCGCGCGCCGGGCTCCAGTCGGGGGATCGGGTGCTCTCCGTCGACGGGGTCGCGATCGACGGGTGGGAGGAACTCGAAGCGGCTCATCGCGCCGCCGCCGCCTTCGCGACGTGGCAGATCGAGCGCCCGCTCCCGATGAGCGAGGAGGCCCACGCGAAGGTCGCCGCGGGCGAACGCGTCGGATGGGAGACCGAGGGGCTCACGCTGCAGCTGCCGCGCGTGAACGCGCTTTCCGAGCTCGGCGCCGTGCCCGCCACGATCCTGTTGGGCAGGGTCGTCGAGGGCAAGCCGGCAGACCGTGCCGGGCTCCGCCGGGGAGACCTCATCCTCGCGGTAGATGGCGAGCCGGTCGGAAGCTTCCGGAGCTTCGTCGCGTTGATCCAGACGAGTCGCGGTCGAGAACTCGAGCTCTCCTATTCGCGCGAGGGCAAGATCCTCACCACGCGACTCCGGGCCCAGGAGGAGATCGTCGAGGGGCCCTACGACATCGAGGCAATGGCCCAGAAGATCTATCAGATCGGCCTCGCGCCGCAGCCGTCGCTGCTCGCCGGCCCCATGGTCGAGCACCGGGTGCGCAATCCGCTCGAGTCGATCCCCGAAGCCGTCTCGATCACCTGGAACATGACCGCCCGCTATCTCGAGGGCCTGTCCCGGGTTCTGGACGGGGCCGTCGGTGCCGATCAGATCTCCGGCCCGATCGGCATCGCCCGGATCGCGCGCCACTCGCTCGACCGCGGATTCGAGGAGTATCTGCACTGGATCATCCTGATCAGTATCAATCTGGGGATCCTGAACCTGCTGCCGATCCCGATTCTCGATGGGGGACAGGCGCTGATCTATATGATCGAGGGCATCATGCGTTCGCCGCTCTCGATGCGCGCACGCGAGATGGCGAACTCTTTCGGCTTCGCGGTCCTCGTCCTCCTGATGGGCCGCGCCTTCTGGAACGACCTGACGCCTTTCTGGTCGAGATTCGTCCACTGGCTGTCCGGCAGCGCTCCGTAGGCCCGGAAACGATCGCGCGCCATGCCCCGCCGACTCCTCGCCCTCGAATCCGCGACCGACTGGCTGTCGATCGCCCTCGCTGAAGACGACGACGTCGTGCTGCTCAGGGAAGCAGAACGCACGCGTCAGCACTCGGCCGAGCTGCTGCCTCTCGTGCAGGCCGCGCTCGCGGAGCTTGGCTGGGCGATCTCCCAGCTCGATGCCCTCGCAGTCTCGGCGGGCCCCGGCAGCTTCACGAGTCTACGCATCGGCCTCGCCAGCGCGAAGGGGCTCGCGTTCGGCCGCGATTGGCAGAGCGTCGGTGTCTCGACCCTCGAAGCGATGGCCCTCGGTGCGCTCGAAGCGGCCGAGGAGGGGGACGAGGTCGTCGCGCTCCTCGATGCCCGGCGCGGTGAGTGGTACGCCGGCGGCTGGCGGCGGGAGAGCGAGTTCCTGGCGCCGAGTCTCGCTGAGGGGCTCTACGACCCGAAGTCCCTCGCCGCGGATCTCGCGGGTCCGGTCGTCCTCTGTTGTCCGGACCGGGAAGGCTGGGAAACGGGGTTCGTCGAGGCCGGGATCGCCGTCGCAGGCCGCGTCGAAGGCCCCGCCGCTCGCCCGCGGGCAGATCGGGTCGCGCGGCTCGGCAACGCGGCACTGGACCGCGGGGAAGGCCACGCCGTGGAGACGCTCGCGGCTCGCTACCTGCGCCGCGCCGAGGCGGAGGCGCAGCGGCTGGGAGGACCCGTGGAGCAGGGGGAGCTCGCGCGGGTAGTGCCGTCGGAGGGCTGATCCCGGGGGTCGGTGCGGTCTCTGGCGCTGTCCCAAAACGTCGCGTAATCTCGCGCGGTTAGCGCGCCAGGCCCACCGGGGGTGGTGTGCACCCAGGCGCACTCTCCGGCCCTCAGGGCCCCCGCCTGGCCCCCTCGATCGGGCGACGCGCCCCGGGGATCTCGCAGCGGGGCACCCGAACGCCCCACGACACTCACGGCACGATTTCACGAGCCGCCGCAGGCGACCGAGCTCCGCTCGGCGTCGAGCAGCGAAACGCAAGGACCCGACCCTCACATGGCACTCGACATCTACTATGACAAGGACGCGGATCTCGGACGAATTCAGTCCAAGAAGGTCGCGATCATCGGCTACGGCAGCCAGGGCCACGCCCACGCGCAGAACCTCCATGCCTCCGGTGTCGAGGTCATCGTCGGCCTCCGCAAGGACTCGTCCAGCTGGCAGAAGGCCGAGGGCGCGGGCCTGCGCGTCGCGACCGTCGCCGACGCGAGCCGCGAAGCGGATCTGATCATGCTCACGGTCCCGGATGAGCTCTGTCGCGACATCTACGAGAACGAGGTCGCGCCGAACCTCGAGGCCGGCAACTACCTGGCCGTCGCGCACGGCTTCAACATCCACTTCGAGGCGGTGATCCCGCCGAAGGACGTGAACGTGATCATGATCGCGCCGAAGGGCCCCGGCCATACGGTGCGCGACCACTACGAGCAGGGCCGGGGCGTGCCGTGCCTGATCGCCGTCCATCAGGACCCGTCGGGCGACGCCAAGCAGATCGCGCTGGCCTATGCCTCCGCGATCGGCGGTGGTCGCTCGGGCATCATCGAGACGACCTTCCGCGAGGAGACCGAGACGGATCTCTTCGGCGAGCAGGCGGTCCTGTGCGGTGGCCTGACGTCGCTGATGCAGGCCGGCTTCGAGACGCTGGTCGAAGCGGGCTACGCCCCGGAGATGGCCTACTTCGAGTGCATCCACGAGACGAAGCTGATCATCGACCTGATCTACGAAGGCGGGATCGCGAACATGCGGTACTCGGTCTCGAACACCGCCGAGTACGGGGACTTCGTCTCCGGTCCGCGTGTGATCGACGCCGGCGTGAAGGCGCGCATGAAGGACGTGCTCACGGACATCCAGCAGGGCGAGTTCGCCAAGCGATTCATCCTCGAGAACCAGGCGGGCAACGTCGGTATGCACGCGCGTCGCCGCGCGGCCGCCGAGCACCAGCTCGAAGAGGTCGGCGCTCGGCTGCGGGGCCTGATGCCGTGGCTGTCCGAGCGACAGCTCGTCGACAAGTCCAAGAACTGATCATTCGCCTACGGGCGCTCGGCGAGGGCGCTTCTCGGGGGAGGGCACTCGTTGAGCGAGGAGCCTGAGAAGAAGCGGCGGCGCCGTCGACGGCGTCGGAGACGAGAGGATCCGGATCGGGCAGGATTTGCGGCGCTGCTGCCGCAGCTGCTCACGACCGGAAATCTCGCCTCGGGCTTCTACGCCATCGTGATGGCGAGCAGCGGCAACGTGCTGATCGCGTCCTATGCGATCTTCGTCGCCGCGCTCTTCGACATCCTCGACGGCCGAGCCGCACGGATGACCGGCAACGTCAGCCGGTTCGGCGCCGAGTACGACTCGATCGCGGACACGGTTTCCTTCGGCGTCGCGCCCGCGATCCTGGCGTTCTACGCCGGAGACTTCGCGAGCCTCGGCTGGGCCGGCTGGGTGCTGGCTTTCACGTACACGGCGTGTGCTTCGCTTCGGCTCGCGCGCTTCAACGTGCAGTCGGGTCGCTTCGAAGGCCGTTTCGACGGGGTTCCGACGCCGGCGGGCGCCGGCATGATCGTTTCGACGGTGTGGTTCAAGAACTTCCTGGTCGGGCCCGACGTCAGCCTGGGGCTGCCGGCGGTCATCCCCGCGGTCGGCGTAGCGTTCCTGGGCCTCCTGATGGTCAGCCCGATCCCGTACCACAGCGGGAAGAACCTGCGCTTCGGGCAGAGCTATTCGACGACGGTGATCGCGCTGATCGTGCTTCTGCTCCTGATCCTGGAGCCGGGGCTCAACTTCTTCCTCGTCGGCGTGGTCTACGTGATCTCCGGTCCCGCCGGCTACCTGTGGCGCTGGCGAACCGGTCGAGAGCTGATCCCCGCTGAAGAAAAAGGGCCGCCCGGGCAGTCCGTTGCCGACACCCGGAACGTCACCCCCATCACGGATCATGCGTCTATCGACGGACGCTGAGCCGTCTCCCGTTTCTCAGAAACAGTCCCCCTCGGAGTAGACCGACGATGAGCGAGCCTGCGATTCGCATCTTCGACACGACCCTTCGCGATGGCGAGCAGTCCCCGGGCTGCAGCATGAACCTCCAGGAGAAGGTGGCTCTCGCGCGTCAGCTCGAGCGGCTCGGCGTCGACATCATCGAGGCGGGATTCCCGATCGCGAGCGATGGCGACTTCGAGGCGGTGGAGGCGATCGCGAAGGAGATCGAGGGGGCGACCATCTGCGGACTCGCCCGCACCGGCGAGATGGACGTGGAGCGCGCTGCGCGGGCAGTCGAGTCGGCGCGGCACGCCCGGATCCACACCTTCATCGCGACCAGCGACATCCACCTTGAACACAAGCTGCGCATGACCCGCGATCAGGTGCTCGCCGAAGTCGACCGGGCGGTCCGTCAGGCGCGCGCCGCCGTCGAGGACGTGGAATTTTCGGCCGAGGACGCGACGCGATCGAACTGGGACTTTCTGGTCGAGGTCTTCTCTACGGCGGTCGAAGCGGGCGCGACGACCCTCAATGTGCCGGACACCGTCGGCTACACGACGCCCAAGGAATACGGCGACCTGATCGCGTTCCTGCGCGAACGTGTGACCCGCGGTGGCGAGGTCGCCTTCTCGGTCCACTGCCACAACGATCTCGGCCTCGCCGTCGCAAACAGTCTCGCCGCGATCCGCTCCGGCGCCCGCCAGGTCGAGTGCACCGTGAACGGCATCGGCGAGCGCGCGGGCAACACGAGCCTCGAGGAGGTCGTGATGGCGCTCAAGACGCGCAGCGAAGAGTTCGACGGGCTCGATACGCGGGTGACGACCCAAGAGATCTACCCGTCCAGCCGACTGCTCTCCTCGATCACCGGCGTCCAGGTCCAGCCCAACAAGGCGATCGTCGGCGACAACGCCTTCGCGCACGAAGCCGGCATCCATCAGGACGGTGTCCTCAAGGCCGCGATCACCTACGAGATCATGACGCCCGAGTCGATCGGCCGCGCCAGCAACGAGCTCGTGCTCGGGAAACATTCCGGTCGTCACGCGTTCCGGGATCGCCTCGAGGAACTCGGCTTCGCGGTCGAGGGAGAAGACTTCGAGCGCGCCTTCAAGCGTTTCAAGGATCTCGCCGACGCGAAGAAGGTCATCTACAACGAAGATCTCGAAGCGATCGTCGCCGACAGCGTGCAGACCGCCGGCGACCGATACCTGTTCGAGTCGCTCGTGCTGACCTGCGGCAGCGATGGCCCGCCCAGCGCGAAGGTCGCTCTCGATCTCGAGGGTGGCCGCGTGGAGACGGAGGCCAGCGGGGTCGGTCCGGTGGACGCGATCTTCAAGGCCATCTCCGATCTGACGGCGACGGGCAGCGAGCTGATCCAGTACCAGGTCCACGCGGTGACGGCGGGACTCGATGCACAGGGCGAGGTCTCGGTCACGATCGAAGAGGACGGACGCCGCGTGATCGGGAACGGCGTTCACGAGGACGTGATGGTGGCGAGTGCGAAGGCCTACGTGCACGCGCTCAACAAGCTCGAGTGGCACAAGGCGCGACACGCGCCGGACGAGCCCAAGGGCATCTGATCGCGTCTGGCCGTCCGGTGCGGCTCGATCATCGCGGGGAAGCATGGCTTCACGGGACCGCTTCTCGCTAGCGTGCGCCTCCGCCCGGTGAACGCCCGCATGAACGGAATGCTCTTGGCCTCGCGCTTCTTTCCCCTGCTGCTGGCTCTGCTGATCGCGTCGTCCGCGCTCGCCCACGAGGACGAAGCAGGCGTCGAGTCGATGACCGTCTTCGGTCGCGCCGAGCAGATGATCGGCGTCGCAACTTCGGCCTCCGAGGGCCGGGTCGGCGGCGCGGATCTCGCGCTTCGGCCGATGGATCGCGTGGGCGAACTGCTCGAAGCGGTGCCGGGCCTGATCGCGACCCAGCACGCCGGTGGCGGGAAGTCGAATCAGCTCTTCCTGCGCGGCTTCAACCTGGATCACGGCACGGACTTCGCCGCCTCCCTCGACGGCGTGCCGATCAACTTCCGCAGCCACGGCCACGGGCAGGGCTACCTCGACCTCAACTTCCTGATTCCCGAAGTCGTCTCCTCGATCGACTTCCGGAAGGGGCCGTATCGCGCCGACGTCGGCGATTTCTCGTCCGCCGGGGCTTCCTTCCTGAAGAGCTACGACTCCTTGCCAGAGTCCGTCGTGTCCGTGACGGGCGGCGAGCACCGCTTCATCCGGGGCGTGGCCGCGGCGAACGTGCCGGTCGAGGAGGGCGATGCGATCGTCGCCCTCGAAGGGCGCTCCTTTCGGGATCCCTTCCGACTCGAGGCGAACCTGCTCCAACTGAAGGGATTCGCGAAGCGGACTCTTCCTCTGGTAGGCGGCACCCTCAGGCTGAGCGGCCTCGGCTACTACGGGGAGTGGGACTCGTCGGACCAGATTCCGGAGCGCGCGATCGACTCGGGGCGCATCGACCGGCTGGGCTACCTCGACCCGGATCTCGGAGGCGAGACGCTCCGTCTCGGCCTGAACGCGGAATGGGAGGAAGACGGAGGGGATCCGCTGCGGCTCTCGGCCTACTTCCTCTACTACCGGCTCGAGCTCTTCTCGAACTTCACCTACTTCGCCGTGGACGACGTGAATGGCGACCAACTCGAGCAGCGCGACGAACGCGTGGCGCTCGGGGCGCGGGTCGAGAAGGAATTCTCCGACGTCCTGATCGATGCCCTCGACGCGACCGTCGGTGGAGAGACGCGCCTCGACGTGATCCCCGAGATCGGTCTCTACCAGACGACTGCGCGCAACCGGTTCAACACGATCCGGGAGGACGCCGTCCGGGAGGCCTCGTTCTCGGGCTTCTTCGAGTCGAGCTGGACGCCGACCCACTGGGCGACCTTTCGTGCGGGCAGTCGACTCGACGTCTTCGTGTTCGACGTCGATGCGCGAAAGGGGATCGGGCAGGCGGCGAACTCCGGGACCGAGTCGGAAGCGATCGTGAGCCCGAAGCTCGGGATTTCGCTTCATCCGCTCGACTCGCTCGAGCTCTATCTGAACGCGGGCGGCGGCTTTCACTCGAACGACGCGCGCGGAACGACCGTGTCGATCAATCCGGAGGATGGGACCCCGCTTGCGTCCGTCGACCCTCTGGCGCGCCAATGGGGCGCCGAGATCGGTGCGCGCTGGCAGCCGGATCGCCGCTTCAACGTGACGACCGCGCTGTGGTGGCTTCGGTCGGAGTCCGAGCTGGTCTTCGTGGGCGACGGCGGCTTCACCGAGGTCCAGGGACCGAGTCGGCGGTGGGGCGTCGAGGTCACCGGCTTCGCGCGACCCGTCGATTGGCTCGCCCTCGATGCCAGCTACGCCTGGTCGAACGCCGACTTTACGAGCATGCGCGGCGGGAGGGACCGCGTACCCGGGGCGATCGAGACGGTGGCCTCGGCCGGCGTGACGTTGACCCAGGGCCCCTTCGACGGAAGCCTGCGACTCCGGTATCTGGGCGGCTATCCGCTGATCGAAGGCAATACCCAGCGCGCCGGCAGCACGGCCCTGGTCAACCTCGGCGCCGGCTACCGGTGGGACGCGTTCCGCTTCGCGCTCACCGTCGTGAATCTCTTCGACTCGAAGGACAGCGACATCGAATATTTATTCGCGTCCCAGATCGATCCGGGCGGCGCCGAGGAGGAGGGCGTTCACCTGAAGGCGGTCGCGCCCAGGCAGGTCCGCGCGACGGTGTCTGCCTACTTCTAGTCGAGTTCGCCCCCACGCAGCCCACGCGTGACCCGGGGGTCCCCCTCTGCAGCCGCCATCCGCTAGGATCCGCGCCCCGCGCGGGCGATCCCGTGCCCGGCGTCACTCCCGCAAGACGAGGTTCATCGTGGCTGAAAAGATCATCCTGCTCCCTGGCGACGGCATCGGCCCGGAGGTGACCGAACAGGCGCGTCTCGTGCTCGAGAAGGCCGGCGCGACCGCCGGGCTCTCGTTCGAGTTCGAGGAGGAGCTGATCGGCGGCTGCTCGATCGATGCGCACGGAACTCCCCTGCGCGACGAGGTGATCGAGAAGTGCCGCGCGAGTCGCTCGGTTCTGCTCGGCGCGGTGGGCGGTCCGAAGTGGGACGACATGCCGGTCGACATCCGCCCGGAGAAGGGCCTGCTCGCGATCCGCAAGGCGCTCGGGCTCTTCGCGAACCTGCGCCCGGCGCAGGTGATGCCGGCGCTCGTGAACGCGTCGGCGCTGCGCCCCGACATCGTCGAGGGGGTCGACATGCTCGTCGTGCGCGAGCTGACCGGCGGGATCTATTTCGGGGAGCCCCGCGGTCGCGAAGGCGAGAAGGGCCATCGCTCCGCCGTGAACGCGATGGTCTACGACGAGCACGAGGTCGAGCGGATCACCCGCGTCGCTTTCGAGCAGGCCCGGCTGCGCCGCAACCACGTGACCCACGTGCACAAGGCGAACGTCCTCGACGTGTCCCAGCTGTGGATGGAAGTCGTCGACGAGGTCGCGAAGGACTACCCGGACGTCGAACTCGCTCACCAGCTCGTCGACTCCTGCGCCATGCTCCTCGTTCAGGAGCCGAAGCGATTCGACGTGATCGTGACGGGCAACCTCTTCGGCGACATTCTGTCAGACGAGGCGGCGATGATCACGGGCTCCCTCGGCATGCTTCCGTCCGCGTCGCTCGCGGAGGGCGGCTTCGGTCTCTTCGAGCCGGTCCACGGCTCGGCCCCGGACATCGCGGGCAAGGACCTGGCGAACCCGCTCGCGGCGATCCAGAGCGCGGCGATGCTGCTCGAGACGGCCTTCGGGGCCAAGGATGCGGCGGGCGCGATCCGCCAGGCCGTGGCCGACGTGCTCGACGCGGGCCACCGGAGCGGCGACCTACTGCTGCCGGGCGAATCGCGCGAGACCGTGGGCTGCAAGCGCATGGGCGATCTCGTGCTGGAGGCCCTCGCGTAGGGGCTCCGGAAGGGGCGGGGAGATGGGCATGAGCGTGAGCGCACCGCGCCGGATCGTGATCTTCGGGATCACCGGGCAGGTCGGTCAGGAACTCGTCGATCGCCTCGACGAGAGCGACTGGAACGTGGTCGAGCTGGTCGGCGTCGCGTCGGCGGATTCGGCCGGGACGACGTTCTCGTTCGGGGGCCACGACCTCGACGTGACGGCGGAGGCGCCGCCGCTCGCGGGCGCCGATCTGGTCTTTCTCTGCACCCGTCAGGTCGAAGCCCTCGAGATCGTCCGCGATTGCCTGAAGGCGGAGGTCGCCTGCCTCGATCTGACGGGCGCGGTAAGCGCTCAGGACGCGGTCCCGCTCGCGTACTCGCCGGCGGACGTGACGGCGACGGCGCCACTGCTGTCGATTCCGAGCCCGACGGCGCTCGCCTGGGACGCCGTCCTGCGCGCGGTCGCGGGAGACGGCGCGGTCGTGCGAGCGACGGGCACCGTGCTCGCGAGCGCCGCCGCCCGGGGCCGCGCCGGCGTGGTTGCCCTCTCCGAGGAGTCCATCGCGCTCTTCAATCAATCCGAGAGCCCCGATCCGGGACCGGCCGGTCAGGGCGTGGCCTTCGATGTCTTGCCGGGCGCGGACCTCGGGCGCGCTCGCGCGGAGCTCGGGCGGAGTCTCGGGGAGGGGGTTGCTCTCTCCGTGGCCGGGGCCGAGGTCCCGACCTTCGTAGGCGAGGCGGCATCGGTCCTGATCGAAGTCGAGGCGTCGACCGATCTCGCGTCGGTGGCTGCACGGCTCGAGGCCCATCCGCTGATCGACGTCGTGGCCGACGGCCCCGGGAGTCGCGGGCTCGTCGCGGTCGAGGACGGCGAGCCTTCGCCGGTCGGGCCGACGATGCGCGACGCGGCCGGCGAGTCGGGGGTGCAGGTCGGGCGGCTCGAAGCGGAGGCCGCGCTGGGAGAGGGGACCGCCTTCCGGCTCTGGCTCTCGATGGATCCGCTCCGGGTCGTGGCGGACCACGCCCTCGCGATCGCGGACGCCCGGCTCACGGCTTCGTGACCCACGCGGGCGACGAGACGCGCAGCTTTCGTCTCGTCCTCGAGTACGAAGGGGCGGGTTTCGAGGGCTGGCAGGCGCAGGCGGGGCCGCGACCGTCGCGGACGGTGCAGGGCGTCCTGACCGAGGCCGTCGAATCCGTGACCGGAGAGACCCCGCGCGTTCGGGGCGCGGGGCGGACCGACGCCGGCGTCCACGCCGCGGCGCAGATCGCGAGCCTTCATGTGGCGACTGCGCTCCCGCCCGAGCGTCTGCAGGCGGCGCTCAATGCGCGGCTTCCGGACGACGTGGCCGTGCGGGGGTGCGGTGAGGTCGCGCCCGGCTGGGACGCGCTCAGGGCCGCCCGTGGCAAGCACTACCGCTATGCGATCTGGAATGGCCTGCACCGCTCTCCGCTCCGGACGGCCACGACCTGGTGGGTCCGCGAGGCGCTCGACCTCGCCGCGATGGGGCAGGCAGCACGGACCTTCGAAGGGCGGCACGACTTCGCCGCGTTCCAGGCCGCGGGGTCCTCGGTCAAGACGACGACCCGGACGGTGACCCGATGTGAGATCGGCGGCGAGGCGCGCGGGGAGATCCGGCTCGAGGTCGAGGGGGAGGGCTTCCTCCGCCACATGGTCCGGAATCTCGCGGGGACCCTCGTGGAGATCGGGCGCGGTCGGTGGCCCGTCGAACGGGCAGGCGAGATCCTGGCGAGTCTCGATCGCGGGAAGGCGGGGCCGACCGCCCCGGCGCCGGGGCTCTGCCTGATGCGGGTCGACGACGACGGCGGGGTGTCCCCGGCGGGGACGCCGGCTGGCGCCAGGGCCGATTCGGTTGACTCCGAGGCCCCCGTCGGGTAAACACTGCCTTCCTGGACGCTCCTCCCGGGGGCGACAGGTATGTCTCGCGCGTGATTCAGCAGTCCCTGCCGGCGTGAGCCATCCCAGAACAGCCCGAGTCCATCGACTCGCCGAAGTTAGTGCAGACGCGCGAAACCGAGGCGGGACGGGACGCTTGATTTCAACCGGTCGGATCGCACGAGCGACGTCCGCCGGCGAGTGAACGAAGAAGGAAACGAGCCCGATGCCCAATCGAGCCTTTGCCGCGACGAAGAGCGTCAGCAGCGACGAGGTGGATCGACAGTGGTACGTGGTCGATGCAGAGGACCTGGTCCTCGGTCGCCTGGCCACCCGAATCGCCACGGTCCTGCGCGGGAAGCACAAGCCGAGCTTCACGCCCCACAGCGACACCGGGGATCACGTGATCGTCGTGAACGCTGAGAAGGTCCAGTTGACCGGGCGCAAGCGCGAGCAGAAGACCTACTACCGCCACAGCGGCTACGTGGGCGGCATCAAGTCGATCAACGCGGATAGGCTTCTCGCCTCCGCGCATTCCGATCGCGTCGTGCGCAACGCCGTGCGTGGCATGCTCCCGAAGAACAGCCTCGGCCGTCAGATGCTCTCCAAGCTGCGCGTCTACGCCGGTCCCGATCATCCCCACGCTTCCCAGAAGCCCGAGGAACTCCCGAATGTCTGACTCTTCAATGGCCGCCGGCGTCATCCAGGCCACTGGTAAGCGCAAGAGCGCCATCGCCCGAGTCCGTCTCAAGCTCGGCTCCGGCCAGATCACCGTCAACGGCAAGTCCATGGACGAGTACTTCCCCCGTGAAGCGCTCCAGATCCTGGTCCGCGGTCCCTTCGAGAAGACCGAGAGCCTCGGCCGCTACGACATCGAAGCAAACCTCTGCGGCGGCGGCGTCGCCGGTCAGGCCGGTGCCCTGCGCCATGGGATCGCCCGCGCGATCGAGAAGCTCGATGAGACCCAGCGCGGAACGCTCAAGCGCGCCGGCTACCTCACGCGCGACCCGCGAAAGAAGGAGCGCAAGAAGTACGGACAGAAGGGCGCCCGCGCGCGCTTCCAGTTCTCGAAGCGCTAATCATCCGCCTACGGGCGCTCGGCGGAGCTGCTGTTTCCGCCTCCGAGCGCTCGGTGCACGGATCCCCTTCGCGGGGCAAGTTGTCGAAGCGGCCGGTTCCTGGATGGGGCCGGCCGCTTCTGTGTTCGGCCCCCGCGTCGGCCTCGGGAGTCGGGCGCCGGTCCCTGCGGCAGGGCTCTCGGCGACGGTGCCGAGAGGCCGAACGAGATGGCTCGTCGCGGCACGCCCGGGGCCGCGGCCAGGCGGGAAGAGGCGAACCGCGGCCGGAATCCGGCCGTGGACGACCTCGGGGGGCGAGCGGCCTCGTGAGGGTGATGGAGTCGCTTGCGGGCGCGGGCTCAGGAATCTTGTGCCGTCGCGCCCGCTCGAGATACCACGGAGGAGGCGCCGGGCCGCTCCGAAGCGCCGTCTTCTGCGCACCCGATTGACGCCCGGCCGACCCGCCCGCTATAAACGTCCAGACCCCCCCGGTCGAAGCAGGTGGACGTGCAAACGAACTCCGCAGCGGCCGCATCGCTGCGCTCCGTCGTGCCGGTCTACAAAACGGCACAAAAATGGTTCCGGTGATCCTCGAGGTCGACGAGAACCGGGATCAGAACGTCGTGAGAAGTCCTTCCACGACGTCGACGGCGGAGCTCCCCCAGTGACATCCCCGAACGAAATAGAAGCCGCTTCGACGGGCTCGGAAATGTATTTCGCGTCCGATCCGACGGAGCTGGGTCTCTCGGTTTCGGCGATGGTCTGGCGCGACGGTGAGCTGTTGCTGATGCGCCGCTCCGACAACGGCTTCTGGGGATTGCCCGGGGGCTTCGTCGAGATCGGCGAGTCGGTCGCGGATGCGGCGTGCCGTGAGGTCGCCGAAGAGACTGGTTGGAAGGTCGAGGTCGGTGGCTTGATCGGGGTCTACTCGGATCCCGGGTCGAACGTCGTGAACTACGGCCAGAGAAAAGGCGCGGGCCCCGATGGCGGGGATCGGCGCGTACAGATCGTGAACCTCTGCTTCCACGCAGAGGCGGTCGAAGCGGGCGAGATGACGACGCCCGATGAGACCCTGGAAATGGGATTCTTCGCGGCCGACGCGCTGCCGCAGCCCTTCGTTCCGATCCATGCGATCCGGGTCGAGGACGGGCTGGCGAAGCGCGTCGAGGCCGCGATTCGATAGTTTTTGAAGCGCAGGGACCCGACCGCCAGGCGGGCACCCTGCAACAAGAAGATCAGGGGGGAGAGCCAGTATGAGTCCGCGACCGACCAAGTACATCTTCGTGACGGGCGGCGTGATGTCGTCGCTCGGCAAGGGCCTCGCCTCGGCCTCGATCGGGGCGCTCCTCGAGGCCCGGAGCCTCAAGGTGACGTTCCTGAAGCTCGACCCGTACCTGAACGTCGATCCAGGGACGATGAACCCGTTTCAGCACGGCGAGGTCTACGTGACCGAAGACGGCGCGGAGACGGATCTCGATCTCGGCCACTACGAGCGCTTCACGACGACTGTCCTCGGCCAGGTCAACAACATGACGGCGGGCCGGATCTACGACCAGGTCCTCTCGGCGGAACGCCGCGGCGATTACCTCGGCGGGACCGTCCAGGTGATCCCGCACGTCACCGACGCCATCAAGGGCGCGATCCGCGGGGCCAGCCAGGACTGCGACGTGATCCTCGTCGAAATCGGCGGCACGGTCGGTGACATCGAGTCGCTTCCCTTCCTCGAGGCGATCCGCCAGTTCCGTGCCGATGCCGGCCGCGAGAACTGCTGCTTCATCCACGTCGCGCCGGTCCTCTATCAGTCGACCGCCGGCGAGGTAAAGACGAAGCCCGTCCAGCATTCGGTCAAGGAGCTCCAGAGCGTCGGTCTCGCCCCCGACATCATCCTGTGTCGAACCGACCGCTTCCTCGAGAAGGGCATCAAGAGCAAGATCGCGCTCTTCTGCAACGTGGACGAGGACGCCGTGATTACGGCCAAGGATGTGAGCTCGATCTACGAGGTCCCGCTCGCGTTCGCCAAGGAGAACCTCGACGAGAAGATCGCCCAGGTGCTCAACATGTGGACCGGGCGACCGGACCTCCGCCACTGGGAGCGTCTCTTCAACGTCCAGCAGAATCCGGAGAAGCAGATCAAGATCGCGATGGTCGGGAAGTACGTCGACCTGACCGAGAGCTACAAGTCGCTGAACGAGGCGCTCTACCACGGTGGGTTCGCCTGCGGCAACGAAGTCGTGATCGAGTACGTGGACTCCGAGAAGCTCGAGGACACCACGATCCTCGGTGGCTACGACGGGATCTGCGTTCCCCATGGCTTCGGGTCCCGCGGCGTCGAGGGCAAGATTCGCGCGATCGAATACGTCCGGAAGAACGAGATTCCGTTCCTCGGGATCTGCCTAGGTATGCAGATGGCCTGCATCGAGTTCGGCCGGAACGTCGTCGGTCTCGAGGGCGCCAACTCCTCCGAGATGGTCGACGACTCGCCGCACCCGGTGATCGACATCCTGCCCGAGCAGAAGGAAGTCGAGGACCTCGGCGGAACGATGCGGCTCGGGGCCTATCCGTGTGTACTTCAGCCCGGCTCGAAGGCGGCGGAGGCCTACGGGGCCCTCGAGATCAGCGAGCGCCATCGGCACCGCTGGGAGTTCAACGAGGACTACAAGGATCGGTTCCAGGCCGCGGGCATGCTCTTCTCGGGCTCTTCCCCGGATGGTCGCCTGGTCGAGGTCGTCGAGATCCCGAGCCACCCGTTCTTCGTGGCCTCGCAGTTCCACCCCGAGTTCAAGAGCAAGCCCTTCGACCCGCACCCGCTCTTCGAGGCTTTTGTCCGCGCCGCGAGCAAGCGACACGGGGAGGGCTCGAAGGCCTCCGCGGCCGAAGCGGAATAGGGCGGGGCCGGTTTCGGGCGGGGCGGCATCGTCGCTCCGAATCCGCTAAAACCTGCTTCCTCATGGGGCGTTAGCTCAGCTGGCTAGAGCGCCGTGTTCACACCGCGGAGGTCACAGGTTCGAATCCCGTATCGCCCACTTTTCTAAACCCTGTCGAACCTTGCAGTTAGGTACCTGCTGACGGTCAGCAGTGCGACACTTTCGGGTAGCGGAAAAGGTGCAGTCTGCACCTTTTTGCCCAGGAGGTTAGCACTATGAAGCGTCTACCAAAATACTGTGAGCACAAAGGCAACGGTCAGGCATACGTCAAACTTAACGGCGTTGTGCACTATCTTGGGGCGTATGATACGCCCAGCAGTCGCGACGAATACTACCGGATCATTAGCGAATGGACGGCAAACGGCAGGCGTCGAATTGATGCTGTGGCAACGGCCACCGTCAACGAACTGTTACTGGCATTCATTCGCCACGCCAAGCAACATTACCGGGATGCCGACGGAAAT
>PAQX01000016.1 GCA_002709835.1 Deltaproteobacteria bacterium
GACCGCCCCCTCCCCCGAGCGTTCGATGACCCCCGCGACGTCGGAGCCACTCTCGCGGATCGCGTCCTCGTGGAGCGCGTTCGCCCAGGCGGCCCGTTCCGTCGCCCCCCAGTAGCGGACCGGCCCCGAGGCCAGCTGCGTGCTGCGCCCGGCGACGTCACGAAGCGCCGTCCGGTCATGGCGGTCGGGCACATCGAACGCGAACGCCCGCCCCGTCGCTTCGAGGAGGCAAAACCACGGCTCCCATCGCGTATCCGCGCGCCAGAGCCCCGCGCCCAGCAGGAGGTCGTGGAGTTCGTCGGGATCCCTGGGATCCGGCGTCGCCTGCTCGCGGACCTTCGCGATCGCCTCCCCGTCGAGGCGGGTGAGATCCCGCTCCTCGACCGGCAGCCCGCGTCGCATCCGGACGGCTCGCGTCCGTCGTTCTTCGAGAGGCGCATCGTCGAGAAAGGTGAAGGGCTTGCCGTTCAGGATCTCGTGTCCGAGGACCGAGGGCTCCGTGGTGTCGACACAGAGGATCTCGCAGCGCCCGTCCCGCATCCGCTCGATCAGATCCTTGAGCCCTTCGACGTCCATCGCCTCGTAGAGACAGTCGTGCAGCGTCTGCCGGACCAGCACGTGGTCGGGGATCTCGATCGGACCCGCGACGTTCTCCTGGCATGCGGCCGCCTGAGGGAAGACCGCCGCCATCAGGTCGTCGCTCTCCATCCGCTGGATCGGCGGCGGGTTCTTCTTGCCGCTCCGGAAGCGCAGCACCGTCAACGCGCGATTGAGGTTCCAGCGCCAGCGCGCCGTGAAGATCGGCAAGGGGAGCACGGCTTGGGAGAGGGTCTCTTCGATTCCGTTCGTCGACAGGAAGAACGGCACGTCGCTCAGCGGGAAGCTGTGATGCGGACCGAGCGAGAGGACCATGGCGTCGTCGTTCGCCGCCGCCTGCAACTCGAAGTTGAAGCTCTTGCAGAACTTCTTGCGCAAGGCGAGGCAGAGCGCGCGATTCAGGCGCCCGCCCCTCGGCGTGTGGATCACGAGCTGCATGCCCCCGGCGTCGTCGAAGAAGCGTTCGAGGACGATCCGATCCCGGGTCGGCAGTCCGCCGAGGGCCGCGCGCGCGATGCCCAGGTAGCGCACGACCTGGACGGCGGCGGCGGCGGCGATCCCGCACTCGCTCTCGACCCAGCTGACCGCCGCCCCCTCGTCGCCAGCCTCGAGCACGGGCTCGAGGTCCGCCCGAAGCGCCGAGACTTCGTCCGAGAGCTCTTCGGTCCGGGCCGGCGCCTCCCCGGCCCAGAACGGCACGTTGGGCGAGGCCCCTTCAGCATCGACCACTCGGAGCTTGCCCGCCTCGACCCGACGGATCCGCCAGGTTGCGCTTCCCAACAGGAAGACGTCCCCCGGGAGGCTGTCGATCGCGAAGTCCTCGCCGACGGTGCCGATGAAGGTCTCATCGGGGTCGGCGATCACGCGGTAATCGGCGATGTCCGGGATCGCACCGCCGGAGGTCAATGCGGCGAGCCGCGCGCCGCGACGGGCACGGAGCTGGCCGCCGATCCGGTCGCGATGGACGTAGGCGGCACGGCGTCCGCGGCCCGTCTCGATTCCTTCGGACACCAACTCGATCACCTCGGCGAAGGCCTCCCGCGTGAGGTCCTCGAAGGGGGCCGCGCGACGGCAAAGCGCGAAGAGGTCCTCTTCCTTCCACGGCTCGGCCGCACACGCAGCGACGACCTGCTGGGCGAGGATGTCGAGCGGCGCGACCGGCGGAATCAGGCGGTCGAGTCGACCGTTCCGGATCCCACGGACCAGGCCGGCGCACTCGACGAGCTCGTCGCGGGTCAGCGGATAGAGCCGGCCCTTCGGTGTGCCCCCGCGAAAATGCCCCGACCGGCCGACCCGCTGGAGGAAGGTCGCGATCGAGCGCGGCGATCCGATCTGACAGACCAGCTCGACCGGCCCGACGTCGATCCCGAGTTCGAGGCTCGCCGTCGCGACCAGCGCGCGAAGCCGCCCCTCGCGGAGCGCCGTCTCGACGCGAAGGCGCCGGTTCCGGGACAGGCTGCCGTGATGGGCCGCGACGCCCTCTTCTCCGAGTCGATCGGCGAGCTGATGCGCGAGGCGCTCGGCCATGCGCCGGGTGTTCACGAAGATGAGCGTCGTCTGATGGTCGTCGACCTGGGCCGCGATCGAGTCAAGGACCTCGCCCATCTGTTCGCCCGAAGCCACCGCTTCGAGTTCGCTGCCCGGCAGGACGAGCTCGAGATCGAGGGCCCGCTTGTGGCCCTCGTCGACGAGGGTGCACTTCGGCGTCCCGTCGGCTTCGACCCGGTCGGGACCGACGCCGACGAGCAGCTTCGCCACGAGATCGATCGGCTTCTGGGTCGCCGAAAGCCCGACCCGGGTCGGTCGCTCGTCGCAGAGCGCGTCGAGTCGTTCGAGAGAGAGCGCAAGGTGCGACCCGCGCTTGTCCCGCGCCATCGCGTGGATCTCGTCCACGACCACCGTCCGCACCGGCCGCAGGATCTCCCGGCCCCGCTCGGAGGTCAGCAGCAGGTAGAGAGACTCCGGCGTCGTCACCAGGATCTGCGGCGGCTTCTTGAGCATCGCGGCCCGCGCCGACGCCGGCGTATCGCCACTCCGCATCCCGACGCGAATCTCGGGCATCGCCTCGCCCATCGAACGCGCGACGTCGCCGATCTCGCGGAGCGGCGTCCCGAGGTTCTGCTGGATGTCCGCTGCGAGCGCCTTCAGCGGAGAGACGTAGAGGACCTCCACCCCCTTCGGCCGCTCGACCTCCCGTCGCTCCTGCGGCGCGGGCGGGGCTCCATCGAGCACGAACGGCGCTTCGGCGTGCGCCCCCGCCCCCTCCTTCCCGCCGCATCCTGTCCTCGCGCCGCCGCCGGCGCGACAAAAAAAGGAGTCGATGCACACGAGGAACGCCGCCAGGGTCTTGCCCGTCCCCGTCGGCGCAGCAATCAGCGTGTCTTCGCGGCGACGGATCGCCGGCCAACCGGTTGCCTGCGGTGCGGACGGTCCCTGCGGAAAGCGACCCGCGAACCAGCGACGCACCGCCGGGTGAAAGTCCTCGAGCACTTCCATGTTCTCCGGCGCGGTGTCCTTCGCAGCAGTGGGCTCGGGGACCGTCGGGACTTGAGGGGACGTCGGGATCTCAGGCGGCTTGGAACGCGGATCCTTCGCCTGCGTGTCCATGCTCAACCCCCTCCATCAACCGGAAGAGCCAATCTAGCGGCACTTCTTTGCAGACGAAAGAGAGGCGAAAGACTTTCACGACGGCGAAAGCGCTAACCCGAGGAATCGAGCAGCGCGTCGGACGTTCGCGGGCGCTTGCCCGTGATCACGTCGCGCAGACGTTCGGCGGTGATCGGAGCAAGGAGAACCCCGTTACGGCCGTGGCCCGCGGCCACGAAGAGATCCTCGAGCCCGGTCGCGCCCACCCGCGGCCAGCCCGTCGCTTCGACGGGGCGCAGTCCGGCCCAGGCGCGATCGAAGCTCGCCGATTCGAGCGCAGGAAAGAGCGCGCGCGCCCGCTCGAGCAGGAGCGCGACGCCTTCGGCGGTCACGCGTCGATCGAAGCCGACCCGCTCCTCGGTCGCTCCGACGATCCACGATCCGTCGCGCTTCGGGACACAGTAGACGTCGCGGGCATAGACGATCCCCCGCACCGCCGGAAGCGGCGCGCTGAGCGAGAGGATCTGCCCTCGAACCGGCGCGATCGCGGGGACCTCAGCCGTGGCGACCACCGGCTCGAGGAGAGCCGGCGTCCACGCCCCTGCCGCGACGACGACGCGACCCGCGCGACGCAGACCCGCGCTCGTCTCGAGCCCGACGACCCGATCGCCCTCGCGCAGAACGCGCATGGCGGACACCCCTTCTTCGATCACCGCGCCACGACTCCGCAGGCTTGCGGCGAGTCCACGTGCGAGCAGCGGTGGTCTCACGTGGCACTCGAGGGGCGAATGAAAAGCGCCCGGAATCGCTTCAGACAGTCCCGGCAAGGCTTCCTGCAGATCCTCGCCCTGACACCATTCGATGCCGTCTCCCGCCGCCCCCAACCGCGCCAGGCCTGCAAGGGCTTCCCGTTGGGCGTCGTCGTCGACGACCGGCCGCCAGAGACCGGACCGTTCGAACTCTGGATCGATCCCGGTCTCGTCCCGAAGCCGATGGGCGAGGGACTCGAAGCGAGAGAGACTCTCGAGGCCCAGACGCAGGAACGGATTCAGGCTGGGGTCGCTGTCGGAGTGGACGAGCGCCTCGGCGAGCGGCGCCAGCATGCCCGCCGCAGCCCCCGACGCGCCACTCGCGACCCGGTCGGAATCGAGCACCCGGACGGCCATCCCCTCCCGAACGAGGGCATCGGCAATCGAGAGTCCGATGATCCCTCCGCCGACGACGAGGAGGTCGTCGATCACGACCCGTGATGTCCGGCATGCTCCGAGTGATCGGAGGCGGGATGCGCATCGGCCGGCGGCGATTCGAGGACGGGCGCGGAGTCGGGCGGCGACTGCGTCGGCATCTTCGCGAGCATCACCAGTGCATCCAGCAGCGCGCCGTTGCGGGTGTCTTCGAGCGTGTATCGCTCCATCACCCGACCGCCCTTCACGGCGAAGAGGATCAGGGTGTGGTCGATCGTACCATCCGGCTGGCGCAGAGATCCGATTCCCCATTTCCGGACCAGCGGCGCGAGGATCTCGGCTTCACCGGTCAGGAAGGACCACCGCGCGAGGTCGGCGCCCCGCTCCGCCGCGTACGCCTCCAGGACCTCCGGTCGATCGACCTCCGGGTCCAGGCTGAACGAGAGAAAGTGGATCCGGTCCCGCACGTCCTCAGGCAGTGTTTTCTGGAGCGCGACGAGGCTCGTCGTCTGGATAGGGCACGGGCCGGGGCACTCGGTGTAGACGAAGTCGACGAGCAGGGTCCGGTCAGCGAAGTCTTCGTTCGTGACCGTTTCCCCCGACTGATCGATCAGCGAGAACGCGGGCGCGGGATTCGTCCGGACGAGCGCGTCCCCCAGGCGTCGCCAGCCCGCGTCGTAGGGCGCCTCGCCCACCACCTCGAAGGACTCGACCTCGTAGCTTCGTCCGGTGAACCGCACGGCGAACTCGATGACCTGCCCTCTCGCCAGCCCTTCGAGCACCTCCTCGTCCGGCACGGCGAAGTTCATCGTCATCGCCGGCATCAGCCCGAGCACGTCTTCGTGGTCGATCAGGACCTGTGCCCGTTCGACATCCACGTCTTCGACGATGCCCCGGGCGGAGTAGACACCCGGACCGCCCTCCTCGCTCGAACACGCCGCGAGGAGAACCGAAGCGAGAACCCACGCGATCACATTGCGTCGCACGCTCAATACACCCACTGCCAGCCGGCCCGAAACGTCCAGTCACGTTCGAGTTGTGGACCATCCAGGTCCTGATAAACGGGAATCCCGATCTCGACGCCGAATCGCTGCCCGGCGAGGGCCGGCATCTCCATGCTGAGTCCCGGGGCCAGCGCAAGCAGGACGCCGTCCTGGAGTTCCGGATCCTCCGACGGGTCGACCGGCGGTTGAAGGTTGCGATCGAACCCATCGATTTCGTTCATCTTTTCCCATTCCGCCCGAAGCGATGCACTCAGCCCACCGAGGACCCGGACGACGCCCCAGAGCCGCCCACTGAAGCGGGAGCCCTCGCGCCAGTCCCGCCCGCTCCGGCCGACCGGATGGCGCCCCGTGACCTGCCCGCCCCAGGAGACGCGGTCGAGCTCTCCCTTGTAGGTCCAGCCCCATTCGAGGTCGACGCTGCCGTTCCCGGGCTGGGCCGCATAGGGCAGAGGCCTGCCTTCGGCGCTCCGCCGGATCGAACCGGTCGGCACGTCGAGGCCGATGTGAACCTGCGAACTCTCGAAGCCCTTCCGAATGAAGGGCACCACGACCGCGAAGCCGACATCACCCACGCCCTCGGCTTGATGCTGTCGGCGTCCGGACACGAGGTCGAAGCGCTCGTACTCGTTCTGGACGAAAGGCACTTCGAGCACCAGGGTCACCCGGGGATGGGCGGCATACGCGACCGAGAGGGTATGCAGCGTCGACTCGAGGGATCGGGGCGTCTCGCTGAAACCGAAGGCGCGGGCCTGGTCGGGGGTCCAGTGGTCGTCTCCGCTCCGCAGCCCCGCCATCCGGATGCGCTCGAAGCTGTAACCGAGCCGGATCCGGTCGCCTTCGAGGGTCTCCACGAAGCGCGCGCCCATCGGCGGCGGAGGCGGCCCGAACCGGGACGACGACTTCGGCGCGTCGGCTTCCGCCTCTACGACCTCCTCCGCGGTCGCGCCGAGCGAGACGACGACGAGCAACGCGACGACGACCTGAGCGACTGCGGACAGGCGGCGCAGCCGCATCAGGGAAGCCCCGCGCCCGCGCGGCGGGATCGGCGGGAGCGCAATGGCGATCGAGTCCCGGGACACCCTCGCAAGCTAGCAGCCCGGTGGCCAAACCGCGCGGCGCGGCGCGGCCCCGAGAAGCCCCGCCCGGCGAAGCGAACGAGGGGTTTTGATCCAGAATCAGTAGGTCGCCGCGTTCTGCAGAAACCCCTGCTCGAGATCCGCCATGTCCGCGCGATACGCGCGGCGCGCACCGCGGTCCAGACTGCGCGACCGGACGACGGCCTTCCAGAACCGGACGAGGTCCGCTTCTCCGTAACGGCCGACGAGGTATTCAATGAAGGCGTAGGACTGGAGATACGCCAACCTCGCCGCTTCTGGACCGAGATGACCGAGACTCGGCGTGCCGAGATCCGCTAGCGAAAAGAGCTGGCCGGCACGCGCGAGCCGACCGACCACCGCGCGTTCGTGCCCCCCGAGCGTCCGCTTTCCGACGGCACGGGCCTCGAACCACTCGGCGACGCCTTCGTTCATCCAGGCCGGGAGCGAGAGGCGCGGCGCGGCGGCGTCGAAGGCCGCATGCACCAACTCGTGATGCAGCACCCGCACCAGCCGCGGCGTGATCTGTGTGTCGCCCCGGATGTGGATCGCGCCCCCGTAGAACCCCGCCGCGGGAAAGCGAAAGAGATGACGATATTCAGCATCGAAGAGCGCTGGATCCCAGACGTAGACGACGAGCTTTCCCTCCGCCCGGAGACCGAGGATCTGGTCGAGGCGATCGAAAGCGGCCTCGAGTTCGCTCAGGAGATCCTTCTCGAATTTGCGGGAGCCGTAGAGACCTGCGCTCTCGTCGATGTCCACGTCCTGGAAGAGCGTGAAGTGGAACGAATCTCTTCGCGCGAACTCGCCATCGGCGCCCCGATCCCCGACGCCGCTGGCGAGCCCGGGAAGAAACGTCAGCGCGAAGGCGAGGGCGGAAACGAGGTACCGCGCCGCGTTGCCATTTTCGCCTGATCGCGCCATGCAAGCCCCCTACTCCGCCGAGCGCCCGGCGGCGCAACCCCTGGGAGGCGCGCCCGAAGCGTTCGGTTCCGGTCCCATCGAGGATACCGGAGCCTCGGGGTCAGAAGCCCGACGCGCCGCCCGTGAAGAAGGCAGCCGCTGCGCGGCCCGCTTGCGCGAGGAACTTGTTGAACCGGCGCGTCTCGTCCGCTGCCTTCGCCATGAACGTTCGCTGGGCCCCGTATTCCGGGCAGAGGTCAGCACGACGGTGCCAGAGTCGTTCGATCTGTTCGTTCGTCGCCCGCTCCCAGGCCCGGTTGCCGCGCGAGATCGCCATCGGCAGGACCGTTTCCTCGAAGTGGCTGATCTGCTTCGTGAGACGGCGGCACTCTCCGCGGTAACGCCCGGTCTCGCTCGCCAATCGACGCTCGCCGTCGGCGAGCGCGACGGGGGCGCAGAGGAGCGCCAGGAGAAGGATCCCGACGACCCCGAGTCGGGTCTGCGTGTCCGCGGCGTGGAACGTCATGGGGTCTGCATCGGCGATTCACGCGGCCCACTGTAGGAACGCGGATCACCCCCTCGCCGCCGATCCCCGGGGGCTCACGATCCACCCGCCTCAGAGCCGCTCGGAGAGGACCTGCGCCTGGCGGCGCGCGAGCGCCATCCCCGTGAACATCGGGTTCACCGACGGGCATTGCGGGAAGATCCCGGTGTCCGCGATGTAGAGGTTCTCGAGGTCGTGGGCACGACCGTCCTCGTCGACCACGCCACGGGTCGGATCCCCGTGCATGCGCGTCGTGCAGAAGACATGGTTGCCGCCCATCACGAGTCCGGAGGGCTTCACCGCCGAAGAGTCCAGAATCGCGGCATCCTCCACGGAGTGGATCACATCCGCGATACCCCCTACGCCGGGCAGGATCTTCCGGGCGCCGGCGGCGAAGAAGATCTGAGCGATCACATGAAGCGAGCGACGCAGGATCTGCACGTCGTCTGGATGGAGCCGCCACTCGAGGACCGGCTCGAGACTGCGGAACCGCTTTCGCACCCGACCGAGGGAGCGGTTCGCGCTCGCGATCGCGTCGAAGATCGCGATCTGCGGAAGCTCGGCGAAACGCGCCTGCAGATCGGCGCCGATCCCGGGAAAGCGGATCGCGAGCAGCGGTGACGGCGCCCAGAGAGTCTCGAGCTTGAACCCTTCGTCGAGAAAGGACAGCGACTGGTAGCCCTGAGTCGCCCCGAACAGGGAATCGATCGCCTCCGGGAAGACGCCGGCAACGGCGACGCCCGGATGGAACTGGAGATTCCGACCGACCTGGCCCGAGGCGTTCGCGAGGTCGTCGCTGTGCTGGAGCAGGACCGGCGTCGCGGTGCAGCCCGCCGCGAGCACGACCGCCTTTGCCTCGATCCGAAACGCGTGACTGCGACCCGAGGCGCGACCGTGAGAAAACGGCGCGACCACCTGTCCGGACACGCCGGTCACGCGACGACCGCTTCGTCGGATCTCCTGGACCTGCACGCTGGTCAGGACCCGCGCCCCCGCCGCGAGCACCGCGGGGACGTAGCTCACGTCCATGCTCTGCTTGGCGCGATTGCGGCAGCCCGTGAAGCACTCGCCGCTCCCTCGACAATTGCGGACGTTCCTCGCGATCGGCTCCGAGTCGATCCCAAGCGCATCACAGCCTTCCCGGAAGAGCAGGTTCCGCTTGCCCTGCACTGCGTCCGGGGTCGGCTCGATCCCGAGGAACTCGGCAATCGCATCGTAGTGGGGATCGAGATTCGCGCGATCCGTACGGTCGAGGTCGTATCGAGATGACCAGCGTTCGAAGACCGAGTCCGGCGGCCGCACGCAGATCGCCGAGTTCACGAGCGAACCGCCGCCAAGCGCGACCGCCTGCATCGTCGGCATCGTCGTCCCGCGCGTCATGCGCAATCCGCCTTCGCGCATCGTCCGGGTCATCGACAGATTCCCGTCGAGCGCGAAGTCCCGGGTCGTGAAGGGCGGCCCCTCCTCGAGCAGGATCACGTCATGCCCCGCCGCGGCGAGTTCGTACGCCGCGACCGAGCCGGAAGGGCCGGAGCCCACGACGACCACGTCGCATTTCTCTTCGAACGCGTGGTCGTACTGGGCAAAGACGCGGACGCGCTCCCGTGCGCCCTCGAGCTGCTCGGTGGCAAGCGGACTCACGCTTCGCCCCGCTCCTGCCGGCCCGCGCGGGCGTACGCCGGGTGGCGCGGCCCGCTCGGATCGAGCGGCGTCCGGACGGGTTCGGTCCGGTCCGCGGGTCCGTGCGGAATCGAGCCTGGCAGCGCGCCGACACGCGGAAAGAGCACCTCCGCGTCGCTCACGACGGGATCGATCTCGAAGGGGGCGAGATCGAGCGCGTGCAGATTTTCGGGATGCCCGAGATACGCGAGGACGAACACCGAACGAAGCGCCGTGAAGAGCAGACGCACCACGCTCCTCGGGTGGTTCGCCAGACGTTCGAGCAGGCTGACCCGCGCCGCGGCGGAGAGACTCGAAAAACGCTGCCGCCCGCCCGGCTCGTGTTCCGGCAGAAAGAGCGTGACGTGCTCGACGAAATGGAAGAGCAATCGGATCTGAAAGCGCTTCGCTTCGGGGAGCGCCGCCAGGTGCCGGTCCACCGATTGCGCCAGCTGCGCATCCGCCCCGGACAGTGCCATCGCGCCCCCGGCCGGGAAGAGGACTTCGGCGACCGCCTGAACGAAGGCCGCTTCGCCACGATGGAGCACCGCGAGGCCAGCGGGCGCCGGGGCGTACCCGGCGAATCCTCGCCGATGGACGAAGACCGCGAGGCCCGCAACGAGCACGACGAGAAGGAGACTCGTGAGCACGCTCGGATGATACTCGAAGGTCGTCCCTCGGCGAAGCCTCGTGCGGATTCCACTCTGGCGATCGTGTCGCGTTGCGCACGAAGTGCCGCCGGATCACCGACGAACCGCCTCCTTCTCCCGACGCAGGCCATCCCCCTTCGGAAGGCGGCACCTCAGGCCGGCGCGATCAGTCCATGCACCCAGGCATAGGCCTGGTTCTCGAGTTCCTGGAGCGCGGCGAAATCGAGGTCGCGCGTGGCGAGCTCGGGCTCGAATTTCGAGACGTCTCCCGCTTCGATCGCGACGGCCATCGAGAGCAAACGCCCGAGCTCCCCCTCGTGGTGGGTCAAGGCCCGCCCGATCTCGTCCGAAAGGCGCAGCTCGCTCACGAGGTTCTCGATCGGGCGTCCCAGGAGTGCGTCCGCCAGCGAGAGCATCCCGACCAGGAAGGCCCGCTCGGCATCGGTTCCGTCGTCACACAGGGTCGTCGCCCGGTCGACCACGAGCTCCATGAGACGACCCCGATGAGCCGCAGCGGTCAGCAACGGAGAGCGCAGGTCGCTGCTCCGGCCCTGTGCGTAGAGCAGGATCGTGACCCAGCGCCCGAGCTGCTGGAGTCCGAGATAGCGAACCGCCGCTTCGATCGTATCGAGGCGCACACGCGCCGCACGCCCGGCGGTGTTCACCAAACGAAGAAGATTCAGTCCGAGCTTGGCGTCCTGCTTGAAAGGCTCGACGAGGGTCGCGGCCTCGGCGCCCGCGGTGATCTGCTGAAGAAGTCGGAGAAGGGTCGCCTTACTGGCATCCACCTCCGCGCCCTCGAGCACGATCGGGCGCGCGAAGAAGTAGCCCTGAAAGAGGTCGAAGCCGAGCTTCCGGCAGGCCTCGTATTCTTCGGCGGTCTCCACCTTCTCGGCGAGCAGCTGGACGTTCGTCGAGCGCAGCTTGCGCACGACGCTTCGAAGATCCTTCCGCGCCACCGCCGGCAGATCGACCTTCACGACCGACGTCCAGGGCAACAAACACTCGCGCGGGTCGTCCACGACCCAGTCATCGAGCGCCAGGGTGAAGCCGGCGGCGTGGAGTTCCTTGCAGCGCGCCTGGATTTCCCGGGTCGGCTCGACGTTCTCGAGGATCTCCAGGACGACCCGATCCCTGGGCAGCGCTTCGATCGACTCGGAGAGGAAGACCTCGCTCGTCACATTGAAGAAACCGCGCGCCTCGCCGAGGACCGCGTCCATGCCGAGCGCCGCGAACGTGTTGACCATGACCCGCACGGCGGCGCGGCCGACTTCGTCGAAGTCGGCGAACCTCACCTCGGCAGAGCTCCGAAAGAAGAGTTCGTAGGCGACGACACGCTGCTCGCGATCGACGATCGGCTGGCGACCGACGAAAGTTCCCTGGCTCACACACTTCCTCGATGGGGAGTCGAATGGACGCGGGACGAACATCCCCACGTCCTCTCCGCTCATCGACCGTCGCAACGCGCCATATGAGAAGTGGCGAACCTCTCGGGAAGAATGGCCCCTCCCTCTCGGAGACTGCCCCGGAGCAATCTAGGGGTTCGCCCCCAGGCACCGCCGCTCGTCGCCCCCGACGCCGGGTCCCCACTGCGCGGAAGGCCCCGTGTTAGGATCCGCCAATGCGCATCGGCGTAGTCGGCGACACCCACAATCAATTGGGCAACGTGGAGCGGATCGTCGGCCTCTTCGACGAGGCCGGCGTCGAACGCATCGTGCACACCGGCGACATCACCCAGCCGTCCGTGCTCGAGAAGTTCGCCCGCCTCGAGCGCCCGCTCGTCGGCGTCTACGGCAACAACGACGAACACACCCGGGACCTGCTCTCCGAACACGCGAGCACCTTCGGCATGGACCTCGTCGATCCGCCCCGGGTCCTCGACTGGGCAGAGCGGCGCATCCTCGTCGTCCACGACCCGGAGTTGCATGCGCTGCCCCACCCGGCGACGACCGACGGCATCGACCTGGTCCTCCATGGCCACACCCATCGTTACCGTCAGGAGACCGTCGACGGCACCCTCTTCTTCAACCCGGGTGAGTGCGCCGGCTTCCTCGCCGGCCGCAACGCGGTCGGCGTCGTCGACCTCGTCTCCCTGGACGCCACGCTGCTCCGCTTCTAGGCGGAAAGACAGCGAAGCAGGCCCCGAACGCGATGAGCTGGAAACCCGAAGTCGACGAGATCGAAAAACGCCGGATCGCTGCCCGCGAGATGGGTGGCCCCGAAGCCGTCGCCCGCCAGCACGAACGCGGTCGCCTGACGGTGCGCGAGCGGGTCGCAGCGCTCGTCGNCGACGGGAGCCTCGAAGAGCAGGCCCCGATCGCCGGCGAGTCCGAACGGAACGANAACGGCGANGTNGTCGNGTTCCATCCCGCGAACTACCTNCTNGGCCTCGCCGAGATCGACGGTCGGCCGATCGTCGTCGGNGGCGAGGACTTCACNCAGCGCGGCGGNTCCCCCTCCCCCGCCGGCCTGCGCCGCAGCGTGTGGTCGGAGACGATGGCCATCGAGCTGCGCCTCCCACTCGTGCGCTTCCTCGAGGGCGGTGGTGGGAGCGTTGCGGGCACCGGAGGGCCGAAGAAGCCCTCGCCGTCGAAGACGACGAGCGAACCGGTCTACTCGACCTCCCGCTTCCTTTCGATCGCACAAATCATGGAGGTCGCCCCGGTCGCCTCCGCCGCCGTGGGCGCCGTCGCCGGCTTCCCCGCGGCGCGCCTCGCGGCCTCCCACTTCTCCGTCATGACGAAGGACACGGCCCAGGTGATCATCGGGGGCCCCGCGCTCGTGGAGCGTGCCCTCGGCGAGAAGCTGACGAAGGACGAACTCGGCGGCGCGAAGGTCCACGGGCGTTCCGGGGTCGTGGACAACGTCGCCACGGACGAACACGACGCGATCGAACAGATCCGCTCTTTCCTCTCCTATCTGCCGAGCAACGTCATGCAGCTCCCCCCGGTCGTCGCTTGTGAAGACGACCCGGAGCGCCGCGAGGAATTCCTGCTCGAAGCGATCCCGCGCGAACGACGCAAGGTCTACAACATGCGCAAGGTCCTGAAGGCGGTCTTCGATCAGGGCAGCGTCTTCGAGATGACGAAGGGGTACGGCCGGGGCCTCATCACGGCCTTCGCCCGCCTGAACGGCAAGCCCGTCGGCGTCTTCGCCAACGACCCGCACTTCTATGCGGGCTCCATGGACGCCGAGGGCGCGCTCAAGGTGAAGCGCTTCATCGACCTCTGCGACAAGTTCCACCTCCCGGTCGTGACGCTCGTCGACGAACCGGGCTTCATGATCGGCCCGGACTCCGAACGGAGCGGCACGATCCGCTTCGGGGTCGAAGTGATCTCGCGCGTCGTAACGATGAAGGTGCCGTGGTGCACCGTGCTCGTGCGCAAGGCCTACGGCGTCGCCGCGGCGGCCCACTTCGGCCCGAAGGCGACCGTCTATTCCTGGCCTTCCGCCGAGTCCGGCGCCCTGCCGATCGAAGGCGGGGTCGCGGTCGCCTTCCGTCGTCAGATTGCGGAAGCGGACGATCCCGATGCGAAGCGCGCCGAGCTCGAAGAGATGCTCTCGAAGGGCCGCAGCCCCTTCCCCCGCGCGGAAGCCGTCGGGGTGAACGACCTGATCGACCCGCGCGAGACGCGGGCCCGCCTCTGCCGATGGGTCGAGCGCGTCTGGCCGCGGCTCACGGAGCAGCTCCCGTCCCGGCCGCCGATCTAGAGGACTCGCGATCGCGGCGATTCCCTTACGCGCCCGATCGCCTCCCCGAGGCGAAGCGGCGTCCCAACGGGCTTCGGGTCGATCGTCGGTCCGTCCTTCGGCGTCAACAGCACGATCGTCGAGCCGAACTCGAAGTGCCCCCACTCCTCGCCGCGAGCGAAGACGGGCGGGTTCCGATCGAGGCGCCGTGTCACCGGTGCAGCGCCCGGCACGTTCGTCGAGAGCTCGTCGAAGGCGAGGCGGACGCTGCCGACCATGGTCGCCCCGACCGCGATCATCAGGATCCCGGGCGAATCTGCCGAAGACCCGAGCGTGAGTTCGGCACAGATCCGTTCATTCCGGGCGAAGAGCCCTTCGACCCCCTGGAGACCGATCGAATTCACCGGCCACAACGCACCGGGCAGATAGTCGAGGCGGGTGATCCTTCCCGCCGCGGGAGTATGAAAGCGATGGTAGTCACGCGGCGACAGGTAGAGCGTCGCATAGCATCCCCCGTCATACCCCGCGGCCCACGCCTCGTGCCCCAGCAGATCGGCCACACGGTAACGACGCCCCTTCACCTGAAGGAGCGTCCCCTCCTCGATCCGACCCGCGGCGCCCCAGGCCCCGTCGCAGGGCGAGACGAGCACATCGTCGTCGCCCTCGATCGGCCGCGCGCCCGCGATCAGGGCGCGGGTGAAGAACTGCTGGAGCGTCGCGAAGTCGCCAACGTCGTCCCGCGCTTCGGCGAGATCCACACCCGCGAGGAGCGCGAAGAGGCGGATCTCTGCGCGCTGGATCGGCCCCGGCCACGCGATGCTCGCGAAGCGCCCCATGCATCTGGACATCGTGTTTTTTGGCAGCAGACGGAGCACGGTCAGCAAAGCGCGCGCGAAGGCACCGAGGGGCGTCGGTCCGTCGCCGGCCGCGTCGACATTCGCATTCTGGGAAGCGCCGGGTTCGGCCATCCGCGGTAGGATACCGCGACTGACGCAGTCGGGCGCCGCGCGGACGGACGGGTCGGTCCCCCAGCGCGATGGCCCGCGAGCGAGGTGACTCGCCGGAAAGAGGAACGCGCTTGAGCGACGGGGACGACACCGAAGGGCAGGACGACGACGCCACGACGGTCTCCCCCGCTCCGGACGACGCGATGGCCCCGGTCGATCTGGAGGCGCCCGAAGCCGACCCCACGGATCCGCTCATCGGGCAGCTCCTCGACGACCGCTACGAGGTCCAGAAATCCCTCGACCGCGGCGGCATGGGTACGGTCTACCTCGCCTGGGACCGAACCCTCGAGCGTCAGGTCGTCGTCAAGATCCCCCATGCCAGCTTGATGGCGGATCGCACGTTCCGGGAGCGCTTCCTCCAGGAGATCCGTGATCTCTCTACCCATGAGCATCCCGCGATCCTCTCGATCGTCGACTCGGGCTCCCATGGCGCAGGCGAGAGAGGCCCGACCGACCTGCCCTACGCCGTCGTCCAGTACCTCCGAGGGGGGGATCTTCGCGAGCGCATCACGAAGCAAGGCGGACAGCAGACGCGCGAGGAGATCCTCGAATGGCTGCCGACGATCGCCGGCGCGCTCGATGCGGTCCATCGCAACGGCTCACTTCACCGGGACGTGAAGCCCGCGAACATCCTCTTCGACGGCGAGGGGCATGCGGTCCTCTCCGACTTCGGAATCGCCACCGCGATCGGCGCCGCCGATCCAGACGCATCGACCCAGGAGGTTCGCCGCGAGCTGACGGTCGTCGGCACCTTCGTCGGTTCACCGGCCTACGCTCCGCCGGAGGCGATCGACCGGATCCTGACCCCGGCCTACGACCAATACAGCCTCGCGACGGTCGTCTTCCTCGCGATCACGGGGCAGCTCCCTTTCACCGGGAACACGAACGAAGCGATCCTGATCGCCAAAGAGAAGGGCCCGCCTCCCACGATCGACCGCAAGAAGCTGAAGGGAACGCTTTCGAAGTCGGCAGAGAAGGCGATCCGCAAAGCCCTGTCTCGGCAACCGGAGGATCGCTTTCGGAGCTGTACGGAGTTCTCCGACGCCTTCGCGAGCGAAGTCGGGGGCGCAGGCTTCTCGATCCCCTGGAAGGCGGTCGGCTTCGCAGCGGCGGCGGTGCTTATCATCGGCGCCCTGCTTCAGCTCAACGGGGCGCCGCTCGCGCCCGAGCCTTCGGCGCCCCTCGCGCAGTCCGCGCCGATCGAGTCCCGGAAAGCCGCACCGGTCGTCGCGCCGGCCGGGCCCGTGACGGTTCAGCTCGGCAGCACGCCCGAAGAGATCGACCGCGCGATCTTCCTCTGCACGAAGGGCGGCGGCTCGGCCCGCGCTTGCGCGCGGGAGGTCTTCGCGGACGAGCGGCTGCGAACCGTGACCCTCGCGCCCTTCTCGCTCGACCGCACGGAAGTCACGAACGCCGACTTCCAGGCATTCGTCGACGCGACGGGTCATCGCACGACGGCGGAAGAACGCGGCTTCAGCTGGGACATCACCCGCTGCCGACGCTGCTCCTGGCGCACACCGCACCCGGGGCGCGACGCCACCCGCCATCCGAACGACCCCGTCGTCCACGTCTCCTGGCCGGATGCACGGCGGTATTGCCAGTGGGCCGGCAAGCGGCTGCCCACAGAAGACGAATGGGAGTTCGCCGCCAGAGGCGAGAAGCGCCGCGCCTTTCCGTGGGGCGATGAGTGGGACGCGAACCGCCTCCGGGACCTCGAATCCGAGGGCCTCGGCCTCCAACCCGTCGGCTCCTATCCGACCGGCGCGACCCCCGACGGTCTTCTCGATCTCGCCGGCAGCGTGTGGGAATGGACGTCCACCGCGAGCGGTCAAGGCGAGCGACGGGTCTTCAAGGGCGGATCGTGGATGGACCGGATCCCTGCCTACTTCCGGAGCGCGGCATTCTCCGAGGACGCGCCCGACTACTCGAGCATCTCCCTCGGCTTCCGCTGCGCCGCGGGCGGTGAAACCTGACGGCGCGCGTCGGCCGGACACGGACGCATTGACGGCGAGCGAGAACTCGGCGCCCCTTGGCCTATCTCGCAGCACGATTCGATCGCCCCCCCGTCGGCACCGCTCTGTTCGGGGCGTGGCGTCGACTTCAGCCCGTGAACCACGCGAAGGTGATCAACCCGAGGCCAAGCGCCGCGATCGCCCCGATCACGAACCATCCTGTCCGCCCACTGCCCGGGGAAGCGTTCGCCCGGGGAAGCCCCTCGGAGGCGGTCGCGACCGCCATGTGGTCGCGTTGGCGCACCTCGCGCACGCAGCGCAGATGATCTCCACCGAAGATGAGATTCATGCCGACCTCGAGTTCCACGGGCTCCCCTGTCGGATCTCCGTCAATCGAGACCGACTTGCCCTCGGCCGGCGTGAGGACCCACTCCCCCGCTTCGTTGCCCGCGATCACCGCGTGCTCTCGACTCGCAGCCGCCGTGTAGAGACGGAGGTCGTTGTGCTCGGCCCGGCCGATCCGGACGTACCCATGGGCCGCATCGAGTCGAAGCCGCTCCCCCCGACCGAAGGAGGGTTCGATTCGTTCGAGAAGCATCGGAGGCAAGGCGACGCTCGGGACGATCACGCTGCGCGGATCTCGCTCGGGCGGCGATCCGGCCCCGGACGCGCGCGTCGCCTGGACCCGCGGGCCGAGCGGCCCCGGCGCCATCCTCGCATTCTCGTCGTCGACCTCCGGCACGCGTCCCCCTGTCTCGCAGCGCTCTCTCGCACTCGGCCGAAAGCATTCACGAAGCTGCGGCGTCAAGGCAAGGCAAGCGCACAGCGCGGTCCATCGAACATGACTGGACACCCCGTAGAATGCCGCCTCCGCTCGGCCGCGGATTCCGGGGGCCCGCCCGAGGCGCCCGCCTGAACGAAGCAGAATGCGCCCCCCCGGCCCGCGAACTCGAAAGAGCAAAAAGCGAAAAAGAAGCGAAATCTTCTCTTTTGTGATGCTCGTCACGGAATCGAATGCGCGTTCGGCGGATACATAGGCCACCGACAGCGAGCTCGGACCCACCCCAGGCCCGAGGTACCCAGTGAGGTCAGCCGTGGACGAGATCAGCATCACCATCGCCTTTGCCCTGCTCGGGCTCACGTGGTTCACCCTCCGCGGCATGGATGGCCGCGAGCGGCGGCGCCACCGCCGCTAGCCCCCGATTTCCGATCGTCGCCGCGTGCGTGTCCCCGGCGACGCCTCTCTGCGGCTCGCCGATCGCTGATCTGGCCTCGACCATCCCGCAACGCCGCGTTCTTCCTGCCGATGGGTCTCATCGTCACCGCCGACTCGCCTGCGCGCCAGGGATCTCGCAGAGGCGGCTAGAGCGGCTCCACGTCGAGCCGGACCTTGATCGGAGCCATGCCGACGATGCGGAGCTCCGGCGGGTGCTCGACCTGCGCCGGCTCGACGGCGAAGGTCCGCCGTCCCTGGTCGACCAGGTCCCCATCGACCCGTACGACGAACTCGTCGGCGGGGGCCATCACGAAGTCACGGCGTCGTCCCTCGAACTCGACGTCGACGTTCGCCGGCTCGACGCTCGCAACCCGATAGCCCTCCGGCAGGTTCTCGATCACGACGGGAATCGACCGTGAAGTCCGGTCGACCATCGCGCCTGGGCCGGTCAGGATCCAGAGCCCCGTGGCGACGGCCGTCGCCAGAACGCCCTCTCTCCAGTGCCGCTTCGCCAGATTCAACCGCGAACGAATCCACGGCTCACGGCGCCGCTTTGCACTCTTCTCCAGGAACTTCTCGACGACGCCGCGCAGCGCCCCCGGCGACGCGACGGGGGTGAGCCGCCCGCGCCAGGCGACCGACACGACGCCGCGTTCCTCGGAAACGACGATGCACAACGCATCGCTCCGCTCGGCGAGGCCCAGGGCTGCCGCGTGTCGCGTCCCGCCCGCCCCCAGTTGATCGAACTCCGTCGAGAGCGGGAGGTGGACGCCGAATCGAGCAAGCTGCCCACCGCGGATGACGATCGCCCCGTCGTGCCCCGGCGTCTTGGTATCGAGCAGACTCCGCAGGAGTGGCTCGCTCACCCGGCCGCCCAGATAGTGGCCACCGTCGAGGAAGCGATCGATCGGTTCGCGCCCCGGGAACACGAAGAGCGTGCCGACCCGTGCGTTCGCGAGGGAGAAACAGAGTGCGCCGAGTTCGTCGAGCACGTCGGCTCCGGGTCGCGGCGTCGCGTTCCGTACGAGCCAGAGCGTCAGGCCTTCGAAGAAGCGGCGCAGGTCGTCCTGAAAGACGACGACGAGGACGAGCGCAGCAATCGCGATGAACCCCTGGAGCACCGAAGTCGTCAGCCGCAGATCGAGGAACATCGCCCCGCCGTAGAGCGCGCTCACGATCGCGACGCCGCCGAGGGCCGCACGGACACGAGATTCGCGCACCCACACGATCGCGACCCAGCAGAGTCCCGAGACGATCATCACGTCCAGTATGTCGACGAAGCGGAGACCCGCCTCCATCGACCCGACCACGCCCATCGCGTCCAACGCCACTCCACACCCGGAAGGCACGCGAGACGCAGGGTGCCCGCATGCGTTCCCGGCTCCGTACCCGATCCCGTTTGCGCGGCGCGGCCGCCGCGCGGTTCCAGGGGGTCTGCTCCTGCGACTCCAACCGGGGGGTGTCGTTCGCAAAGCGCGATCGATCCCCTGTTCTTAGCGCAGATCTCGCGGTCGATCGAGAGAGGCAGCGCAGCAACGGGGCAACGCTTACCCTTCCACCGTCCAAACCAATCCGGAGCCTGCTTTGCGATACCTGCACACGATGGTCCGCGTGACCGACATCGACGCTTCCCTCTGCTTCTATTGCGATCTTCTCGGACTCGAAGAGCGACATCGCGTCGACGTCGAAGCCGGCCGCTTCACTCTCGTCTTCCTCTCAGCGCCCGGAGACGATTCCGCGCAAGTCGAACTGACCCACAACTGGGACCCCGAGGAGTACGACGGCGGCCGTAACTTCGGCCACCTCGCCTACGAGGTCGAGGACATCTACGCGCTCTGTCAGACGCTGATGGACGGCGGCGTGACGATCAACCGACCGCCCCGCGATGGACACATGGCCTTCGTACGCTCCCCTGACGGCATTTCCGTCGAACTGATCCAGAAGGGCAAAGGGAAAGCGCCCCAGGAGCCCTGGGCATCGATGGAGAACAGCGGCGTCTGGTAGCTCCATCCCGCCCCCATCGTCGTTTCCCGGAGGCGGCGACCGAGGGGAGGCTCGCGGGCGCGGCGCAAGGCCTTGTCTCCGGCCCCCTACGCCAAAGGGACGCGTCCGGTCGACCTTACGGGATGCGCTGAAACGGCCGCGACAGAAACGCCTGGCGATACGCCGGCGGGGAGGACCTACAGGTCCCTCGCAATCCATGCGAAGCGCCTCGTTCGTCCAGCCGGCGCGCTCGATCACGCGGTTCGCGGTCATCGATCACGAAGGGCCGATTTTGCCGGCGGATTGGAACGCGGGTGAGGTCGGTCACCGAGACCGCGACGAGGCCGCCCAAATGGCTGGACATGCCGTTCACGAATCTGCGATCAACTCCAACTCTTCACCCGATGGAGCCCAAGGCGCCGTCGAGCCCGCATGTGGTGCGTCGCGCAGGCATCCTGTCCGCGCTGATGGCCTTCGGGCTTCATGGCTCTGCGGCAGCGGACCCGGAACACAACCTCGTGTTCTTCCACCCGAGCCCCTCGGCCTCAGCCGTCGGCTACGTCCTTCACCTCGGCACGAGCAGCGGCGAGTACACGCAACAGGTCGACCTCGGCCAGCCCTCCGAATCCCAGGACATGCTCGTCTACTCGACGAACATCGACACGGCGACGGACCTCTACGTCGCGCTGACGAGCTACAACGGCGACGGACTCGAGTCCTCTCTCTCCAACGAATTCCATTTCGCCGCGGCAGTCGTGACCGAGCCGGGAGAGGAACCGGCACCGCCGCCGGAGCCCGAGACCGAGACCGAGACCGATCCTGAGCCTGATGCCGGACAAATGGAAGACGCGGTCGTCGACAGCGGATCGGGCACGAGCTTGCGCGCGCGACATGCGCTGGCCAACCTCGCGATTACGTCGGACGTGACGGGGCTGCTCTCGATGGTCCGAGGGGATGGCACGAGCCGGGCTCTCACCATCGACTCCCTCGCCGCCGCTCGCGATCTTCGCCCGACGCGTTGTGATCTCGACGACGATGGAGACAGCGACCTCGTCCTGGGCTTTGGCCCCGGCAGCAACGGTCAGGTCGCACTCATCCATCTCGAGGACGAGATCGTCTCCTCGGTCGAGTCGATCGTGATCGGCGACGCGGACTATCACACGGCCGACGGCCAGACCCATCCGGCCTGTGTTGACATCGACGGAGACGGCCTCAACGAGCTCGTCGTCGGCACAGGTCCGGCGGCGGGCGCTCAGCTCTTCGCGTTCGACAGCTTCGACACGGCCTTCGCGCCCTTCGATGGGGAGCGCGGCAGCGTGATCGATGCGCCCACCTCCGGCGGCATGCGGAGTCCCGGGACCAGCACCCTACCGGCGCTCGGGGACTTCGACGGGGACGGCCTGGACGAACTGGTCGTCGGCTACTCGACCGCCGGACACCGCTCGATCGCCGTGCTCGACGACGGCCTGCACGGATTCGCGAGACACGAATCCCTCGAGAGCGGCAACGGTCTCGTCCGGATCGCGCGCGTGAACGACGACGACTCGCGAGGCGGCGGCACCTACCCTGCGCTCGGCGATTGGGACGGCGACGGCCTGGACGAATTCGCGATCGGGTATGGCGCGGGCAGCGGGAGCTGGATCCTCTTCATGGACGATGCCGTGCACGCACGGCTCGACCGCTACCCGGGCTACCTCGGCGTCCAGGTTGGTCGCCCGGACGTGCGCGCCGCGGACATGACGGTGCGCCCCGCCTTCGGCGACATCGATGGCGACGGGCGCGAAGAGATGGTGGTCAGCTTCGGCGACACCGGATACCACGAAGTTCAGGTATTCGAGGACCAATTCACGGGGAGCACGAACCTCTTCCGCGGCGGCGAGGGCTTCGTCGAGGCATCGGAACCTGGACAGCAACTGATGGCTGCTCCCGAACGCTAGGCCTCGAGATCTATCCGCCACTCCCACTCCAGCGGAGCCCCAAACGAAAAACGGCGTCCGTGAGTTCTACTCACGGGCGCCGTTCAGTTCAATCCCACCGTCGCGCTACTCTCCCACCCAAGAAATGGGCAGTACCATCGCCGAAGCAAGGCTTAACTTCCGTGTTCGGAATGGGAACGGGTGTGGCCCTTGCTCTATGGACGGTGGGAAAACCGTCTTTTCGTTTTCGCCCTCTCGAGGGCGTTCGGAGATCCGCAGATCTTGATCGTTGAATATCTTTCCGGGCTGGAGCGTCTTGTCCAGCGCGATGAATTGAATTGACCCAGTCTCGACTTGTCCAATTTGATTTGGTCAAGCCTCACGAGCGATTAGTATCGGTCAGCTTCACACATTACTGCGCTTCCACCTCCGACCTATCAAACACCTAGTCTTGGTGTGCTCTTCAGGAACCGAAGTTCAGGGAGATCTCGTCTTGGGGCTGGCTTCCCACTTAGATGCTTTCAGCGGTTATCCAGTCCGAACTTAGCTACCCGGCTATGCTGCTGGCGCAACAACCGGTCCACCATTGGTTCGTCCATCCCGGTCCTCTCGTACTAGGGACAGATCCCCTCAAATCTCCTGCGCCCACGGCGGATAGGGACCGAACTGTCTCACGACGTTCTAAACCCAGCTCGCGTGCCACTTTAATCGGCGAACAGCCGAACCCTTGGGAGCTGCTTCACCCCCAGGATGTGACGAGCCGACATCGAGGTGCCAAACCTCCCCGTCGATGTGAACTCTTGGGGGAGATAAGCCTGTTATCCCCGGCGTACCTTTTATCCGATGAGCGATGGCCCTTCCATTCGGGGCCACCGGATCACTAAGACCTAGTTTCCTACCTGCTCGACTTGTAGGTCTCGCAGTCAAGCTCTCTTCTGCCTTTACACTCTACGGCTGGTTTCCAATCAACCTGAGTGGACCTTTGTGCGCCTCCGTTACAATTTAGGAG
>PAQX01000017.1 GCA_002709835.1 Deltaproteobacteria bacterium
CGAAGAGGCCAAGCGGGCCGGCTTCCAATGGGTCGGCGTCCGCGCAGCGGATCTCTCCGCCGACACCGTGTCGGTGGCGCAGTCCTGCGGGCTCGAGATCCGATGCTGGGGCGTCGGCTACGAAGACGACCTCCGCCGCGCGATCGAGCGCGGGGCCGTCGGCGCGACGGTGGATTGGCCGGAGCGGGCGCAGGTCTGCCTCGCCGCACGCGCCTGACGGAGCCGCGCCCGAGTTCGCCCACGCCGCATCCCCCGCGGCTAGGGTCCGCGCGTGTCGATTTGCCTCCCTTCTCCCAAGCCCCACCTCGCGCTGCTTCCCACCCCGCAGCCCGGACCGGATGTGGCCGTCGCCTGGGTCAAGCGTCACCTCGAAGGTCTCTTCGGGGACGACGCACCGCCCTCTCCCCGCTTCCGAGGCGGTCAGTCCGCCGCGAATGCCGCGCTCCGGGCCTTCGAGGTCGAGGGCTACGCCTCCGGGCGAAACGTGGTCGCGCCGCCGGAGGCGCGCGGAGCCTCTGGGCTGTCCCCCTGGATCCGCCACGGCCTTCTTTCTCTGCCACGCGTGTGGGCCGCCGTCGAGGGTGGTCCTGCGCGTGACGTCACGAAGTTTCGAAGCGAGCTGCTCTGGCAGGAATACGCGCGCCATCTCTACGCGCGGCTCGGCGTAACGACCGGACGCTCGATGCGCTTTGCCACAAAGGAACGCGGACCGAGCCGGATGGGCGCCGCCGCCTCCAAGGGCATGGCCTGCGTCGAGGGGCTCCGCGACGAGCTTCACCGCGACGGTTGGATCCCGAACGCCTCCCGCATGTGGCTCGCCTCGCACTACACCGTGCGCGGACAAGGGGGGTGGCGCGACGGCGAGGATCGCTTCTTCCAGCACCTGCTCGACGGCTCCCGCGCCGCGAATCGACTGGGCTGGCAGTGGACGGCGGGCGCCCAGACCGGACGCCTCTACGGGTTCGACCGGGGACAGGTCGAGCGGCAGGCGGCCCCGTGGTGTCGCGCGTGCGAGCGCGCGAAAGATTGCCCGATCGAACGCGCCGCGAATGCCCCGCCCCCGCCGCGTGCCTCACACACGCTCGAAGCCCTCGGACGTGTCGATGCTTCGGCGACCGGAGCCGGGCCCGCTTCCCGGGTCGAGCGGAGCGACCCCGAAGCGGTCTGGCTGACCGCGGAATCTCTCGGCGACGAAGATCCCGCGCTCGTGGGTCACCCCGACCTGCCCGCCGTCTTCGTTTTCGACGAAGGCCGACTCGCGGGCTGGCAGCTCTCCCGGAAGCGGCTCGTCTTCCTGGTCGAGTGCCTCGCCGAACTCGCGACGCGACGCCGCGTCGATCTCTACCTAGGGGACCCTGCGGAGGTCCTCGCGGAACGCCCTGTCGCCGCGACCCATACACCGGTCCCAGGGTGGCGACGAATCGCGGCACGGATCGAAGTCGCGGTCGAATACCCGTGGCCCTGGCTCGTGCCCCCACACACCGGACCCGTCGGCTCGTTCAGCGCGTGGCGGAAGCGGATCGAACCGCCGCGAGACGAAGGGCCTCAGCAGCATCTCGGGTTCTGAGGAGCGAACATGTTCACAGGCGGGAACCAGACACAGGGCGAAGGGAGAGCGTCGATGGCGACGGGAGCCGAACCATCATGGCCTGGGTTGCCGGGGTCGACGGATGCAGAGCGGGTTGGTTTCGTGCTTCCCGGGAAACGCAGACGGGCGAGCTGCACTTCGCGGTGATCCCCTCGGTCGCGGCGCTCCTCGAAGCCGAGCCCCGCGCGCGGCGGATCGCGATCGACATGCCGATCGGGCTGCCGCCGTCCGGTGCGCGCGCTTGTGATGTGGAAGCACGCCGACGAATCGGCCCCCGGCGTTCGAGCGTCTTTCGTGCGCCAATCCGGCCTGCCCTCACTGCGGCCTCCCGCGCCGAGGCCGATCAGATCACGCGCACGGTCGAAAACAAGGGCGTGAGCGCGCAAGCGTGGGGAATCTATGGGAAGGTCGGCGAGCTCGACGAACTCCTGGCCGCTTCGGCGACGGCCCGGAAACGCGTCTGCGAAGTCCATCCGGAGGTTTCCTTCTGGGCCTGGAACGGCCGCACGCCGCTCGCCTTCGGCAAGAAGAAGCGCGAAGGGCATGCGGAGCGTGAGGCCCTGGCGGAGGCCTGGCTCGGAACCGGGATCGTCGAGCGGGCGCGCGGCGAGACTCTGAAGAAGGACCTCGCCGACGACGACATTCTCGATGCGATCGCAACGCTCTGGACGGCGCATCGGATCGAGGCGGGAACGAGCGAGTCTCTTCCGACTTCACCGCCACACGACGCGACGGGACTCCCGATGCGGATCGTCTTCTGATGAGCCTTGTCTCGTAGCACTCGAAAAGAAAGATTCGCTCGATCCCGACGGAGGCAAAGCGCTCATCCCACACCGTCCAGCCGATCAGGGATGAGCTCCCTGTCGATCAGAGCAGGGATTCTTTTCTTCCGATCAGGCAAAACCTGAAAGACTCCAGCGACGGATGCACCTCCCGAAGCGCGCCGATCACAGCGCGCGGGCGGCGGGCAAGATTCCGGCGGCCACCTCTTCGAGCGCGTCGACCACACTCTCGTAACGCTGGTCTCCGGCGCGACTAACGCCCGCCACGAGATGCGTGAGGCCAGCCGCCGAATAGCGCTCGAGTTCGCCGCAGAGGAAATCGCACGGACCGACGAGCGTCGCTCCTTCGGTCGAGGCCACCTCCGGGGCGAGGATCAGTCCGTCGATGTGCGCGATTTCGAGGGTGGCGAAATCGCGAGACGCCTCGTCGCAGAGGGCGTGCAGTCGGTCCGTATCCCGGTTGAGCGATTCGGGGTTGGACGAGATCGCCAGATAGCCCTGGCCCAGCTCGACGGTTCGACGAAGGGCGCGTTCGCCCTGCCCTCCCAACCAGACCGGGGGATGGGGTTGGCGGGCGGGCAAAGGACGCGTTCCCAGATCTTCGAAACGGACGAACTCGCCTTCATGTGAGGCACCCGCCCCGGCGGTCCAGGACACCTGCATCGCACGCAGGTAGTCCATCGTGACTGCGCCGCGGCGTTCGTAGTGTTCCGCGGGCAGCCCGAGCGCCTCGAACTCCTCGCGCAGCCACCCGACTCCTGCTCCCAGGACGATCCGGCCGCCCGAAAGCTGATCCGCCGTCGCGATCATCTTCGCGGTGAGCAGCGGATGGCGATACGGGATGACCAGCACGGACACGCCGATCTCAACCCGCTCTGTCGCCGTCGCGAGCGCCGCCATCAGGGTGAGCGGCTCGAAAATCTCCTGTTCCCAGGTATACGGAAATCCGCCGGAGTCGTTATGCGGGTAGGGAGTCCGGCGCTCCCTCGGCAGAACCACGTGATCCGTCACCCAAACGGAGTCGAAGCCCAGGCGTTCGGCTTGACGGGCGAGGTCGATGCAGGCGCGAGCGCCTAGACCGGTCTCCGGGAAACCGCCGAAGTTGTTCAGCAGAACGCCGACCTTCACCTTGCTCCTCCTGAAGACCAGAACCGAACGAAGCGGTCGACATGGCTCGCCACGCTCGTCCCGGATCGTTCTTCTGATTCCCCAACCCCACAACGACTCGTCCGGCTTCTGCTCCAGATCTTCCGATCGACAGAAAGGGCAACGCTGGGGTGTCTCATTTCGAAGTCGAGCTACTCAGACTTTCCGAGGCAGTCCCTACGTTAGCCTCGCATTCGCCACCGAGGCGCTCGCCCAAACGATACGATCTCCGCAGGACAAGAGAATCGCGCCGCGCGTTACGATGGCTTCCTCGCTCGTGCCAGCCCTACTTGCTGCGGCCAGACAGGGAACACACGGGCGGATCCACGGGCGCGCCCTCGTCCACGAAGCCGTGACGGCCTCACGGCGACCCACGACCGAAGACGTTGCGATGGATCAGGGGATCACCGTCTTCGGCGAGTCCAGCCAGGCCTTTCGAATCGATTCGGATCCGGAATCCTCGCGACCTGCTCCGCTTCCGGAAAAACTCGTACTCGTGGCGGCATTCTCCGAGCCCTCAAGCCCCTCGGCGGCCCCTCAGGTTCGTACTACATTCGGCGCATGAGTACGAGCCGAGATCCAGGAGGCGACTTGTCCGAATCGAGCGACGTATCTCCCCATTCTCGACTCGCGGACCGGTTGGCGATCTCCGACCTGCAACACGCGATCGCCCTGGCCACCGACCAGGCTACGTGGGCAACCTTCCTGGACTGCTTCGTTCCTGGCGCCCACGCGAACTACGGTGACCTCGGCGCTGGCCCCATCGAGTCCCTGGTCGAGAGGATCAGGGATTCGCAGGCCCGCTACCAGGGAACGATGAACGTGGTCGGCACGCACACGGCCTCGATCGAGAGACACCGTGCGATCGCAGAGACCTACGTCGTGAGCCATCACTTCCGGTCCGACTCCGGGCAGAGCTGGGACGATCAGGCAGGCACGCACTATCGAGACGAGTTGGAGCATACGCCGGCAGGCTGGCGCATCGCAGCGCGGGCAGCTTCCCTGCGTTGGTTCCGCAGCGACGAGGTCGCCCCCGGTTGGCTCGCCGTCGAAGACTGACCCATCACGGTCGCCCCGGCCGCTGCCTTAGGAGAACGCTATGTCCGCATTCACCCCCGTCGACACAGGGAAGCAGTTCCCCCGCGAAGAGATCGAGGAGGCTTTTGCACACTATTGGAGTCTGGGGGGCGCGGGAGAGCGATGGTCGGAGTTCGCCGATCTCTATACGGAAGACGCCATTCTCATTGATCGCGTCATCGAGGACGTGAAGAGCGGGCGCGAGCAAATCCGGGAATACCTCGACCGGGTCATGAACCGGACGATGCCTGCGCTCTATACGATCTACGACTGGCACACGATTCAGGGCAACTGTGTCAGCAACGGGATGATCAACCGCTTCGACAACCCCGAGCCGGGCGGTGCGCCGCTCGACTTCGCCGGAGTCACGATCCAGGTCTATGCCGGCGACGGTCTCTGGTCGTTCCAGGAAGACTACTACTCCTGGGAGGGGATGCAGCGCGTCCTCAAGGACTACGAGCGCCTCTGCGCGGAGCACGACCCGGACCATCCTCGACGCCGCACGCGCCTCCAATGGCCGGCGGAGCCAGCCTGGGCAGTCGGTCTTCCGAAGCATCCGGAGGGGATCTAGCGTCGATTGAGCGAGAGCGAACGCGCCGGTCGGAGGCGCCGCTGGATCCGAGAGGAGAAGCAGGATGCTCGCAGTCAAATTCCAGGACAAAAAAGTAGTGCTCGAGGACGTGCCGCCGCCGAGCGGGGAAGGCGTGCTCGTGGACGTGCGCGCCTGCGGCATCTGCGGTTCGGACGTGACGATCCTCGATAGCGGATTCCCGATCACGGGGACTCCCGGGCACGAGATCTCAGGCCTTCTCGAGGACGGTACTCCCGTGGCCATCGAGCCGATCGCGCCCTGCGGCGACTGTCGCTTCTGCCTGACCGGAGACACACAGGTCTGCACCCGAGGCAACGACATGGTCTACGGCGTAGGCCAGGACGGTGGCATGGCCGAGCAGATCCTCGTCCCGGAGCGATGCATCGTGCCGCTCCCCCGCAGCGTCGACCCCTCGAGCGGCTTCCTTGTCGAACCCCTCGCGGTAGCGGTGCATGGTGTCCGGCGCGCCCGGATCGACGGCACGATGCGTGTACTCGTCATGGGCGGTGGCACGATCGGCCTCTGCGCCGCCGTCGCCGCTCGGGCCGCCCATGCCGAGGTCGACCTCGTTGCCCGCCACCCGGCCCAGATCGAAGCCGCGCGCAAGCTCGGCGCGAACGTGATCGAGGCCGGGACTGACGGCCAGTACGACGTCGTCCTCGACTGCGCGGGCACGCCTTCGGCGGTCGAGGCTTCGTGCGAGGCGCTGCGCAGCAAGGGACTGCTGCTGATGCTCGCTTCTTCATGGGGCGTGCTCGAGGTGCCCGGGCTCCTGGCTGCCGCGAAGGAGATCGACATCGCGATCTCCACCATGTACGGCCAGTCTGGCACCGCACGGGACGCCGATGCAGCCGCCGCTCTGCTCGGCCAAGATGATGCGATCGCCGATGCGCTCGTCAGCGATCGCTTCCCCCTTGCCTCGGCCCCGGCTGCCTTCGAAAGGTCCCGCGATCGACGCGGGGGCGCGATCAAGGTCGCCCTCGAGCCCTGAAACCGGGGGGATGACGAAATCCGCTCACGCTCGAATGAAAAGAGATCCCCGGGGCGGCGCACCGCGCTCGCTCCGGGGACCCCTCCGAACGAAACTTCCCTTTCCTTTCGAAGCGGAGGCGGACGGCGCGCCGTCCATCAGCCCGCATCGAACACGCCTCAAGGTGCCGTCGATTCACCGAAGTGTTCGTCGCAGCTCACTCCACTCGAGGCGTTCGAGCTGTCGTATGCGCAGTAATCGGACTCCAGGATCGAGTACTCCTCGCGCGTCTCGGCCAAGGTCTCATAGAACTCTTCTCGCGAGACCTTCCGCTCGCGGTAGTAGCTCGCGTAGGACCAGGTCGGGAGACCCGGCGGGAGGAAGGGCGCGAAGCCCTGGGCTGTCCGGACCCGCGTGTCGTCCCCCGGAAGCGTCGTCAGCTGGTTCTGCAAGAGCGGACCTCCCTCGAAGAGGCGTACCTGATAGAGGACCGCGTCATCCCCGATCAGCTGAGTCGCGGTCGTCAGTTCGAAGCCGCCTTGAAAGAAGGGGCCCGCTAGGTTGCCGTTGCAGTCCGAGGCATCCTGATCAGCGCTGAAGATCTTCTCGTTGCCGGTCTCGCCGCATGTCCCCTCACCGACGACGTCCAAAGGAACGCCCATCTCGTCGACCTCGCCCGTGCAGTCCTCTTCCGCACTCGGCGGGTAGAGAAAGACGTTTCGCTGCCGGATGCTCGGCCCTTCGACCTCGAGGTGGATGAACCCGCGATAGCTATCGTACCGGTAGGGCCAGTTGCTGCTCACGAAGGGCGCGCCATCCGCCCCGAGGAAGGTGTACTCCCCGATCCAGTACCCCTCCTCACGCCGCCAGGCCTCGAAATCCAGGAGGTTCACCTTACTGGGGTCGCATTCCGGCTCGATGATCTGCGGAAGCGCGTCTCCATCGCGGATCGAGTTCGATACCAGCGTCTGAACGTCGGTGAGGAAGTCCGAGACCTCCGCCGCGCCGGTCCCGGTTAGGCACTCTCCTCGTCGCTCCGCCCTCTTGAAACGAGCGGTGATCTGGCGCTCGCAGACCCCGGCTGCGCTCTTTGGAGCGAGGTCGGTCCGCGCGAGGCAGGCTGCGTAGCGACCGGCGGCCCGAATCTTGACGTCTTCGCAGGTCCGCGAAGAGCGCGCGCTCGCAACTGCGGGCAGGAGCGTCAGCATCAACAGCAGAATGGGAATTCGCAATTTCATGAGGGCCATGTTCTTGATCCTATGTGAAGGGGTTCAACTAAGAAGGGTGTCGAGAGGAGAGACGCTATGGAGGTGACATTCCTATCGGATTCGACTCGAACTTTCCGCGCATATTGCGATTTAGCCCCACGGGAACCCTGAGCGCGTATGAGAGTCGCCCACAGGCGCACGACTACGCGGGACGAGGATCGGCCACGCCTATGCGGCTCGGCTTTACCCGAGTGACCCCTGGCAGCAGAGGCCGATCGTCTCCCGCGAAGCCCCACCATCCAGGGCTCTTGCCCTGTTCGGGCGGAACCTGCGCGATCTCGGCGCAGATGACCCGTCCGCGTCGCTCGGCGAGCTAGCGGGCTTGATTCGGCTGCGGATCTTCGACGAGTGGGAAGCCGACCCGAACCTTCGTGCCTTCACCCATCACGCTCTCGATGTCGATCGTGCCGCCGTGTTCTGTGGTAATGCCATGGGCGACAGACAGGCCGCGGCCGTTCCCGCCTTGCTTGAGCCGGGTGGTGAAAAAGGGGTCGAGAATCTCGTCTACGATCTCTTTCGGGGTGCCTACGCCCTCGTCACGGATCTCGATCACTACTCTTTCTGCTTCGCGCGATGCGGAGATCGTCACGGCCTGAGATCCCTCGCAGGCCTCACAGGCGTTGCGAATCAGGTTGACGAAGACCTTTTCGAGTTCGATCGCGCTTCCGAGAACGTGAGCCGGGCGACCGAGGCCATGAGTCACGAGCTTGCAGTCGAGCGAGGCGGCATAGCCTTCGGTCTGCTCACACGTCCGCTTGACGATCACGCAGAGGTCTTCGACTCGTTTCTGCGTCGGTTCGTTTCGCGCGAACTGCAACATGCTGGAGACGATCTCTCCGCAGCGTTGGGACTGCACGACGGCGTTGTTGAGCGCGTCTTGCCACACCTGGTCACGTTCCATGTCGCCCTGCTGGGCTCCGAGTGCGAACTCTGCGCTCATTCGGATCGAGCCGATCGGATTGTTGATCTGATGCGCGACCCCCGCGGCCATCGTGCCGAGCGATGCCAGCCGGTTCGCCGCCTCGAGCTTTTCGGCAGAGCGCTGGAGTCCCTGGGTCCGCGAATCGACAAGGGCCTCGAGCTGCTCGTTGAGCTCCTCTGCGGCGCGGGCCTGGACGGCACGCGCCGTAATGTCGCGACTGACCACGACCGTGCGGATCTCGCCGCTGACGTGTTTCACTTCAAGGAAACGGCATTCGATGGTGACCGGGTGACCGTTATCCTTGTGGTACGCAACGAAGACGCTCTCGGGAGGAGAAGTCCCTGCATCGCGGAGCACGGCAGGGTCCGCGGGTACAGGCGTGAGCTCGATTGAACTCGCTGGCTGCCCGATCACGTCTTTCGGCTCGACACCCAGGACCGACTTGTGTGCGGGGTTGACGTAAAGGATCGTCCCGTCCTCTCCCAGCTCAGCGAAGAGGTCGGACGAGTCATGCGTGATCGCGCGATAGTGAGTCGCGAGTTCGGCGTGGAGTTCCGATGCTTGACTTCGGCGGTACCCGACGAACGCGCTGATCTGGACGCCCGCTACGGCTGCACCCAGTACGACATTCACCAACAGGGCGGCCAGATTCTGGGTTCCGCTTTGCAGGGTGATCGCGCCGATCCAGGCAGACACTCCGAACAGGGGAAACAGGAAGACGAGGGGTACGGCGGCGGACCGCTCACGCGCCCCGCCTTCCCGAACGAAGAGCAGGCAGCAGTAGGCCACGCAGAGCGTGACCAGGGCGGCAAAGATCGCTCGATTCGTACCAATCGACACGAAGGCGCTCAGCACCATCCGAATCGTCAAGGCCGAGAGCAAGGCGAGGGTGAGCAAGCGAGGTCTTGGCTTCGCCGGGCACATGAGACGCCACGCACCCACGACCATCAGTAGCGGCAGTGCCGTGCCTGCGGCGGTGGACACCACGTCGACGAGCAAGCCTGGGCCGATCAACAAGCGGATGGCGCCCGACATGTAGAGACCAGCCCACCCGACCGCCCACGAGACGCCACCGATGCTACGACCGAAGGTCGTCAGGAAGGCCGATTGCCTCCCCGACGGGATGCGCGTGATCGGAGCCCCCCGATCGAATCACGATTCACGAGATCTGCGGCCTCTCGCGAGGCGCGGAAGGCCCGGAGAGGAGCCGGAATCGGCTCACCTTCGAACGAAGGGGAGAGGGTAGGAGAAAGCCCCCCCTCACTCCGCCCCACGCACCGGTCGCGAGTAGATGCTCACGAGGCGTGCGATCAGGATCGCGATGAAGAGCTGGCCGAGGACGGCTTCCCCGGTCGCGAGAACCCGTGCGAGGTGACTCGCTGGCCGGACGTCGCCGTAGCCGAGCGTCGTGATCGTGGTGAAGCTGAAGTAGAGCAGCGTGTCCTCGAGTCCCTGTCCGGTCATGAGGCACCACTCGGGCAGAGGGAGCTCCCCCATCAGGTAGGCATCTGCTCGGTGCAGCGCCGCGGCGAGATGGAGTCGGGAGAAGGCGAGCGCGATCAAGAGGTAGACATTGACCCCGCCGACGATCTGGTCGAAGCCGATCTGATCGCGAGCGAAGATGTCGGCGAGGATGTGCGCGGCGACCAGGAACACGAAGACGGCAGCGAGAACGGGGGCGACGGCAGCATCGCCCGGGACTGCGAACCATCGATCGACGAGCGAGGGCACCGCGACGAACAGAGCGCTCCACAAAAAGAAGCGGCGCTCGCTCGCCCGGAACAGACCCGCGACGATCAGCGAAGTCCAGACCACACGCGTCGAGAAACCGTCCTGGTCGCCCCCCGTCAGAAACGGAAGCACCGCGAAAAGAACGAAGAGCGCGATCAGCAGCGCCGTATTCCCGCCGAACTCGACGATCCGTGACCGAGTCGTGTTCCGAACGCCTTCGGCCGTCACGATCCTCTCCCTCCTGCATCTGGAGAGGCAGAGCAGCGCCTCTCTTCGCCGGAACGCCGCCGGCTTGGCCTAGCGGTCGCTCTCCACGACCTCCCAGCCGCCACGTTCGTCGAGGCAGACTGTCTTCCCGAACTCCTCCGGCCCCCCTTCCCTGGGCTGCAGGACGACCCGGAGGCGACGACATTCCCGACCCTCCCGCTCGAATCGATCGACGAGTTCGACGCTACCGCCATTCCCTGTGCTGGGGTTGACCCAGTCCCGCTGGGTCTCTCCCTCGGTCGAGAGCAGCTCGTCGGCGACTTCGTTGAGGGATTCGAAGTCCTCGGGCGAAGCCTTGCCGTCGAAGACGACGCTTCGTAGGAGCGCCTCCTCCGCGTCGCGGAGCAGATCGAGGGGGGTCGAGATCACCCCTCGAATGAAGCCCCGCCAGACACCGCGCCCCGCGCTCTTGGACGCCTTCGACGCCCCTTCGAGCAAGGCGTCCAGGCGGTCCAGCGACGGCGGGATGGTGTCCCGCAGTGCTTCGCTCTCCGAGAGGATCTCCGGAACGAGCGCGACGCCGTGCTGGATCGACGCGTCCGCCTCGCGAACGGTGGCAATCGCCTCCTCGGAGACGGAGAGGATCCGCGGCAGATCCGCCTGGAGGGCGGCGACCCGTTCCTCTATCGCAGTGACGCTGGCGAGGGCCGTGGGGACCTGTGCTCGCACGGCCTCGATCTCGGCGAGGAATTCCGGCACGAGCACACGATACCGCTCGAGCTCGGCGAGAATCTCCGGGACGCGTTCCTGGACCCGTTCGACCTGATCGAGCGCCGCTGGCGTCGCCTCGATCAGCGGCTCCAGCGTCTGACGCGTCGCCTCGATCTGCCTCGTAATCGAGGCGATCTCCCCGGCGAACGGCTCGAGCGCGTCGACGGCGCGATGCAGGCCGTACCCGAAGTACGCCACCGCGAGCGCGAGCCCCAGAAGCGAGGCGTTACGCACGATATCTCCGAGGCGGGACGCGGCGACAGACATGGCCCTATCCGGTCACCCGGGGGATCGGCGACCTCTTCGAGAGGACCGTAGCGGACGCCTCGAGCGACCGCGTCACTGTTCTCCGGTCGATCCGGTGCGCGGAGGGGTGACTCGATGAGACGAGTCTTTTGCCGCCTCGAAATCGCCACCGGACGGGAGCTTGGGAAAAAGGAAATGCCACGGTCGATATCCATCTGCCTCTTCGCCCGTCTCTTCATCAAAGGCCCGATTCGCTGAAGCGAAACCCACAGGCCTGATGGAGAGCACCGATGCAGCGTCCCCGCCGACCCAACCCGACCCAGAACCCGATCGACGCCGATCGCGAGCTGGACCGTAAGCTGGCCGAGCTGGTCCTCGCGGGTGATGAGTCCGCTTTCCCGCAAATCTACGACGCCTATTACCGACGCGTATTCGCCTTCGTGCGCAAGCGCATCGGTGACCTGGCCGAGGCAGAAGACCTGACGCAGGAGACCTTCGTCCAGGTCTACCGCTCTCTCGGCTCTTTTCAGGGGCGATCGAGTCTGCGGAGCTGGACTTTCGGCATCGCGCACAACGTATGCCTCCGGTTCCACCGTCACTGCTCGCGCTGGATGGTGGGACCGAAGAACGCCCGGGAGCTGCGCGATGCGCCCGTCGATTCGGCAATCGAACGCACCGTGGACGCCGCCCGGGTTCTCGACAAGTGCGACGAGGTCCTTTCCTCCAGTCGCCAGCCGGCCCATCTCGAGATCTTCCAGCTTCGCTACGGCGAGAGCTGCAAGATCAAGTCGATCGCTTCGAAGCTCGGAAAGAGCAACGAGGCCGTGAAGATGAGCTTGCGAAGGAGCCGTAATGTCCTCGCGGACCGTGTTCCGGAGCTTTCGGTGGTCCTCGAGGGCGTCGCACGCTTCGCGTGAGTCGTGTTTGGGGGGCGCTCGAGCACCTGCTCTCTGCAGTGGCGAACCAAGGCCGATCCCACTTGGGGAGTTGGATTCCCGTCAGCATGACACGCGCCAGCACCGGCATGCACACCGATGGCCGCGCGTAACTGCATGCCCGGCCTGGTGCGCCTCTGTCGTGAACGCGCCAGCCTCGATGGCGGGACCTCGCGCATCGTGGATGCCAAGGCAGTCTGCGCCTGGGTCGGTGCGCCCGAACCGGAGGCGCTGGGGGCTCCTCGAGCGATCCTATCTGCATGACCCGGGGGCTCGAATCAGGCGCTCGCCTGAAACGAGTCGCGCGAGTCGAACGAAGCGAGGTACGGAGTCGCGTGCTGCAGCCGGTCGAAATCGGCGCGGCGCAGCCACCGTTCGAGGAGTCGACGCTTCTCGGACCCGCCGGGGCCTTCGCGGAGCGTCTCCAGCTCTGTTCCGGCGATGCCGAAGATCGGGTTCGACCCGCCGCCGGTACCCGATGCGTTCGTGAGAACCAGACCCACGCCGCGGCTCTTCGCGAAGTCGAGCGCTCTTCCGAAGTCGTCGATGGAGCCCGCCGGGTCGCCGCTCATGTTGCAGCTCGACGCGATCGGCGCGCAATAATGACCGTGCTCGGAGCCAAAGAGCTTCCCGTTCAGCCCCTGGGTCAAGGCCTCCATCAGGCGCATCTTTTCTTCCAACAGGCCGCCCAGGATCAGTCCCTGGACTCGCCCCTCGCAGATCGTCTGCGAAGCGCAGGTCTTCGCCGAGATCTGCGTGCGAAGAAAAGTGTTCTCCAGGTCCCTCGCGAACGCGTGCAGCCGATCCGGCCGGGCCACGTCGAGCAGGTACTGGCTGAGCGGGGCGTCGGGCGAGAGTCGCAGGTACTGGGCGAGGTTTCCGATCAGAAAGCTGTAGTACTTGCCCGGCAATCGGTCCTTGCATCGATCCAGAAGGCGGGCGCCGGCGTGCGTCGCGGGCGCGACGATCGCGAAGACCGTCGGAAGCTGGACCACGATGGGGCTTCGACCGAAATGCCGTGCAATGTGCTCGTCTGCGTGACGATCCGCGATTTCGATCACCTCGACCATGCTGATGCCCCCGCAGCTCTTCCGGCGTCTGCCGGCGGAGCGCTCGAGCCCTTCCAGGGTCCACGAAGCATCCAGACGAACGCTCGAGGCCGGGAGGCGCTCTTTCCGCGACCGGCCCGAAAACCTTTCGGGCCTCTGTAGATGGAGTCGCTGGTGAAGCAAGATCGATATCGGCGTTCTCGTGAAACTCGGACAGATCCGGGAGCCCTGCGAAGAGCGCCACACCGCCGAACTCTCGTGGCGCCCCTCGGTTTTCAGGAGAAGTGATCGCTGGCACGAAATGGCCGTCAGCCCTTACTCTCTTGCGCATGTTCTTCACGGGAATACGGCTCCTCGTCACTGCGCTGGCAGCGGCGGTGCCCTCGAGCGAGGTCGACTGGCAGGACCAACTCGAGCGCCTGGGCGCCGGGGAAGTCGAGGCCCTCGCCCGCGTGCGCCGCTTGATCACGGCCCAGCTCTCGCGATTCGGTCGCTATGCCTCCCGGGACTCTTGGGACGACGTGGCCCAGGAGGTCGTCATCCGGGTCTGGAGGAGCCATCGCGACGGCAAGATTCGTAACTACGCGGCCTTCCCGGGCTTCGTCCGCGTGATGACGCGAAACACGGTGATCGACATGGCCCGGCGGCGCCGAGACGAAGCGTCGAGCGACGTGATCGAAGAGGTGGAGGACACGACGCTCGAGGGCACGGCGCTGGGCGTGGGCGAGAAGCTCGCGCTCCGCAACGCCCTGGGCCAGCTCTCCGACCGCCATCGAGAGGTCATCGAGGCGATCTATCTCGAGGGGAGGACCTATGAAGAGACTGCCGCGCAATTGGAGAAGCCCCGCGGGACGATCAACCGACTCCAGCGCGAGGCGATGAAGCAGCTTCGAGACGTTCTTTTTCCCGAGTCATGAGGCGCATGAGCGATATGAAATGGCCGGCGTCCCCGTCCACCCAGCAGAGCATCCGACCGCACGCCGATCGATGGGGGGAACACCATGTCGACTGACGAAAACGAGCGCCTCGAAGAACTATGGGACGAGATCCTCGTCGCCGACCTGCCCGCGCCAGAGTTGATGGCGCGCCACGCACAGTCGCCGAACTCCCTCTCCGCCGAGGAGCGTCAGATCGTCGACGCCGCCCTGGCGCGCAGCGCGGCTGCGCGTGACGAGCTCGACACCCTCCAATCGTTCGATTTCAGCCAGCTGAACGCCGATCTAGAGCAGCCGGCAGAGTCTGGAATCAGATCCGCGCTGCGACGCCTCCTATTCAGCCCTGCCTCCTTCGCGCTCGTGGGGGGCGCAGCGGCGCTCCTCCTGTGGGTCGCGACCGATCCGTTCGCCCCGCTGTCCTCGGACGAAACCGGGAATCCGAACGCGCCGGAGCCCGCCTTCGCCGCGATCGAGCCCGACGCGCCGGCGCCGAATTCGCCCTCGACCGCCCCGGGAACCGGCTCCTCGACCGATCGCACCCCCGCCGTCGAGTCCACGGAGCCCCAGCTGGCTGCAACGGGCTCCCAGGGCCTCGAGCCCGCTTCGAGCCCGCGACCCTCGATTCGAGTCGCAGAACCGCCGACCGAGGGAACACCGACGCGCCCGTCCCGGGCTGCCTCCGCCGACCCGGCACCCGAGATGCTGCTCGCGATGAACATGCCCGTTTATCAGCGCCCCTCAGGCGCTGCGGATCGGTTCTTCGAGCTGGGAGGCTTTCGCTCGGAATCCCCCGAGTCCGCACTTCGAATCGAGGCGCTGGCACCGAATCACGCCGCGCGATCCCTCACCCCCTCGCCCCGCCTCTTCTGGCGCCTCAGCGAGGTCCCGCAGGGTGGCGCGTTCACGCTGGACATCGTGAGCACCGGGTCACCTCAGCGTGTCGTGGCCGAAGGCCTTGCGATCCCGCGCCCCTCACAGGACGGCATCCAGGAGATCGACCTCGCCGGCCTGGGCGTGACCCTCGGGGAAGATGAGGAATACCGGTGGTCAGTCGCCCACCGTGTCGACGAGTGGTCCCCGCCGACCGCTTTCGCCTTCGGCTGGGTCGTCCACGCCCCCGCTGAGGCGGCCCTCTCCGCCCGCCTGGCCGACGCTTCGATGGGCGATCGTCCCGCGATCTTCGCGGATTCCGGCTACTGGTACGACGCGCTCGGCGAGTCGATCGATCTGATGCGATCCCATCCCGAACAAACGCAGCCGGGCACGGCGGTCCAGGCCCTTCTGGATCAAGCCGATCTCGGACGCATGCAGGACTGACGGGGAGTCTGGACTCCCAGCCTCCTGCGTGCGCAACGCGGAACACGCGAAAATCCCGCAATCTCGAGGATCTCCGATAAAAAAACGATCGTCACACCGTCCTCCCTATAGAATCGAAAATGCGAGGCGCTCGACCGAAATGTCGCGCACCGCGGGAAGGACGAAGATGACGATAAGCAGCCGCTATAACCCCTTTGGGGATTTCGTGCCGCGCCTCGTTCTGGTCATCGGGCTCCTGAGCCTCTTCGCCACGGGCCACGCGCTCGCCGGAGAGGAGCCCGTCGTCTGCTGGTCGGCGGATGCGATTCCGACCTGTGGGTGTCCGTCGACGACTCCGACCGTCATCCCGGACGGCTCGACCACGTTCCACCTGTACCTCGAGGCTGGCAGCACCGCCTCCTCCGGGACCGTCTGCGAATTCTCGCGAACCGACCCCAACGGCGACGAGATTTGCGCCGTCGCACTCGGGTTGGAATCGACCGACGCGGATCTCACGCTGGACGGCTTCACGGCAGCTGCCTCCGACACCGTCTCGAATTTGATCGCAGCGAACAATCTCGTCATCAACTACTTCGACCCGACGGGAACCCTGGGATGTCTCGTGCTCGGAAGCGTCGACGTCACCTATACGCCGCCGCCCTCGCCGACGAGCCCGTCGCCTCAAATCCAGCTCACGGCGACGACCAGCGAATGGACGAGCGCGGTGCTGGGGACCGAGACGTTTCCGGCCACACCTCTCCCCGAACCCTCTTTCTCTCTCGCTCTGATGTTAGGCACACTCCTCGCCTTCGCGGCGGCGAAATCACGAGGCCTTCACCGCGCTCGTCCGGCCGTCGTGTCGGTCCTGTTCGCGACGCTGCTCGCTTCGCCGAGCGCGGAGGCCTACGAGTATTTCGACCGGAACGCTTTTCTCGCACGCGGAGGGCCCCGAAGCGCCGTCCTCGATCTCTCTGGCTATCAGTTGAACGACAACGGGTACTCAGTCTTCGAGTCGCCGTCTCAGGTCCGTCGGGACGCCCTGATCTCTCTGATGGCCCCAGGTGAGCCGCTCCCGATCGACTTCAGCGGTATTTCTGGCGCCTGGAACCTGAGCGGTTCTTTCCTGGTCCTCGACTCGCAGATCGGCTCTCAGGGGGTGGTGGCCTCTCCGGGAGGTCAGGTCGACGACTTGGACAGCGTCCGGGTCGAGTTCCCTAGCCCCGTTCGCGGGGCAGGGATCCGAGTGATCGACGCGACCGATCCGACGGGCGCAACGCTCACGGCGGACGACAGCATCCGTTTCCTGGATTCCTACGGGGGCGTGCTCGCCGAGTACACCCTCGACGCGATCAAGCGAGGTCGTTCCGCATTCGTCGCCTACGTCGCGCGCCCAGGGAGACTCCCGATCGCTGCGATCGAGGTGATCGAGTCTACGACCAAGCCCGCCGATCACATCTACATCGACGACATCGTCTACATCCAGCCGGAGGACGCCTATGCCGATGATTGGCGCGACTTCACGGGTGCCACCACCGGTGGAGTCACGTTTCCGACCGACGCGGACCCGGCCCTCGCCCTCGACGGGCCTGATGGCCATTCCCTCTCGATCGAAGGCGGGGGCTCCGTCGTGCTCCAATTTCGCGACAATGCGCTCGTGGCGGGTGGAGACAACGCGAAGGACCTCCGCTTCCACGTCGAGCCCGTGACGGGAATCAACGCCTCGATCGAGATCAGCAGGGACGGCGCGGACTGGGTCTCCCTCGGCCCGCTGCCCCCTGGCGCGACGAGCGAGTTCGATCTCGATACGAACTCGGGGGTCGTCCCCGGCGAACACTATGCCTTCGTTCGCGTTTTCGTACCCGGCCCGCCGAAGGCGGTCGCCTTCCGTCTCGACGCCGTCGAGGCGCTCTCTGTCGCCGACATCATCGACGGCGACAACGACGGCGTAGCCGACGACTTCGACAACTGCCCGGACATCCCGAACCCCATCCAGGGCGACGCCGACGGAGATGGGGTCGGAGACCGATGCGACCTCTGTCGCGACCGGGCCGACGTGAACCAGACCGACGACAACGCGAATGGCGTGGGTGACGCCTGCGAAGGGCCGAGCCTCGAGCTCGTTCTGGACGCGCCCAACGGTTTGACCGGCGCAAGCGTCACGGGGGGAGACCTCTTCCTCGACTGCGGCGGCGCGGACGTCACGAGTCTGAACGTCGGGATCGTCATGCCTCTGGACCTGACGGCGGTCACCTTCGGGGCTGCCGCAGGCAATCCTTCTCTGTCGGATGCCTGTCGGGCGCCTTCGCAGAATAATCCGTTCCTGCCCTTCGATATTTTCGAGGACGGCTGTGTCGATGCGACGGACCTGGGCAGCACGGTCGACCCGATGCTCTCTGGCGCCGTGCTGAGCGACCCGGGAACGGGCTATCCCGAAGCCTTCTATCTCTTCCTCAGCGGGGGAGAACTCTGTTCCGTCGGTGATCCGCCGATCGGTCTCGGCCGGCTCAACTTCGTTGCCGACACGAGCCAACCTGCCTGGAATCGGCTCTCGCTCGTTCAAGAGGGCGAGCTGCTCGGCTGGTTCGACGCTTCCAGCAAAACCGATCCAGCCAGACCGCTGAGCACGCGCATCACTCGCTCGAGCGGCCCTCCGAGTCGGACCAGCAAGATGAGGGTGAGCAAGAGCAGCGCACCGACCGGCGCGGTAATGATGATGAGCGCGAGCAGCGCACCGACCGACGCGGTGCTGCTCTTGCAGGAGGGCGATTCGTCGGGGCTGGCCTCTGGCCGTGCATGGGATGTCTGCCTCCATCGAGATTCGACCGTGCGAATGACTCGGGTAACTCTCGGAATCGTCGGCCCGGAGGGCGCCTCTTCCTCGGCCGATCTCTATCTGGAGGGCTGTGAAGACTCGACGCCCGTCGGCGGTGTTCACACCTGCTCGGACGACGCAACGAGCGTCGGCCTCATGGTGGACGACGCCAGCTCTTGGGCCCTCGAGCCCAGCGCTGCCGTGGACCCGGCGAGCGATCTTCAGACGGAAACGCTCTACGTGAGCCTCGCCGGGAGCTACTCGGACGGGCTCACCTCGGACCTCCTGAACGCCTCCACGGCCAAGACGGTATGCGTGGCGACCGTCGTCATCGCCGACGAAACCCACGTTCCGAGCGTCACGCTCTTGGGCGTCGAAGAGGTCGAGGATCCGCCCTTCGTGGACGAATTCGCCGCGACGAGCAACCCGGACACGATCGTCGTCCAGAACACGAGCTACGACGCCGACGGCGACTCGGTTCTCGAGGGAGACAACTGCGTGCTCGTCGCGAACGTCGATCAGACTAACGACGGCGATTTTCGAAGCATGATGGCGGACACGGATGAAGACGGAGACGCCTGCGAGTGCGGCGACGGGAACGGGACGGGCAGCGTCTGGGAGTCCGGCGTCGAGGCAGCCACAGCCGACTCCGACCTCCCCTTCGTTCGCGATTATCTGGCCAGCATCGAGAATGATACGAATATCCGTCTCAAGTGCAGCGCTGTCGACACGACGACTTGTAACATGGCCGACGTCGTCGCGTGGTACAACGCGCTCGACTCGGGAGTGTCGGTCGGTGACGGAACTTGCGAAGCGGTGGCAGGCGCCGAACCCGAGTAAGCCCCTCACTCGAAGCTTCGCTCGCGTGCTCGGGACGGTCCTGCTCCTGGCCATCATTGGGATCGAACCACGGTTCGCCCTCGCCGAGGTCGAATACGACGGGATCCTGAGCGGGCGCTTCGGTGAGACCCCGGTCTTCGACGGTGCGGAAGACGTTGGCACTTATCTCGTCCCGGCCGATCACGGCACGCTCGTCGAGGGGAACCGCGCCACCAACCTCTTCCACGGGTTCAGAAGGCTCGATCTGACACCCGAGAGAGGGCTGGTTTTCGAAGACGCTGCGATGAGTCCGATCGATCACCTGATCGTACGCGTCGCCTCCGCCGATGGATCGGGGACGCTGATCAACGGCACGCTGACCTCGGCGATTCCGGGCGCCTCGCTCTTTCTCCTCGACGCGAACGGGATCGTCGTCGGGCCGAGTGGAAGCATCCTCGCCGACGGCGCACTCTTTCTTTCTACGGCCAGCGCGCTGCTCGACGATCAGGGCGACCGCCTCGAGGTCGCGATCGATCCGACTTCCATAGAGGCGGATTGCGGCGAAGGCTGCCTGCTGCGCGGCATCCCTTCGCTGCTGGACTTCGCCCCGGTCCCCCTCGGTGATTCGGCGGCCGACCTCGTCGTCCAGGGTGACCTGCTCGCACTCGGCAATCCGCGCCCGACGGTCGGGCCGGACGCCACCTGGGACGGCAACGTCCACCTCTCGGGACAACGCCTACGAATCGCGGCGCCGACGGGAGGAGCGCTCGAAGTTCGTGCGGGAGCCGACGCGATCGAGGCCTCCTCCGTCGGGGACGTCCTCGCGATCGCGGTCGGGGACACCGGCGCCGAAGTCCCGACGGATCTCTCGCGTTTCGACCCGACCGCCCACGGGATCGACGGCAACGCCACCCTCGAAATCTCAGGGAACGCACGCTTGCTGCCGGTGCCGATCCCTGCCACTTCCGCCGGCGAGCCCCCGCGCCGCACCGAATTGCTGGGCCGCGTCGTGCTACGCGGTGGCCGTCTGGTCACCACGGGCGTCGGCAACGCGCGACCCATCCTGCTGTCCAGAGGCGGAGGAACGGTCGAATCGACTCTCCCTCCCGCGGAACCCGACGACTCCTCTCCACTCCCGGCGATCGACCTGCGCTTCTCCGAATCGATCGACCTCGACCAGGCTCTGCTCCGAACGACCTCGCTTCCCACCAGCCCCGTCGAACAGGTCGGTCCGATTCGGCTCGGGGCCCCGTCGATCGAGCTCGACTCCGGGACCCAGATTCAGGCCCTCCCGAACGGCGAGAATGCGGGCGGAGACATCGAGATCCGAGCCGGAAGCCTGCTCGTCGAGAATGCGACGATCACGGGGACGGGCGTTTCGAACTGTGGGGACGCGGCGAGCTGTGGTGCCGTCGGCCACGTTCTCCTCGAGGCCGACGAGATCGAGTTGCGGGGAACCGAAACGGAGATCAGCGTCAGCACCGACGACCTTCGAAACGCCGGCGAGCTTACGCTTCGCGCGACGGAGCGGATCCTCCTCGACGGGGCGGGCGCTTCGCTCGGCGGAGATCGATTCCCCGGGCTCTTCGCGCGATCGGGCGTCGACGCGAACGGTGGCACTGGCGACGCTTCGTCCGTCGGAAACGCCGGTCGAATCACGATCGAGGCACCGAACGTCTCGATCCGTGGGGGCGCCCAGGTCTCGGCCGCCGTCTTCGCGGAGAGAGGCGGCGAAGGCGGACAGATCGAGATCGCGGTCGGCGATCAGCTGAGCATCGAAGGCTCGATCGCGGAGAACGTCGCCTCCCAGGTGACCGCCGAATCCAACTCGACGGCCAGCAACGTCGGTGGCCAGATCACGATTCGCGGTCTCGAGGATTCGGCGGCCGGCCCACGAAGCGTCCGCCTCCTCGAGAACGGCCGTATCTCGACGACCTCCACCGGCCGCGGCCCGGCAGGCGCGATCTCGATCGCGGCGGGGACGATCGAGCTGAAAGGGAACGCGGCGATCTCGACCGAGAGCGGACTCGCGGCATCCGGCGGAGAGGCCGCCGACATCGATCTGCGCGCGACCGACGATCTGCTCCTTCGAGAAGGCTCCCGGGTCTCGAGCACTTCGAACGGGGACGTCGCACCGGGCGCGATCCGACTCGAGGCCGGGCGACGCCTCGAGGTCACCGGGGGAAGCCGACTTCTCGCGCGCGCGCTGCGCGACACGGGAGAGGCACCCGCAGAGGCCGCCAACCCGGAGGACCTCGGGAACGTGTTTCTGGCGGCGGGGCAGACCGTCCGCCTCGTCGATGCCGAGATCGAGACGAACACCCGACGCGCCGCGAGCGGCAGCGTCGAGATTCTCAGCGGAAACTCGATCGAGGTCTTCTCCTCGACGATCGAGACGGAGGTCGACCGAGCGGACGGCGCCGGCGGTGACATCGACCTGGCGAGCACGACGCTCGTCGTAAACGGCTCGTTGCTCTCTGCCGACGCGCGAGGACGATCGGCCAACGCGGGAAACCTCACCCTGGCCGCGCCGCTGGCACTGGTCGTCGACGCGGCCTCGGAGCTGAGCGCGAACGCCGAGCTCGGCCTGTCCGGGGACATCACGGTCCGCGCCCCCGACAACGATCTCTTTTCCGCGCTGGAGCGGATCGAGCGACGGAGCGATCAGCCGGGCGCCCAGATCGTCGACCCCTGCGAAATCAGCCGCCGCGATCAGGGAAGTTTTCGAACCCAGGGCCTGCGCGGGCGAAGCCGCTCGCCCGAGGACGATTTCCAGTGGCGGGAGGGCCCCCGTGATTCGTGGGCCGCGGCGCGGGCCTGTGGCGGGGACGGAGTCGATGACCCGAACTCCCCCTGACCCGCGTGCCCTCAACACACGAAGCGCGGGCCTCCGCCTGTTCGGTCTGGTGTGGCTGCTCGCTTTCCTCGTTCCCGGCGTCGCCCCTGCGCAGCTCGCCGTGAGGCCGAGCGAAGAGGCGCTCTCGATCACGCTCCCCGATGAAAAGGAGCCCGCCTCCCAACCGACGTTGAATCCATCATCGGAGTCGACGTCGGCTCTTCCCGGCGAGCTGCAGGTGCGCGTCGATGCGATCGATGTGTTCGGATGCAGCGTCTTCGACGCAGACGATCTCGAGCCGCTCTTCGCCCCCTTTCTCGGGCGAACCCTCACGACCGGGGAGCTCGTACAGATAGCCGGGCTCGTCGAGCGCCTGTATCACGACAGCGGATATGCCTCCTCGTATGTCCTCCTCCCGGACCAGGACTTCTTCGCAAACGTCCTCGCTCTCCGGGTCGTCGAGGGCCGAATCGGTGAGATCACGATCGAGGGGAACGAGGCGTTCCGAGCGGATTTCTTCGCGCGCCGATTGCGAGCAGCCGGAGGAGCCCCTCTCGACGTGGAAGGCCTGGCGGATCAGCTGGCCGAGTTTCAACGGAACCCGCGAATCGAACAGATCCATGCGGTTCTCGTTCCAGGGGATCGCCCCGACGAAACGAACCTCGAGGTGTCGGTCGTCGAGGGAAACGCCTTCGACCTGACGCTCACGCTCTCGAACGACCAACCCTCTTCCCTCGGCACGCCGGGAGGCGGCTTCGACGCCTCCTATGGCAATTTGACCGGGTGGGGCGAGGCCGTGTCCGGCGCCTACCGGGTCTCGGAGGGGCTCGAGCAGTGGAGAATCTCGCTCGAGGCTCCCCTGGGCGCAGGGGGCGGATTCGGACGCCTGAGCTACCAGCGCAGCGAGTCCGAGATCGTCGAATCCGCCTTCCGCTCCCTGGAGATCGAGGGCCGCTCGGAGACCGCCGAGATCGAGTTGGGCATCCGCTTCCTGAGGACCCGGCGCCTCGACGTTTCCTCCTCCCTGATCGGAAGCTGGACCCGCTGGCGCTCGACCCTCGCGGGTCGTCCCACCTGCTTCCGCAGCGACCAACTCGACTGTCGCCCCTCGATCGCCGCGCTTCGCGCGCGCCAGGAGGTGCAGGTTCGACGTCCCGATGCGGTCTGGCTGATTCGCTCGACCTTGAGCTTCGGCCTCGACGGGCTGGGGGCGACGCGGGAAACGGATTCAGGACTGGCTGATGGAGAGTTCGTGAGTTGGCTCGGACAGGCCCGTCATATCCGCCGATTCAGGAAGGATCGAGGCGCCCCCCTTTGGGCCGACGATTGGACGCTGCGGAGCCGGCTGGACCTGCAGTTGACCAACGACCCCCTCCTTTCCGCTGAGCAGATGAGCATCGGAGGCCCCCTCAGCGTCCGCGGCGTCTCACGCAACCTGCTCGTGAGAGACAACGGTGTGATCGCGTCGACCGAGCTGCGAATCCCGCTCGCGAAGGGCCAGCGTCCATCGAGACGAATCGAGTTGTTTCCCTTCGTCGACTTCGCTCACGCCTGGAATGAGCGGCTCGACCTCGCCGTCGAAACGGTTTCGAGCGCGGGGCTCGGGCTCAGCGTCGACATCCCGGACGTGCTGAGTGTGGAGCTCACCTGGGCCGAGCCGATTCGTCGCGGCGTCGCCGGCGGCCGCGGGCTGCAAGGCGAAGGCATCTACCTGGAGGTCCGTGCCGATGTCTTCTGAGTTCGGTCACGCGCCCGGGGCACGGGTCTTCTTCGCAGTGCTGGTTCTGTCAGCGAGTCTGGCGCTCGGCTGCGCGACGTCCTTTGCGCCGTCGTTTGCCCAGAAAGCCGAGGGCGCTGCGGCACAGCCATCCGAAGCCGAAGAACAGCGGAACCCTCACCGGGGATCGAACCTCGAGCAGAGCCTCCGCGAGGTGCGCACCCTCTCGGCCGAAACTCCCGCAGAGGTGGCCTCGGAGCGTTTCTCGGAGGCAGCCGTCGCGATCGACGCGATCACGGACATCGAGGAGGCTCGGGCGGCTCGACTTCATCTCGCGCGTAGCTTCGACCTTTTCTCGTCCCGCCTCGAAGCGGCTGGCCGCCCGTCCTTCGCTTGGGGCCCGTTTGCCCGAGCGGCACTCGAAGCGCTGGAGCACCTCCTGAGTGACCCCAGGCAGTCCGATCCGACGGCGACTTCGTGGGCCCATGGATATCGCGCCGGCCTGCTCTCGCGCCTGGGAGAAGACGAGGCTGCTGTTCGCGAAAACGATGCCGCGCTGCTCGATGCGCTGGCAGCAGGAAACCCTGCGCTCACCGCGCGATGGAGTGCTCAGCGAGGACGGAGTCTGCTGAAAGCCGATCACCCCGAGCGAGCACTCGCAGCCTTCCGGTCCGCACGAGCGGCCCTCGGCGCCGTCGGCCTCGAGGCTTCCACGAGCGAGCGATTGAGTCTCGCGAGGGAGATCCTGTTTCCTCTCGCAGACCTGCTCCTACGAACCGAAGGGGAAGATCAGGCGAGACTCCACGAAGTCCAGCGCTCTCTCGAGGAGATCCGACTGGCGGAGGTTGCCGAGTTCTTCGGCGATGCCTGTCTCGCGGACCGGCCGAGTCGACGCCTGGAGTCGATTCCCGGGACCGTCGTTCTCTATCCGATCGTCTTCCCGGACCGCCTCGAACTGATCATCGGCAAAGCCGACCGGCTCTACCGTCGAACGGTTCAGGATGGAATCGAGGACCCCTTCGAATGGCTGCGGAGATTGCGGCTCAGCCTTCAGGATCCGACTCGACTGCGATACCGCGGCCCAGCGGCCCGCTTCTACGACTGGTTGATCCGCCCGCTCGGTGATCTGCGGCCCGACGAAGGAGAGACGCTCGTACTCGTCCCGACGCTCGAGTGGATGGGGTTGCCCATCGCCGCACTCTGGAACGAACGCGAAGAGCGATTCCTCATCGAGGAAATGGCGGTCGCGATCACCCCTGGACTGGAACTCCGAAGCCCGTCTCCGATCGCCGTCGACCGCGCTCGCCTCCTCGCGGTCGGGCTGACGACCGAGGTCGAGGGATTCGCGCGGCTGCCCAACGTCGATCTGGAGATCGATTCAATCTCGGAGGCCTTCAGCGGTCGGCGGCTGGTCGGCGAGCGTTACACCACGGCTGCCCTGGAGGAGGCCTTCGCGTCGGGAGAATTCGACATCGTTCACGTCGCCTCGCACGGCGTCTTCGACGATCGCTCCGACGGCGGCTTCCTCGTCACGTCCGATGGTCGACTCGGGATCCAGGAGTTGGCCGACGTGATCCGCACCACCCGATTCGACCCGGACACACGCCTCGAGCTCCTGGTACTGAGCGCATGCGAAACGGCCGTGAGCAGCCCACGCGCCGCCTTCGGTCTGGCGGGCGTCGCCATCCGATCGGGCGCAGGAAGCGCAATCGGCAGCCTCTGGCGCGTCAGCGACCGCGCGACGTCCTCTCTCTTTCGCCGTTTCTACCGGGAGCTCAACCGGGAAGGCGTCTCGCGGGCCGAAGCACTCAGGCGCGCCCAACGTGCACTCCGCGAGGCGCCCTCTTCGACTCATCCGTTCTTCTGGTCGCCCTTCATCCTGATCAACGACTGGCTTTAGAAAGACGGGCCTGCCCGATTCCGCGAGCTGGCGGGCAAGCTGTGAGTTGAATCGAGTACCCGGACGGTTTCTCAAATAGCCTAACGACGAGTGTCCGAGACCGCAGGACTCCGCTTCGTCGAAGAGAACGACGGACAGAACTTCTACGCGGAAGAGACCCTCGGAGGCCAGCGCTTCTTCACCGCCGTCTACGCGGACGAGGCGATCTATCCCGCGTGTGTGTCCTGCCACAACGAGCACAAGGACTCCCCGCGCGACGACTTCGAACTGGGCGCCGTGATGGGAGGCGTCGTCATCCGCATCCCGATTGGCGGATAGAACGCTCCCCCCTTCGCCCGGCAAGCGCCGATGCAGTGTGATTCTCTTTCCTGGAAGGAAGCAGGCCGCGCAGGCGACCCCCGCCCGGCGCGCGCTCGGCAAGGGGGGGCACTAACCGCCCGACGCGCTTAGCGAACCCCCGTCGCCAGCTGCGGAATCCGAAGGAAGGGAGCGGAGCGTGCGTGCCTGGGCGCGAGGCCCCGTCCCGAGCGCGGCCTAATGGAAACCGGCAGGCGCCCCCGCAGTCCTCTAATCTCCTAGTCCGACATTTGTAGGGGCCACCCATGCCGCAATGGCAGATCGCAACAGCGCTAGGCATCGCTTTTCTCGTGGGCCTCTCCACGCATGTCTTCTACCGCCGACCTCCCGCCGCGCTCTGGCCTTCCCTGCCTGCGGTCTTCTTCGCAGCGCTGATCTTCGCGATCGGCGATCTTCTGGCGAACTTCTGGTCGCAGAACGAGACGATCCGCTGGATCGGCATGGTGCTCGTGTACACGGGGCTGCTCGCGATCGCGCCGGCTTGGTGGCTCTTCTCGCGACGTTTTTCGGAGATGGTGGGCTACCGGAAGATCGCCTTCAAACGCGGCCTCTCCCTCCTGATCGGAATCAACGCGATCCTCTGGATCGGCCTTCTCACGAACCCCATTCATGGGCAGTTCCTCGAGACGCGCGCTTTCGCGCGCAGCGAGTACGGCCCCCTCTGGTATCTGACCGCTTCGATCAACTACGTGGCCCTCCTCGCCACGATGGTCGTTCACGCGCGAGGCGCCCTCTACGTCAAGGATCCGACGATCCGAACCCAGTCGATGGTGCTGGTCGCCGCCGTCGCGATTCCGATGGCGCTCAACATGGCGTACGTCTTCAGTCCGACGCCGCTCGCCTACGACCCCACCGCCCTGGGCTTCGCGCTCAGTTGCGCGCTCTTCCTCTTTGCCGTCGAGCGGCGTGATCTCTTCATGCTCGAGCGCGTCTCACTCCCGAGCGTCCTCGACCACGACGCCGACGCGATCCTCATCGTCAGCCGGCACCATCAGCTCCTGTACGCGAACCCGAAGGCGGAGGTGCTCTTCGGACCGGGCACGCTCGTCTCGGGGGCGCCGATCGGCGAGTTGATGGCGCGCCTCGTCCCCACCTTCTCGCTGGAATCCCTCTCGAGACGAACCGAGCCCGCTGAAGACACCCGCGAACATCGTTTTCTCGGACCGGACGGAACCGAGCGTTGGGTCCTCCTCGAAATTTCACGCATCAAACGAACCCGTCGCGTGGTCGCCGGCGTCTGCCTACGCATTCGGGACCGCACGGCTCTGCGGGCGGCGGAAATGGAATCCGAATCGCACATCGCCATGCTCGAGGCGCTGGACATGGCCACGGGTGAGGGAATCCTCGTGAAGTCGNANNCNGGCGAGACGCGCTACGTCAACGACGCNTTCGCGAGCCTATGGGGCATGACTCCACAAAAGATGGTGGAGATCGGANATTCGCTTCAGGAACAGCTCGNGATGCAGCTNTCGGAGCTGCCTCCGNTGTCGATCCAGCGTCTATGGAANCNGGNTGAGGAGTCATTCGACNCGACGCGACGCGAGATCTGCGACCTCCGGACNCGAGACGGCCGCACGCTCGAGCTCGCGAGCATGCCGGTCGAGACGTTTACCGGCTTCAAGGGNCGCGCGTGGCGCATGCGCGACGTCACTCGCGCGCGCCGCGAATCGCGCGCCGTGATCCAGGCGCAGAAGACCGAGGGCCTCGCTTTGATGGCCGGGAGCATCGCCCACGACTACAACAACCTCCTGATGAGCATCATGGGCAGCACGGAAATCGTGCGCGAAGCGCTCGGCTCCGATTCTCTGCTCCAGAGGCCTCTGGCAGACGTGGAAAAGGCCGCGATGACGGCGGCGGACCTGACCAATCAGCTCCTCGACTACGCCGGAAAGGCCTCTTTCGAACGCGAAGAGCTCGACCTGTCCACACTCGTTCGGGACGTGACGAACCTGCTCTCCGTCAACATCCCGAAGGACATCGACGTGTCCTTCGACCTTCCCGAAGGGCTGCCGCCGGTTCGCGGGGGATCGGCCCAGCTTCGCCAGGTGCTGATGAACTTCGTGACGAACGCAGCCGAGGCAACAGAAGACCAAGCCGGTGCGATCGCCGTCAGCACGGGGCGCGGTCTCCCTCCGATCGAAGCGTTCGAGGGCACAACCGTGGAACACGGCGAAGTCTCGGGAGAAACGGTCTACCTCTCCGTTCAGGACGACGGCATGGGCATGGACCCCGCCACCCTCTCGAAGATCTTCGACCCGTTCTTCACGACGAAGTTCACGGGACGAGGACTAGGCCTCGCGGCGACGCTCGGGATCGTCACCAGCCACGGCGGGCAGCTCCGGATCGAGAGCCGAGGTGGACGCGGCAGCAAATTCAGTCTGATCCTGCCCGTGATCGAAGGTGGACGAGCGCCGGTTTCCCAGCCGGCCGCCAAGGACGGGGACCGACGTTTCGCGAATCGCAGAGTGCTCATCTGCGACGACGAGCCGATCGTGCGAAAGGTCCTCGAGAAGCATCTGGGCGCCGTCGGTTTCGAGGTCCATGCGGCAGAGGAAGGAAGCGAAGCAATCGCGCTCCTCGAAAAGTCGGATGCGCCTTTCGACCTCGTCATCCTCGACATCACCATGCCGGGCTTGAGCGGCGTCGCGACCCGGGAACGGATTCGCGAAAAGGATCCGAACCTCCCGATCCTCCTCGCAAGCGGCCACCCTGAAGATGCACTGTCCCAGCTCGAGAACTGGAACCGCGTGATCGATGGCTACATCCAGAAGCCCTTCAGGAAGAAGGATCTCCTGTCGAAGGTCGAGGGTTTCCTCTCAGCTCCGTCCGTAGGCGAAGGGGCGTGAGCGCGCTCGCCGAGCTCGCGCCCGTCGCGAACGGGGGGTGCTGGGCCGTGCGCAAGAAGGGAAAAGAGATCCTGCGCCTTCCCCTCGATCAGTTTCGAGTGAGCGTCCTCCGGAAGGCAGATGTCTACGCGGACGAAGTCGAGCGACTCGAACTCGCGAAGGACATCTTGTCCCTGGACGCGGTCGCAGCGATCTTCGATCGAGATCTCGAGGCGCGCGGTGAGAAGCTCCGCTTCGACCTCGAGCGGTTCGAGGATCCGGCTTTGGCGGAAGCGCTCTCCCGCGTCTACCCGGAGCCCCGGCCGATCGGCGCCCCGCCTTCGGTCTACGACTACGCATGAGGCCCGAGCTGGGGCTGAGGAGAGAAGCATGAGTGCAGAACCGAAGAGTCTCGAACGTGCAGCCTTCCATCAGATGAAGGATGGGACGGCCGAGGACTGGGCGATCATCGGTCGCCACTTCCAGCCCTTGGCCGAGGGCCTTCCAGACCGAGTGATGGCGCATCTACGGCTGCTCGATGGAGACCACGGGGGCTTCGCGGTCGATCGCCTGACTCATTCCCTTCAGACGGCGACCCTGGCGATGGAGGATGGCCGCGAGGAGGACTACGTCGTCTGTGCGCTGCTCCACGACGTGGGCGACGTCCTGGCGCCGCATAACCATCCCGCGATCGCTGCGGCCATGCTGAAGCCCTACGTAAGTGATCGACTCCATTGGATCGTCGAGAATCACGGAGTCTTTCAGGGCTACTACTTCTGGCATCACATCGGAATGGATCGCGATGCGCGAGAAGCCTTCCGGGGCCACGAGTTCTTCGACGACTGTGCAGAATTCTGCGAACTCTATGACCAGGCGGCCTTCGATCCGGCGCGTCCAACGATGTATCTCGAGGAGTTCGAGCCGATGCTCCGTCGCGTTCTCGTTCCGAGTGCGGATTCGAACCCGTCCCCCGAGTAGAGCCCCTCGCCGCAGCATGGTCGGCTTTTGCGTGACGTTCGCCGCATGCGTAGGCGGGAGGGAAGAACGTCATCTCGGAGATCGATAAGACGCGGCTACGAGCGCTCGGCTACGTGGAACGACGAGGTCCCGAAGGCGGCCGTGTCCACCCGGTTAGACACGGCCGGGACGTGGCGAGCTTTCCCGTGCCCGCTCCGGGACTGGATCGTTCAGCGAGGAGTGACCCCCTCAGCGAACCCGCAGCGCTTCGTCCGGCGACTGCGCGACGAAACGAGCGCGTACATCACCGAGCAGCAATCCCCAGGGAGCGGCCAGCTCACGGGCCGCCTCGCGCAGATCGCGCCACTCGTGGAGAGGAGGCGGCGGCGCATCGTCCGCGCCGTCGTCGAGGAAGCCGACGAAGACGCCGACGCGCCCCCCGTCGACCGTGACCGTGAGCGTCGTCGCGTAGAGTCGGCTGACTTCGTTCGCCCAGGTCACGGTGCAGAGCCCTTCGGCGAGGTCCCACTGCCCGACGCCCGGTCGCGCGGTTTCGCACGCGAAGGGCCTCTCGGTTCCCTCCTGAACGCAAACGAGCACTCGCGTCGAGGTCACGCCGCGGCAGAGGAGGACGAGCAGCGCGCCCGGTGCGCCGAGCCGTTCGGGAGTCTGCGTAGCGCTCACCCGCTACTCCTCGACCGGTAAGACGGTCTCTCCGGGCGGGAGACGCTTGAGCAGCACGATCGGAATCTCACGTTCGATCTGCTCGTAGACGCGGTAGGGCGGAATCGCGGCGCGAAGCGCCTGCCAGAGTTCGGCACGACGTTCGGACTCCGCTTCCCGGGCTTCGACCCAGTAGTGCTCGGTTCCGACCTGGACCGTGGCACGCGGCTCCTCGGAAAGGTTGAGCCACCACGCGGGCGGCTTCGAGCTCCCTCCGTTCGAAGCGACGATCACGCAGGTCTCCGGGGCTTCGGGATCCGGCTGATAGGCGCGCGGCATCGTCCGCACGAGCCCGGAGCGTCGGCCACGCGTCGAGAGGAGAAGCATCGGAATCGTCAGCAGGGAGCTTCCGACCTGCCCGCCCGAAGCCAAATAGGCGGCCTTGTGGAGCGCACCGAAGCGTCGCCAGACGGGCGCCATGATTCGCCCGAACCGGGCGGTTCGAGCCGCGACCGACGCTTCGTCCGCCGGAGATTGCGTCGACCGCAATGGTGCGCGGAAGCGCCCGGCGAAGAGCGGCGTCCCTGTTTCGGCACTCATGGATGACCCTCGACCGATCGAGCGAGCTCGTCGGATTTCCGGAGCTCCTAGAAAAGTAGCCGCCGGATCCGCTTCGTCTCCGACCGCGCTGACCGCCGCGCCTTTGGGCCGGTTCAGGCAGTCTGGCCGCCCGCGGGCGAATGATGCCGCCGGTAGAGATCGAGGTATTCCCGAAGGCTCGTCTCGCCATCTTCATCCGCATCGCAATCGGCGAACGAGACGCCGTACTTCGCCAGACCGGCCTCCTCGTATTCGTCCGCGTCGAGCGATCCGCTCCCGTCCAGATCCGCCATCTCGAAGATGTGCGCGACGATCTCCTCATGTCCTGCCCCGCCCATCGCGGCTGCAGCGGATGCGCTGAGCAGGAACGCAAGGCCGACGATCAGAATCAAACCAGTTCGCATCGAACTCTCTCCTTCGAACCCGCGCCTGAGCGCGCGTCCCTTCGGGCGCCAACGCGCTGACTATGTCTTCGAGAAGGCACATCGACAACGAAGAACGGGATTCCTGCAGGAACGCAGCTTCTTCCTCCACCCCGCCGCGATCGTCCCGCGAGGGAGAATCTGGCGACCGCTCCATGAGTCAAGACGACCTCCCCCGCCCCGATGGCCTCGAGACACCGAATCGTGTGCCGATGCTCGCCGTCGCCCTGTTTGCACTCATCGCGGTCATCCTCGCCCTCACACTGTCGTTGCGATCCTCTCTGGCGGAGAGCGGCACGAAACCCGACGAGACCCTCTCCGGGACGCCGGTCCGGATGGCGACGGCTCGTGCCGAAGAGGGCCTGGCCGACGTCGAAGCCCGGCTCCAACGCTTCGAGCAGGTGCTCGAGGTCGTCCGGAGCAAGCAGGAACGACTCGCTGGGGCCCTTGCCGTGCAGTTGACGCAGGACGAATCGGCCGAAACGCCTACCGCCCCGCACAAGACCGCGATCGACATCTCCTCGAGCGAGCCAACGAGCGGCTGAAACCGGCCGGGCTTGGGGATCGGGCAGGCCGCGGCGACCCGAAAGGAACGGACCACGGGGTCGAGAAGGCCGGGTGGCTGGGTTGCCTGCGCGCTGCCAAGCACCGGGCGCTTCGCGAGGACGACGCTGGATCTTCGGTTAGTGTCGAAGCCATGAGTGAAAGCAATCACCCGAATCAGGCGAACCGTGGTCGGCGCTTTGGATGTAAACCCAACTCGCTCGCCCGCGGTACGGCACGCACGTTGCGGGCCGCGTTCCTGCTCGCGATCGTGTCCCTGGCGGCGGGAGCAGAGGCGACCGCCATCGAGACGCTCGGCTATCGAACGGTCCGCGAGGAGGGCCCCTTCGAGATTCGTCGCATCGAACCCCACATCGTCGCGGCGACCTTCGTCGAAGGAGACTTCGACGAAGTAGGCACGGTCGGTTTCCGACGGCTCTTCGAGTACATCTCCGGACTGAACCGCAGCGAGGCAGAGATCGCCATGACGGCGCCGGTCAGCCAGGCTCCGTCGGACACAGCGACCCTCCGCGGCAGACCCGTCGCTCAGGAGGGCTCGGACGGGCGGTTCCGGATCACCTTCGTCATGCCCTCCGAGTACACGCTCGAGACGTTGCCCGTCCCGGAGGATGAGCGAATCATGCTTCAGGCCGAGGCACCTCGAACGGTCGCGGCCCTCCGCTACTCCGGCTTCTGGACTCGTTCACGCTATCGAGCGCACGAGCGCAAGCTTCGGGACTGGATCGTACTTCAGGGCCTGGAGACCGTCGGCGAGCCGGTCTGGGCGCGCTACGACCCGCCCTTTATGCCATGGTTCCTGCGGCGCAACGAGATCCTCGTCACCGTCCGCGAACCCTAGAACGAAGCCCCCTCCCGTCAGATCGGCGGCGACCCACCTAACCTCTTCATTTCTCTCTATTCCCTTCGTTCGGCCCGATACTTTCCACCTACACCCGTGGGCTCGCGCAAGAGACCGCACTCCATGCGAGCGAGGCCGGCCTGATCCACCGGCTGGTCTCGCCGATCTACGTGGATTTCGCGCCAAGCTCCCCGCTCGCCAGGTTAGATCCTCGGGGCCTCACAAGCCGGGACACGGCCCAGCGAGGCGCACGCTCCAGAAAAATCCGCCCTTTCGTGCTCTCCGGCGATATCACCGCCGTGTGAAAGCCGTCTCTCCCAGTGAAGGGCTCGCCTTCGACTGAAGAGACTCGGAGGCGGCCATCGAATCGGATCGAGAGCGAACTACGCCAGGCGGCGTGGTGCTCTTGGTCCCGATGCCGACCCCACGGGTCCGGCGAGAGGGATGGAGAAATGGAGCGAACACGACCGCGCGCGAGGCGCGCCCGCCCCGCCGCAATCGCGGGCTGGCTGGCAGCCGGCGCCCTGGGCCTGGCGTCCTCGGCCGAGGCGTCCTTCTACACAAGCGGCTGCGCGAGCGACACGGCGTGCACTTTCCAGGAGCTGCTGGATGGCGGGACGATCACCGCAGGTTTCCAGCGTTTCGCGAGCTTCGCGATCGAGCAGGATCCGGGCTCGCTGGATTGGACGCGCGTGGTCGTAACGGGACGCGACGACGCTGGCCTCGACCCGGGTCCCGCCATCGAGTTCTTCTACGATGGCGGGGTCGCCACGACGGGGACCGACAGCCTGGACGTACAGTTCTCCTACACGATCACGTCCCTGATCCCGCAGTGGCAGCCGGTCGCCAACGAGCTCGAGCTGCTCGCATACTCGGTGACGGGCGAGGGCCGACTCGAGGTGGACGAGACCCTCTTCGACGCGAGTCGGCGGGCCGTTGGCGACACCACGGTCGCCGCGGACGACGCCTTCGACGAGACCCGTGTCCTCGACACGGTCCAGTTCGCGCCCCAGGCGGGCGGACTGCTCGTCTCGAACACCCTCGAGATCGAGGGCATGAACGCAGCCGACGCAGCCGAGCTCGGCGAATACATCCAGCGTTTCGCCTTGCAGGTCGTCCCTGAACCGGGCTTCGCCCCGGCCCTCGCCTGTAGCACGGGGCTACTCGCGATGATGAAGAAGAGACGTTCGCGAAACCGCTGAGCGCCGATCTCGGGTCGGCCACGCCCCGAAGTTCCCTTGATGCGCCCGCTCAGGGCGCCGGAGAAACAAAAATGAGCATCCAAAGAACGACTGCCTCGATCCTCTCGGCCGTCGCGACGTTCGCGATCGCAACTTCCCCCGCCTTCGCGCAGCTGGCTTCCACCGGTGCGGACGCCAGCCCGATCCTCTCCTGCTTCTACGAGTGCAAGCCGGGCCCGGACATCCAGGGTCAGTCGACGTATCGCCAGGTAACGACGCTGCCAGTGGTCAATAACGGGCGCGCCAACGAGATCGCCGACGTCAACTTCCTCGACGGGAACCAGAACGTGATCGCCACGACGCAGCTGGACCTCCCGGCCCGAGACGTCGACGAGCTCGCCGTCTGTAACACGATCGAGGCGATCACCGGTGCCGCTCCGCCGCGAGCCGGCGTGATTCACATCGGTAGCCTCGAGGCAACGCTGGGCCAGCGCGTCTCCGGGGTCTTCTCGTGGATCAAAAACGTGAACGGCAAGTTCTTCGCCGACCAGCCCGAACCCTTCGATGGACGGGTGACCGGCGTAGCCAAGAGCCAGTGCACCTACGTCGCGACCCCCGAAGTGAACACGCCCGCCCTCATGGTCGCAGACGGTCAGTCGGCTCCATCGGGACCGCCCATCCTCGTCGAGGACACGGAGGACACGCCGAACGATCCGCTCCCGGACCTGCTGCCCGTCGCCGACTCGTTCACGAGTTCCTACTGCCGCATCGACCCGGCAGGCGCCGGCCTCGAAGTCGAGATCCGCAATCAGGGCGCCGCCCCGACCGGGCCGACGACCACGCACGTGACCTTTCCCGGCAGCGGCGTGATCGAGTCGATCTCGACCCCTGGCCTGGCGGCAGGTGCGTCCTCGACCGCCATCGTGCCCTTCCCCTTCGGCTGCTTCGCGCCGAACTGCACCTTCGTGATCGAGGCCGACGAGGCGGACGTCGAGGTGGAATCGGACGAGGTCAACAACGTGGAGTCCGACTTCTGCCTCGGCTGAGTCGCCGTTCCAGCAAGAGCCTGCGTCGTCCGCGACACAAGGTGCATCGATGATGGGTCCCGGTGGCGATCACTTCGCCATCGGGATCCTTCTTTTCGGCCCCTCGCGGAGTCCGCGATGAACCGCGAGCGCGGATCGGCCAGGGGGGGGCGGCCACGCCTCTCTTCTATGTTAGGCTCGGGATCCTGCGGTTGGGAGAGGCGACCGCTCACGACGACGAGATCCCCGAATGGACAGAATCGCGACGAGATCGCTCGCCTGGCGCCCTCGGGGCAGGCTCCTCATTCCGGCCTTGGCCATCGTCTTCTGCGTTCTGCTGATGCCGCTCATGGCGAGCGGTACCTCGGTCCGCGTCCCCCTCGATCTCGACGACGATCCGACGACAGGGTGCTCGGTCGAGCTCGCCGATCCGTCGAGCTCGACCGGCAGCTTCGAGTTCCAAGGCGCCGAGATCACGGTCTTCTTCGAGGTCGACCGTCTTCCGGCGGTCCCGGTGACCGCCAACGCGCGGTTCGAGAATTGCCCGGAGATCGATTTAGCGCCGGTCTCGGTCCCGCTCGCGAGCGGGCTGCCGGGCGCAATCGACCTGGGTTACCGGGGGAGCGACGCGTTTCTCGTCCGCGTCCCCCTCGCGGAGCTCGGTGAGAGCGGTCGGATCCGATTCGCGGTCGAGGCGACGTCGAATTCTGGCTCGAGTGACGTCCTGATCGAAGCGGGAGGGACGCCGCTCTCCTTCGACCTGAGCGAGCTGACGGTGAGCGTGCCCGGCCTTGGAGCAAGTGGCCTGTTCCTCTTGCTCCTTTGCTTGTTCAGTGGCTCGCTCTGGCTCAGGCGCTCACGCGCGGCGGCGTTGACCTGGATCGCGCTGGCGAGCCTGCTCGGTCCCCTCCTGCTGGAGGCCGGACCAGCGGGCTCGAGCGGGAGCTTCGTCGATCAGTTCGGGCCAGAGAACGCCCTCGCCTTCGACGATCAAGGGGACAGCAAGTTCGGAGAGCCCGCGACGGATCTCTTCGCCGTGTGGGGGCTGCTCGAAGGGAACGAGCTCGCGTTGCGTTTCGATTTCGCGGACGTGGCGTTGGATCGGTGCCGGAATACGAACGTCTCGGGAGACCCCGAGTGCGATGGGGTCTGCGATGGAGACGACGATCCGTCGAGCCCCGACTGTGATGCAGTCTGCAGCGCGGGCGAGCCCGGGAGCAGCCTCGACTGCGACGGGCTCTGTGGTCCCGTTGACGCTCCGGGCTCCATCGATTGCGAGGGGCTCTGCGAAGCGGGAGACGCCGCGACGGGGAGCGACTGCGACGGGAGCTGCGCCGCGGGCGACGCTTCCGCGGGACCGGATTGTGACGGCGTCTGTTCACTCGGACTCGACGACCTGGACGGAGCCGACTGCGACGCTCAATTCTGCACGCCCGCAGACCCCGGTCCGGGGGCGCCCGGTTGCGACGGGGCGTGCGTCCTCTCCTCCGAGGTCGGAAGCTCCGACTGCGACGGGCTGTGTTCGGGCGTCGATACACAGGCGACCGACTGCGACGGCGTCTGCGATCCGGGCGACGTGGCCGGGGGGCTCGACTGCAACGGCTTCTGTGACGCGGACGACGATCCAGAGGGGGCCGACTGCGACGACGTCTGCCAGGCGACCGATCACGTCGACTCCCCGGACTGCGAGGGCGTCTGCGACTTCTACGACGACGCCGCCGGTCCGGATTGCGAGTCCACGCGCTGCACGACGGCGCGGCCCGAGGCCTGCAACGGAACCTGTGAGTGGAGGGAAGGCGGCTCCGCAGACTGCAATGGAATCTGTGAGGCCTTCGATTGGGTCCGGAGCGCCGACTGCGACGGCGTCTGCGATCCCGGGGCAGAGTCCGCGGAGTGGTCGCTGACCGCGGACTGCAACGGTTGGTGCAGCGTGTTCGAATCCGCCACCAGCAGCGACTGCGACGGTGTCTGCGATCAGTTCGACGAAGGCGGCAGCCCCGACTGTCCCGCGCCGAGCTGCAACGCCTTCTGGAGCCCCGTCTGCGGTGCGCAATGCTCGATGTCCAGCCCCGGACTCTGCAACGGTGTGTGCGGGTCGGGGGATACCGGCTCCGACTGCAACGGCGCTTGCGAGCCGGGTGATTTCCTCCGAAGTGAAGACTGTGACGGCTGGTGCCAATCCTACGACGCCGCCGACAGCCCGGATTGCGACGGCGCGTGTGGCACCCAAGAGGTCGCCAGCAGCCCGGATTGCGACGGCGTCTGCGCCCTCGGCGACAGCCCCTTCGGCCCCGATTGCGACGAGATCTGCGATCCTGGCGAGGCGGGTTCCGCCCCCGATTGTGCCCGGGACGTAACCTTGTGGCTGACCTCGGACGCGGTGATCGAGGAGGTCTGGATCGCCTACGGCCTTCTGGACTACGCGGAAGGCGTATGGGGTCCCGCGAGCTGGTCGAACACCCCCTCGCCCCATCTCGTGCCGGCCGACCCGCACGTCTTCTCCCTCGTGGAACAACCTCACACCCTTTCGATTCGTTTGCGCGACGATGGCTCCGGGCGTGCGCTGATGGCAGCGGTCGTGGACGTAGACGGCACGGTCCTCGCTCGAACGGGCACCGCTATCACGCGCGTGACCTCCGTCGCGCCGGGCGCCGGCTGGTTCCTGCCGGGCTTCGACGATTCGTCCTGGACGCCTGCGACGACGTGCACGCACGTCGAGGCGGGCTGGGAAGATTCGGGGGGCGGCTTCCGCTCCGTTTCGGACGCCTACGGTGCCGAGCGCGTCTGGGAGGGGGATACCTGCGGCGTCGATGACTCTTCGTCGCTCTGGATTCGGCTCGACTTCTAAGGGAGCGTTCTTTAGGAGGGGCGTCATGTTTCTAGGCATCGATATCGGTACATCGGCCGTCAAAGCGCTGGTTCTCGACGAGACTGGATCCGTCGTCGCCAGTTCGAACGCAGGCCTCGACGTCTCGCGTCCTCGTCCTTTATGGAGTGAGCAGGATCCGGACGACTGGTGGCGTGCCGTCGACTCGGCAGTGCGCGTTCTTGCCGAGGCTGGACACACGTCACGCGTTCGAGCGGTTGGCCTTTCGGGCCAGATGCACGGGGCGACGCTGCTTGACGACTCGGATCGACCTCTCCGACCCGCGATTCTCTGGAACGACGGCCGAAGCCTGGAGGCCTGTCGACGCCTCGAGGAGAAACAGCCGCGGTCTCGGCTCATCACGGGCAATCTCGCGATGCCGGGGTTCACTGCTCCGAAGGTCCTGTGGCTCAAGGAGCACGAACCGGATCTGTTCTCGAAGCTTCGTCGAGTCTTGTTGCCCAAGGACTACGTCCGTCTCCGGATGACCGGAGAGGCGATCAGCGACTGCTCGGACGCGTCCGGCACGCTGTGGCTCGACGTCGAGAAGCGCCGCTGGTCTGCTGAGATGCTGGAAGCTTGCGATCTCGATCCGGCCTCGATGCCTTCGTTGGTGGAAGGAAGCGATATGGGTGGGCGCTTGAGGCCCGAGGTCGCACGAGCCTGGGGGATGGAACCGGTCCCCGTTGCCGGCGGTGCCGGCGATCAAGCCGCGGGGGCTGTGGGAGCGGGCGTAGTCGACCCCGGCATGGCCTCGCTGTCTCTCGGAACATCGGGCGTCCTCTTCGCAGCCGACGACAGGTTCCGCTCCAATCCCGACCGCGCAGCCCATTCCTTCTGCCACGCGCTCCCCGAGAGATGGCACCAGATGTCCGTCGTCCTGTCGGCGGCCAGCTGTCTCTCGTGGATCGCAAGCGTCGTCGGGGCCCGTGACGAAGGGGCGCTCCTCCACGAGATCGAGAAGGCGGCTCCATCTGATCCGAGGCTGCTCTTCTTGCCTTACCTCAGCGGCGAGCGGACACCCCACAACGACCCCGAGGCAACGGGCGTCTTCGTCGGGTTGTCTCACGACTCCGACCGGGCCGCTCTAGGGCGCGCCGTGCTCGAGGGGGTGGCGTTCGCCTTCGCCGACGCCCAGGACGTTCTCCTGGACGCGGGCGCCGACTTCGACGAGGTCGCGGTGATCGGTGGTGGGGCGCGGAGTGAGCTCTGGGGGCGAATTCTGGCGAGCGCCCTGGGACGGACGCTCGTCTACCGGGATTCAGCGGAAGTCGGTCCGGCGCTCGGCGCGGCTCGCCTCGCGCGGCTCTGCCTTGGCGAGGGGACGATTTCGGAGGTGTGCACGCCTCCTCCAATCGTGCACACCGTCGCGCCGGAGGTCGCGCTCGTTGATTCGCTCTCTCCGAAGCTCGAGAATTTCCGGGACACCTACCGACGGCTGCGTTTGAACAGCTGAACATGGAGAACGCCATGACCGCCCCCTTCTTTCCTGGGATCGAGAAGATTCCCTTCCAAGGGCCCGATGCGGACGAGCCGCTCGCCTTCAGGTACTACGAGCCGGATCGAATCGTCGCCGGACGCCGAATGGAAGACCACCTTCGTCTCGCTGTCTGCTACTGGCACACCTTCTGCTGGGAGGGGGACGACGTCTTCGGTGCGGGCACGTTCGGACGTCCGTGGCAGAGGGCGAGCGGTGATGCGATCGCCCAGGCCGAGCACAAGCTGGCAGTCGCTTTCGAGTTCTTCGAGAAGCTCGGCGTACCGTTCTTCTGCTTTCACGATCGCGATCTCGCGCCCGAGGGAGACTCGATCGCGGAGAGCGCGGCGATCCTCGACCGCTTCGGCGACCTCGCGGCGAGAGAGATGGAGCGCACGGGCGTTCGACTCCTTTGGGGGACCGCGAATCTCTTCGGTCACCCGCGTTATGCGGCGGGCGCCGCGACGAATCCGGATCCGGAAGTCTTTGCCTGCGCGGCGGCACAGGTGAAGCAATGCCTCGAGCTTACGCATCGGCTCGGCGGAGCCAACTATGTGATGTGGGGTGGGCGCGAGGGCTATGAGACGCTCCTGAACACCGACCTGCGCCGAGAGGCCGACCAGCTGGGCCGCTTCATGAGTCTCGTCGTGGAGCACAAAAAGCGAATCGGGTTCGAGGGGACGCTGCTGATCGAGCCCAAACCTCACGAGCCCACCAAGCATCAATACGATCACGACGTCGCAACCGTGCACGCCTTTCTCCAGAAATACGACCTGGACGGCGAGATCAAGGTGAACATCGAGGTGAACCACGCGACGCTGGCTGGCCACAGCTTTCATCATGAGGTGGCGCTCGCGCTCTCGAACGACATCTTCGGAAGCGTCGACGCCAATCGAGGGGATCCGCAGAACGGCTGGGATACGGACCAGTTCCCCAACGACACCGTCGAGATGGGACTCGCGCTGTACGAGATCCTTCGTTGCGGTGGCCTGACAACGGGTGGATTCAACTTTGACGCCAAGCTGCGACGCCAAAGTATGGATCCTACAGACCTGTTCCACGCCCACATCGGCGGCATGGACACGTTGGCCGAAGCCCTGATCTTCGCGAGCCGCCTGATTGAGAAGGGCGACCTTCAGCGTTTCGTCGATGATCGATACGCCGGCTGGATGACCGGCGAGGGCCGCGAGATCCTGCTTGGCAAGAGGAGCCTGGCCGATCTCGAGTCGTGGGCGCGCGAGAGCGAGCTGGACCCTGCGCCTCGGAGCGGACGCCAGGAGTTGCTCGAGAATCTGGTCCGGCGGACGACTTGAACGGATGGCCGGAGTGGCGGCGGGGGCAGGGAGTGACGGACGTACTCGTCTCTCCGAGAGATTCCTTGGTGCTTAGGGGAAATACACGGAGACCTTCGAGCTTCGGGGCTTCCTGGCCGCAAAACGCGCACGATCGCCCTGCGCGTCAGTCCGTGCCGTAGACGGCCTTCGGGACGTCCGCGCGAAACGAGATCGCCGAGGCGGGGATGAACTGCCCGTAGCCCGCCGCGCGAATGCCCAGAGCGGGATCGACGAAGGCGGTGGTCCCGGCGCCCCCCGACCAACCGAAGGTGCCCGGCCCCTTGCCGTCGGGCTGAGCGCTCAAGGCGACCGAGCCGAGCGCTCCGAACCCCTCGCTCGAGACGAGCGCGCCAGCCATGTCGACACCGGGCGGAAGCAGGTTGCTCATCGCCGTCCGCGCGGTCTCCCGACGCATGACCCGCGTCGTACCGATCGCCCCCTCCCCGGCGAGCATGAGCAGGAACCGGTCGTAATCCCGTGGACTGCTGAGGAGGCCGGATCCGCCGAACGGAAAGGGCGGCGGGTCGAAGTGGACGCTGCTCGAACCGGCATCGATCAGCACGTCGGCCCTCCCGTCCCGTACTCCGTAGAGCCACGTCAGCCGCCGCGCCTCGCTCTTCGGCACCGTAAAGAACGTGCTCTTCATGCCGAGCGGAGCGAAGAGACGCTCCTCGAGGAAGGCTTCGAACGTCGTCCCCGAGGCGACCTCGACCACGCGGCCGAGCAGATCAGGGCTCATCGAATAGCGCCATTGCGTGCCTGGGTCGGCCAGCAGCGGAAGCGTGGCGAGTCGGTCGGCGAACGCCCCGAGATCCGGCGCATATTCGAAATCGGGCACGTCGGGGAGCGACCTGCCGTCCATCTGGACAGGGACGAGACCGCGCTTGATGTATTCGGCGCGCAGCGGCCCCTGGATCCGACTGAAATAACCCAGACCGCTGGTGTGGGTGAGCAGGTGGCGGATCGTGATGCGCGTCTTGGCGGGCCGGCTCTCCATGCTGTGCTCGGGGTCGGTCAAGACACGCAGGGTGGCGAAGCCAGGCACGAAATCCGCGAGATCCTGATCGAGCCCGATCTGGCCGTCTTCGATCAGCATCATCACCGCCATACCGGTGACCGGCTTCGACATGGACATGATGCGGAACAACGAGTCGGCGTCGACCGGGATCTCGCCGTCGCGGCAGAGGGTCCCGGCGGCGAGGAAGGTCGCTGGCTCGACGCCGTAGCCAAGCGACCCGGCGACGCCCCCGAGCACACCCGACGTGACGTAGCCGTCCAGCATGGCCTGGAAGCGCGAAGATCGCCGCGAGTTCTCGGACAGCGCAGCGAGCGCGGCGCCACCAGAGAGCGCGGTCAGGCCCACGCCGATGGAGGCTCGGAGAAACGATCGACGATCTACGGTTGTCAACATTCGCTCATGCCCACCCTTCTCGAACAGAGGATACGACGACGCGGATGGAACGCGCCGTCCCAATCGACTTCGCCGGCGAAAAGCGGAGGAGGACCCGTCCGATTCGGGATCGCGAGCCCTCAATCGCCCAAACCACCCGACATCACGGGCTTTTTCTCTTTCTCCCAGGGTCGGGGTCTCGAGCGAGCGCTCTCCAGCCGCGGAGGCAGAGGTGTTGGAGACGGCCGGGAGGTCTACGCTAGGACCCGCTGAGCCGCCGCTGTGGATCACAGTCGAGCCTCACCCCTACAAGGAACACCACATGACCACCACCGAGCCGACAACCGCCGACGTGCCTCCGCACGACCCCGCACGCGTCGTCGAGGCGCCCTTTCCCGACCGCCTTCGGATGGCCTGCCAGAATTGGGCGCACTCGAGCCCCAACCTCCCAAGCCTGATGGCGCTCTACTGGGCGAAATACTTTTTCGTGCTGATTGGCATCTGGGCCTTCTGGTGCAGCTTCAACGCCGACTACCCCGGCTTCTTCCAGTTCTCGGAATGGGCGTTCACGGGTGAGGCCTTCAAGAAGGCCATGGTCTGGTCCATGTGCTGGGAGCTCTTCGGCTTCGGCTGCGGCTGGGGTCCCATGAACGCACGCTATGAGACGTGGTTCGGCGGCATCCGTCACTTCGCGCGCACCGGGACGATCAAGCTTCCCCTCTTCCGTGGCGTACCCCTGATCGGCGGCGATACACGCAACGCCCTGGACGTCGGCCTCTATCTGCTGAACCAGATCCTGCTCCTGCGCGTGCTGTTCGCGCCGGAAGTGACCGCCGAGCTGCTGCTGCCGTGTTTCGTGCTCGTCCTCGTGAACGGCCTGCTCGACAAGACCCTCTTCCTGGTCGCGCGATACGAGCATTACTGGGTCGTCATGGGCGCGATCACCTTCACCATGCTCGCCGGCTACGACGACCTCTGGGTCGCGGGCTCCAAGCTCACCTGGTCCTTCATCTGGATCTGGGCGGGCGTCTCCAAATGGAACAAGCACTTCGCGTCCGTGATCATGTTCATGATGAACAACGGCCCCTTCTTCCCCAAGGCCCTCAAGCATCAGCTCTTCACCGACTATCCCGAGGATCTGCGCCCTTCCCGCTTCGCCCACACCATGGCCAATTTCGGCCACGCCTCGGAGGTCAGCATCCCGATCATCCTCTTCATTGCGACGGCGACGGGAAACGAGACGCTCCTGTTAGCGGGCTGCATCCTGTTCACGGGCTTCCACACCTTCATCGGCATCAACAACCCGAACGGCATGCCGGTCGAGTGGAATATCCTGATGATCTACGGCGGCTGGTCGCTCTTCTGGTTCCATCCCGAGGTGTCGATCCTCGAGATGACGCAGATGCCGCTGCTCTTCGGCGCGATGCTCTTCTCTCTCTTCGCCGTTCCGCTCTACGGCAACTTCGTGCCGGCGCGCGTCTCCTTCCTCCCGGCCATGCGGTACTACGCCGGGAACTGGGCCTACAACGAATGGCTCTTCAAGAAGAACGGCTGCCGCGACAAGCTCCAGAAACTCAAGAAATACGGCAACACCACCCACGAGCAGTTGGAGAACATGATCGAGGACGAGACCGAGCTCGCCTACGCGAAGTCCATGATGGGGGTCATGCGATGGGTTCATCTTCAGGGTCGGCCGCTGCTCGAAGCGCTGCCCGCCGCGATCGACGACGTCGAAGACTACGAGATGCACTCAGGCGAGCTGGTCGGCGGTGCGATCCTGGGCTGGAACTTCGGCGATGGCCATCTGAACGGCTGGCAGCTGCTGCGCGCCATCCAACCGATCTGCGGCTTCGAGCCCGGTGAGCTTCGCATGATCTCGGTCGAGTCCCAGCCGATGATGAACCCGACGATGCATTGGCAGGTCTACGACGCCGCGGAAGGCTTGATCGCCGAAGGTGTGACCGACCTGACAGAGTACCTGGACCAACCGCCTTGGCCCGTGGGTGAGGTCGCCGCCGCGCTCTCTGGCGGGCGGTCGCCAGAGGCCGCTGGATAGCGTTCCTTGTTCAGCCCAGGGGGCTCAGCTCTTCGACTTGGCCTGTTGTCTCCCCGACGACTAACATAAGTCTTGAATCTGGGTTCTTCCCCACCACCAGACCGCGCTCAAAGGAGACGGGCACCTTGACGAATACCGACACGTCCAAACTCGACATCAGAAAGCTGAACGTTGGGATCGATCGTTTGATGGAAGTGACGACGAATCCGCGTCACAGGCTCATGCTCCAGGCTTTCTACCGACATCGGTTTCTCGAGCTCGCGGGGCGCTACGAGGAGATCTTCACCCCTGACATGATGGTCGAGAGTCCGCTGTACCG
>PAQX01000018.1 GCA_002709835.1 Deltaproteobacteria bacterium
GGCGAGGGTCGCGACCATGCCCCCGGTGACCGCTTCGAGGGTGTTGCCGACGTAGGCGGTCTTCGCGAGATGGACGATGGACGCGTCCTTCGGATCGAACGCGAAGCCTGCGGTCTCGAGGAGCGGCGCCGTGAATCCTGAGTCTTCGAGGGCGAAGGCGGTTTCGGGCGCGGGTTCCTCCGCCCAGATCGCGCGCGACTGAAGCTCCGTCTGCGCGGGCAGGAGCGAGAAGGTCAGGGTCGACAGCCCTACCTGCGCACCGCTCTCCGCGTGCTCCACCTCGACTTCGTAGACGAGGGTCGTGCGTCCCTTCCGAATCATGCGCGACTGAGCGCGCAGATGACCGTCGCCCGGGAGATCCCCGACCTGGAGGCTCAGTCCGAGGGTCGCCATCCATCCCGGGAGCGCCTCCCGGACCGCCGCTTCGCCGGCGATGATGTCGGCGAGGGTCGCGACGACCCCGACCCGGACTCGGCCGCCCGCATCGAGCACTTCGGGCACGACCGGCAGCTTCAGCGTCGTGCGGCCCTCCGAGCGACGGATGTGGACCGCGAGGTCACGGGTGATGTGGTGGGCCGGAGGGAAGTGCGCGGGTTCGGACATGACGGGCGCCAGACTATCGTCTGGGCTCGTCCTCGCCACGTGCCCCGGCGCCACGAAAACCTAACGCTCGGCGCGCGCGGCTTTCCGGTCGAGCTTGCGCTCCGCGCGCTCGCCGCGACGATCGAGCGTTGCGTCGATCCGCTGGCCCTTCCGATCGAGCTTGCGATCGATGCGTTCCCCCTTGCGGTCGAGCTTACGGTCGACACGCTCGCCTTTTCGCTCGAGACGCTCGCCGTGGCGCGTGGCCTCGGCCTCGATCCGGTCGGCTTCGGCGTTCTTGCCCTGTTCGCGCAGTCGCTTTGCCTTTCGGGCGGCCCGGCGTTCGGCCTTCTTCGCTTCGCGCGCGAGTCGGCGCGCTTTCTTGTCGCCCTTCTGGTCGAGTCGGCGCTCCACGCGATCGCCCTTCTCGTCGAGCCGCTTTTCGACCCGGTCGCCCTTCCGGTCGAGTCGTGCCTCGACCCGGTCACCGCGTTCGCGCAGTCGTTCGGCGCGATCGTCGTCGGCGAGGGCGCTGCCGGCGGTAAACGTGGCGAGAGCGAGGCCTGTGATCCGGAGGAGGGTGCGCTGGAAGGGGATTCGTCGGATGCTTCGCATGTTCGGTGGACTCAGGGCGCGGCTGGCCCGTCTGGTTTCGACCCCTCGCTTGGCGGAGAATGGGTCGGGTTCGTGATTTCGAACCGACGGCGGTCGAGGGGGTTGCGTTCCCTATCGGTCGGAAGGCGGAATTGCTTGTCCACTACCGTTCCGCGGGGGAAGGGAAGCCGGCCTTCGGGTTGCGCCCCCGAGAATTCCTAAGGCGTTGAAAAGTCGAATGAAAAACGAAATTCGGCTGGTCCATCGGCGCATCGTGGGCCCGTTCGACACGCGCCAGGCGCGCATGGTCACGCGCGGTCTGGATCTTTTCGACCTTCTCGGGGTCCCGCTTCCCGGTTCGACCTCTCTTCCCCGCCTTCCAGGAGGGCAATCCACCCCGAGTCCCTACCTTGGAACCGGCCGGAAGGTGGCGGATTCGGGTCGCTCGCGAGGGCGGATCATCCGGAGATTCTCCGGGCGGGCGCAGGTGCATGATCCAACAAGCCTTCGCGAACTCGTCTAGCATTCGTGCATGACGAGCGACGCCGAAGACACTCGAGCGGGCGGAACCCGCCGTGAAGATCTGGACCCCGAATGGCAGCGCGCCTTCGCGTGGGTCGAACAGGAACTTGGAGGCGAGATCGTCTCCTTCGAGCGACAGCCACGCTGGCGCCCGGCGTTCTTCGTCGATCTCGTGCGCGACGGAGAGACGCTTCCGCTCTATCTGCGCGGCGAGCGCGGCGAGCTCGATCACGGCGCCAACCCGTTCGAGTTCGAGGCGGACGTGTTGCGCGTGATGGAGGACGCCGGCCTGCCGGTTCCGCACATCCACGGGTTGATTCCCGACCCCCGAATGATCGTCATGGACAAGATGCCGGGGCGAATCGACCTCTCGACTGCGAACGACGAAGCCGAGCGCGTCTCCGTCCTCAATCACTACATGGAGCTTCTCGCGGACCTCCATTCGATCGATCCGAAGCGCTTCGAAGAGCTCGGTGTGAAGAAGCCGAAAGATGCGGAGGCCGCAGGCTTCGCCGATCTGGCGACCTGGGAGTCGAACTTCAGGGCCGCGAAGAACCGTCCCGAACCGATCATCGAGTTCGTCTACGGCTGGCTTCGTCGCAACGTGCCCAAGGACCGCTACGAGATCTCCTGCCTCCAGGTGGACTCTGCCCAGTTCCTCTTCGACCAGGGTCGCGTCACTTCCTTCATCGATCTCGAGCTCGCGACCCTGGGAGACCCCGCCGCCGACCTCGCAGGTATGCGCGGTCGCGATCTCGCGGAGCCCCTCGGCCCGCTCGCTCCGGCCTTCGAGCACTACTTCGAGAAGACCGGCGTGCGGATTCCGAAGGAAGTGATCGACTTCCACACGGTCCGCTTCAATCTCGCGACGCCGACGACCTGCGCGCCCTTCGTGATCGAGCCCCCTGCGGCCGCGGACTACATCCAATACCTGGCGTGGTACTGGGTCTGGTCGCGGGCCTGCGTCGAGGTGATGGCGGACGCGATGGGCATCGCACTCGAGACGCCCGTGATTCAGGAACCCGCCGCGAGCGGATTCTCGCCGGCGCACGGTTGGCTCGTCGACAAGCTCGCGGAAGTCCGGAGCGGTGCGGATGATTTCGTGAAGTACGAGATCGACACGACCTGGCGGACCGCGAGCTATCTCCAACGGGTAGAGTCGATGTGGCCCGAGATGGCGAAGGAAGAGAACGCCGAGATCGATGTGCTTCTCGGTCGGACCACGCAGCCGCTGGATCGCGAAGCAGATCTCGAGGCGTTCGTTCTCGGACAAGGCGAGGCGAATGAAGAGGCGCTCCTTCGCTTCTTCCAGAAGCGTTGCCTGCGACACGAGGCGCTCTTCGAGCCGGTCGCGAGAGAGCTGCGCGGAAAGAAGACGCAGCTTCTGTAGCGGGTGCACCCGAAGAGAAGAAGGATCCGATGCGCCGGGAAGAACAGATTCGGCTGCTCAGGGAGCTCATGCGCCACCGCGACGAGGGGACGAACGTTGACGCGGGCGGGCATCGTCGAAACCCGACCGACGTCTATCGCTCCCCCGAGATCGCGGCGCAAGAATGGGAACACTTCTTCCAGGGGTACCCTCAGCTGCTCGGACTCTCGGGCGACCTCCCGAAGCCCGGGAGCTTCGTCACGAGTCGCGACTTCGGCGGGCCGGTACTGGCGACCCGCGATGCAGGGGGACGTTTCCGGGCCTTCGCGAATACCTGTCGACATCGCGGCGTAGTCCTCGAGGACCGCGATCGGGGCGAGGCCGAACGCTTCGTCTGTCCCTTTCATGCGTGGACGTATTCGAACGAGGGGGAGCTCGTCGCGATCCCCAAGCCCGATCACTTCGGGACGATCGACAAGGCGTGCCACGGACTGATCGAGCTCCCGGCGAAGGAGCTCCATGGTTTCCTCTTCGTGCACCCGGATCCGGAGGGTACGATCGACGAAGCCGAGGTCCTCGGCGGACTGTCGGATGAATTCTCTTCCTGGGATTTCGGCAGGCTCGTCCACGTCGGAACGGACCTGTACGACATGCGCCTCAACTGGAAGCTCGCGATCGATACCTTCGGCGAGACCTACCACTTCAACGCGCTTCACAAGGACACCCTTGCCCAGGGCTTCTACGGCAACGCCCAGTGCTACGACATCTTCGGCAAGAATCATCGGATGATCCTCTGCCTCAAGTCGCTCGATGCTCTGCGCGGCCAGTCGGAGGACGCGTGGCACATCACGGACGGCGGCTTCCCGGTCTACTACCTCTTCCCCAACGTGCAGGTGAACGTCGGCGCGACGGGAGTGACCCTCGTGCGGACGTATCCGGATCGGGAGAACCCGGGTCGCTCGATTTCGCGGATCACCTTCTACTCGACGGAGGCGGCGATCGGCGCGGATCCCGGCCTCGCTCTCCAGCGCGCGCGGATCTTCGGGGACGTGATTCGAGACGAGGACTACAAGGTCGCCGAAGGCTCACAGCTCTCGGCGGAAGCCGGTCTCCAGGACTACGTGATCTTCGGGCGGAACGAGCCGGCGCTCCATCACTACCACAACACCTATCGCCGGGTGCTGGGGATGGACGAGCTGCCGCTTCTCGAGGCATGAACTCCAGGTCCGCGTGGCGGGCCGCTACTCTTCCGTCATGGACGGCCTCCCCCCCGCATTCGCGCCGGCCACCCAGGCCTGGCTCGCCTCGAACTTCGAGGNGCCGACCCCCGTCCAGGCGCAGGGCTGGCCGCGACTCGCCGCGGGCGAGCANGCGCTGCTCGTCGCGCCGACGGGAAGCGGCAAGACGCTGGCGGCTTTTCTCGCGGCGATCGATGCGCTNGGNAGTCGGGNGCCCTCNGACGANCCCGGGGTCCGCGTCCTNTACGTGTCGCCGCTNAAGGCCCTCGTCTACGACATNGAACGCAACCTGCGCGCNCCCCTCGCAGAGATCTCGGCGGAGGCGGAGCGTCTCANGGCAGGGGGCAACGAGGCGACNTTNCGGCCGCCCCGCGTGGGGGTGCGGACCGGTGACACCAGCGCGAAGGAGCGTCGTCTCCATGCGCGCGATCCGGCGGAGATCCTCGTCACGACGCCGGAGTCGCTCTACCTGATCCTGGGCTCCCAGGCGCGCGAGACCCTGCGTACCGTCGAGACGATCATCCTCGACGAGATCCATGCGATCGCGCCGACCAAGCGCGGGACGCACCTCATGCTGAGTCTCGAGCGGGTCGCGCGCCGATGTCGGAGCGGGGATCCCCAGCGGATCGGCTTGTCCGCGACCGCGCGCCCGACCGAGGGGATCGCGCGCTTCCTCGGCGGTGACCGCGACGTCGCGATCGTCGACACGAGTCGGCCGCCGGCGCTCGACCTCCGGGTTTCGGTGCCGGTGCCCGACATGACCCAGCCGCAGGTCGGCGGACGCGTCGATCCCGACGACCCGGGCAAGCCGGTGCGCGCGGTCGGGGAGGGTGAGGCGGAGACGAGTCTCTGGCCCGCGATCTACCCGGAGCTGCTCGACCTGATCCATGCCCATCGGAGTTCGATCCTCTTCGTCAACAACCGCGCGCTGTGTGAGCGACTCGCCCATCGGCTCAACGAACTCGCCGAGACCGACGAGGAGGCCCCCCTCGTGCGTGCCCATCACGGCTCGCTCGCGCACGACAAGCGCAAGGAGATCGAGGAGGCGCTCGCGAAGGGTGAGCTCCGCGCGATCGTCGCCACGTCGAGTCTCGAGCTCGGCATCGACATGGCCGCCGTCGAGCTCGTGTTGCTCGTCGAGAGTCCTGGCGCGGTGTCGCGGGGCCTGCAGCGGATCGGGCGCGCGGGGCACGCCGTCGGGGCGACGTCGCGCGGTGTCGTCTTCCCGAAGCATCGCGGGGATCTTCTCGAAGCCGCGGTCGTCGCGAAGGGCATGCGCGAAGGGGCGGTCGAGTCGATCGAGATTCCGCGACATCCCCTCGATGTGCTCGCCCAGCAGATCGTCGCCGTCGTTGCGGAAGGTCCGCTCGCCGTCGACGAGCTCGAAGCGATGCTCGCGCGGACGGAGAGCTACGCGACGCTGCCTCGGCGTCTTCTCGAATCGGTGCTGGACATGTTGTCGGGACGCTATCCGTCAACGGACTTCGCGGAGCTTCGACCGCGAATCCATTGGGATCGCGAGACCGACCTCCTCGAGATCCGCGAAGGGGCAGGGCGGATCGCGCTGCTCTCGGGGGGGACGATTCCCGACCGCGGCCAGTACGCGGTCCATGTCGGACCCGACGGACCGCGGATCGGCGAGCTCGACGAAGAGATGGTGCACGAGACGAAGCCCGGCGACGTCGTGACGCTCGGGGCTTCGAGTTGGCGGACCCTGGAGATCACGCGGGATCGCGTGATCGTCGCGCCCGCGCCGGGGGAGCCAGGCAGGCTGCCCTTCTGGCGCGGGGACGGCCCGGGGCGCCCCATCGAGCTCGGCCGTGCCCTCGGTCGCTTCACCCGCGAACTCCTCGAACAAGACGCCCCGGCAACCTGGCTCGAAGCCGAGCATGGGCTCGACGGCTTCGCGGCGAAGAACCTCGTCGCCTACGTCGAGGATCAGAAGGCGTCGGCCGGCGGGGTGCCCACGGACGTGCGAATCACGATCGAGCGCTTCCGGGACGAGCTCGGCGATTGGCGTCTCTGCATTCTCTCCCCCTTCGGGTCCCGGATCCACGCACCCTGGGCCCTCGCGATCTCGGCGCGTCTCGCGGCGGCGGGGGAGTTCGATGCCCAGCCGCTCTGGACGGACGACGGAATCATGTTCCGCTTCCTCGATGCGGATCGCCTGCCCTCGGCCGACGTCTTCCTGCCCGATCCCGACGAGATCGAAGAGCGCGTCACCGAACAGCTCGACCAGTCCGCGCTCTTCGCGGCGCAGTTCCGGGAGAACGCTTCGAGAGCGCTGCTCATCCCGCGGATGCGTCCCGGGGCGCGGACGCCGCTCTGGGTGTCCCGGCTCCGGAGCCAGAACCTGCACGCGGTCGCACGGAACTATCCCGACTTCCCGATTATGCTCGAGACGTTCCGCTCGTGTCTGCAGGACGTGTTCGACCTGCCTGGATTGATCGATCTGATGGCGGGCATCCGCGCGCGAGAGATCCGGGTCGACGACGTCGAGACCCGCGCGCCGTCGCCCTTCGCCCGCAATCTCGTCTTCGCGTACACGGCGACCTACCTCTACCAACTCGATCTGCCGGCCGCCGAACGGCGGACCCAGGCCCTTGCCCTCGATCGGCACATGCTTCGCCAGCTGCTGGGCGCCGAGGCACTCCGCGAATTGCTCGACCCGGCGGTGATCAATCGCGTCGAGGCAAGACGACAGGGACTCGATCCCGAGATGCAGGCCCGCCACGCGGACGGCGTGCACGACCTGCTTCGGCGCGTGGGAGAACTCACGAGTCAGGAAATCGAAACGCGCTTCGAAGGCGACGCCGAGGGGGCGATCGAGGATCTTTCGCGCACGCGGCGGATCCTGTCAGTCGAACTCGCAGGGCGAGCGACCTGGATCGCCGTCGAGGAAGCCGGGCTCTATCGCGATGCCTTCGGAATCCGGCTCCCTGACGGGATCCCCGAAGCCTTTCTCTCAGCGAGCGAGTCACCCCTCGAACAGATCGTGACCCGTTACGCACGGACTCACGGCCCCTTCGATACCGGCCGCGTTGCCGGTCGCTTCGGCCTGATCCCCGGACAACTCGAACCGGTCCTCGCTTCGCTCGCGGCCCGAGGCAAGCTAGAAGGCGGGGAATTCGATCCGCGCGGGCGGGCTAAGGAGTGGGCCAACCCGGAGATCCTGCGCCGGATCAAACGCGGGACCCTCGAGCGGTTGCGCGGCGAGATCTCGCCGGTCGCAGGGCACGTGCTCGCACGCTTCCTGGTCGACTGGCACGGGATCGACGGCGACCGGGAAGGGGAGACGCGCTTCGACGAAGTCATCGATCTGCTCGAAGGGCTCCCCCTCTCCTTCGCGGAGCTCGAACGCGCGATCCTGCCCGCACGACTGCCGGGCGATGCGGCGCGCTGGCTCGACGAGCGCGGCGCCCAGGGTGGGCTCGTCTGGGTCGGGCATCGTGCGATCGGAGAAAAGGATGGCCGCGTCGCGCTCTATCGCCGCGAGAACGTTGCATTGCTGCTCTCGCCGGCGGATCCGGAGACGCAGGAAGAACCGCTCTCTCCCGTCCAGCAGGAGATGCTCGGTCGGCTCGAAGCGAATGGCGCTTCTTTCTATGCGGAGCTGACCCATGGGATCGAGGTCGATTCGAGCGAGACCCTCTTCAAGGCGCTGTGGGACCTCGTATGGCGGGGGCTCGTCACCAACGACACCTTCGCTCCGCTGCGTGCCCTCGCGTCGCGTCCACCGCCCGGCCGCCGACGTGGTCGCCGAGCGCCGCCGACCGCAACGGCCGGCCGCTGGTCGTTGGTCTCGAAGCTCGTGCTCGGGGAGAAGAGCGAGACCGAAAAACTCCACGCGCGAACGCTGCTCTATCTAGATCGACACGGGATCGTCTCCAGGGAGTCCCTTGCGATCGAACCGCAACTCGGCGGCTTCGGGGCGATCTATCCCGTGCTGCGCGAGATGGAGGAGGCCGGAAGGATCCGACGCGGTCATTTCGTCGAGGGCGGGACCAGCGCGCAGCTCGCGGTGCCGGGCGCCGTGGACCGACTGCGTGCATTGCGTGAGACGCCGGCGGAGTCGCGAGGGGTGCTCCTCGCGGCGACGGACCCGGCACAGCCCTACGGCACACAGCTTCCGTGGCCGAAGACGAGGGGTGGCAAGCCGCGACGGGCGGTGGGCGCGTACGTCGTGCTCGTCGACGGGCTCGCTACGCTCTTCATCGATCGCGGTGGCGAGCGTGTGCTGACCTTCGAAGCGCTCGGAATGGCAGATTGGAGCGAGCGAATCGAGCAGGGTCTGCGGACGTTCGCACGATCCCTCTCGCGACTGGGAAAGAGCCGCGTCGAAGTCCAGGAGGTCGACAAGGACAAGCCTCGCGCGTCGGAGTGGGCAGAGCGATTCACTCGTGCGGGCTTCCGCGCGGGCTACCGCGGCTTCGAAGCGGAGACGTCGCGCGACGTCTGAGCGTGTCGAGGGGCGACGCCTAACGTCCGGTGGCCGGGGCGACCCGGGCTTCTTCGTCCGCGTGGAGCTCGAGCTTCGAGGCACCGATCCAGATCGCGGTGATCACGGAGATCGCCGACAGGCCGGTCGCAGCGAGGAAGGTCGTCGCGAAGGCCTGAGGGGTGTTCACGCCCGCGTAGACGAGGGTCAGGATCGTGATGCCGAAGGCGGCGCCGCCCTGGCCGAAGAGGCGGTTGGAGGCCGCCGCGATCCCGAGGTCGGATTCGTCGACGGAGCGGGAGATCGCTGCGGTGATCGAGGGCTGACTCCAGCCGTGGCCGAGGCCCTGACCGATCAAGCCGATCACGAAAAGGAAGACGCTCTGCTCCCAGGTTCCCCAGGCGGCGATGCCGAGGCCGAGGGTCATCACGCCGCATCCGGCGAGGGACGCCCCGCGCTCGCCCAGGCGTTCGCCGAGCCGACCCCCCATGGGCGAGCCGACCGTGAGTGCGCCGGTTCGCATGAGGATGAGCGTCGATGCGACCGATTCCGAATAGCCGAGTCCGAGGATGAAGAAGGGGGCGATCACGAAGGAGCCCATGTAGCCCGCGCTTGTCATCGCGTTGGTCACCAACGTCGCGGAAAAATTCCTCGAGCGGAAGAAGGCGAGGGGCAGCAGTGGCTCTTCCACGCGCCGCTCGATCGCGACGAACGCAGCGAGGCCGATCGCGCCGACCCCGAGGCCGAGGATCGGCATCATGGGGCTGTTCTCGATCATGCGGAGACTGCCGAGCGAGAACATGCAGCCTCCGATCCCGAGCGCGAGGGCGACCGAACCGGCGAAGTCGAAGCGGACCTTCTTGCGCGGCGTTTCGCGAAGGACCGCGTAGGCGAGGGCGAGGGCGACCAGGCTGATCGTCGCCTGGAGACCGAACACGACGCGCCAGCCGAAGATCTCGACGAGCGGCCCGCCCAACGCCAGGCCCAGGGCCGGCGCCGCCGCACCGGTCATCGACCACCAGCCCATCGCGCGGACCCGCTGCTCCGGCGGGTAGACCGAGAAGATCAGGGCCATCGACGTCGGCTGGGTCGCGCCGCCGAGGATCGCGGCCAGGGTCCGAAAACCGATCAGGCTCCACTCGTCCCAGGCGAGCGCGGTGAGCCCCGCCACGATCGTCGCGAAGCCGAAGCCGATCAGAAAGATCTGACGGTGGCCCCGGAGGTCGCCGAGCTTGCCGAGGAGCGGAAAGAAGACCGCCGACAGGAGCATCGGTGCCGAGATCACCCAGGCGATCGTCGTCTCCGCCGCGCCGAACTCCTCGGCGATCGGACCGAGGGCGATGGTCAGAATCGTCACCGGAAAGCTCGTTGCGAACATCCCGGCGAGGGCGGTGATCAGCGTCGCCGTGCGGAAGCGCCCGCTGGCTTCGAGCCGGTCGATGAAGCGTTGGCGCCAGGGCGGGGGCGGATCGACCGGCGGGGGGGAGGGGGGCATCGCGGCGGCAGGGTAGCGGGTCGTCGCCGGGCGGTGGTGAACGCGGATTCCATCTGAATCACGGGGCGCAAGCAGGTGGTAACGTCGAACGTCCGCCGAGACGTCGGCGAGAGACGAGGAGAAGGCGGTGGCCGGCGACGAAGCACAGATCGAAGGCGTGGATCTCGCGATTCTGAATGTGTGGATGGACGATCAGGGCCTGCCGGAGGGGCGGATCGAGAACATCACGCCGCTCACGGGCGGGACGCAGAACATTCTCGTTCGCTTCGTGCGCGGGGGGCGCGACTTCGTGCTGCGGCGCCCGCCGATCCACAAGCGCGCGAATAGCGACGAGACGATGCGTCGAGAGGCGCGCGTGCTCGGGGCGCTCGCGGGAAGCGATGTCCCACATCCCGGTCTCATCGCGGCCTGTCCCGACGAGGCGCTCATCGGGGCTGCCTTCTACCTGATGGAGCCGGTCGATGGCTGGGGGATCGGGGCCGGATTGCCGGATCTCCACGAGAACGATCCCGAGGTCCAGCGCGGGATGGGGCTGGCGATGGCCGAGGGGATCGCGCGCCTCGGCAGGGTCGACTACCAGGCGGTCGGTCTGGATGGCCTCGGGCGTCCCGAGGGCTACCTCGAGCGGCAGGTCGTGCGTTGGCGTCGCCAGCTCGACAGCTATTCCGAGATGGAAGGCTACCCGGGGCCGGAGATCCCGGGCGTGGACCGCGTCGCCGCATGGCTCGAGGCGAATCGACCGGCGGAGAAGCCCCCCGGCATTCTGCATGGCGACTACCACATCGGGAACGTGATGTTCTGCCACGACGGGCCTGGTCTCGCGGCCATCGTCGACTGGGAGCTCGCGACGATCGGGGACCCCCTGCTCGATCTCGGCGCGCTCCTGATCAGCTGGCCGGACGAAGATGGACACACGCCCCTCGGCGGCGCGAGCGGCGGCGGTCTGGCCCATCCCGCGCCCGCCGCGGAGCTGATCGCGCGCTACGGCGAGCACTCGGACCGCGACCTCTCGGACCTCGAGTGGTACGTCGTTCTCGCGGCGTACCGCCTCGGGATCATCCTCGAAGGCAGCCATGCCCGGGCCTGTGCGGGGCGGGCGCCGAAGGAGATCGGCGACCTTCTGCACGCGACGACCGTGGCGCTCTTCGAGAAGGCCCTTCGTTACGTCTAGGGTCTGTCGAGCGCAGCACCGGGTTGCGTCGTCAGCCTTCGGCGAGCTGCTAACTTGCCGCCAACGATGGACTTTTCGCTCATCCCGCCGATCAACGCAGCGCTCAACGCGACGGCCATGATGCTGCTCGTCTACGGGCGGCAGCTCGTCAAACGGGGTGAGGTGGAACGCCACAAGCGGGTCATGCTCTCCGCCTTCGGCGTCTCGACCCTCTTCCTTCTTCTATATGTGAGCCACAAGGTCTCGAAGAGTTTCGAGAACACCACCTTCAACGTCGAAGGTTGGGGCAAAGTAGCTTACCTGGTGTTGCTCGGTTCCCACGTCCTGCTTGCGATGACCGTTCCGGTCTTCGCGATCTGGCTGATCCGGCTCGGGCTCGGTGACGACCGCGAACGTCATCGCCGAGTGGCGAAGGTCGCCTGGCCGATCTGGATGTACGTCTCCCTCACCGGTGTCCTCATCTATCTCCTGCTCTACCCGTTCAATCCCCCGGTCCCGTCGGCTTGATTCCGGTGCAGCGGATCGTTGCGGGGGCGGGCTCAAAGCCTCGCCAATGGTCGACTTTTCGCCTTCTTCGCGATCCCGCGGCGAACACGTAGCGCTATGATGTCGCCGTCGCTCCGAAGCACCCCCAGGCTCGCGAGTTCCCTTGACCGGGAGCCGAATCGTGGTCTAATTCGCGACCGACACACCTCCCGCTTTGCTTTCGCGGAGCCTTCGTCGACTTCTCGGCGTGGTTTCGAGCCGACTCAGTCTCCAGGATCGCTGCTTTCGCGTGTATGCCCCCACGGGTCGTCGATCACGATCGGGAGGACGTTCACCGGGTGCGGACTTGGCGACCTCAGGCAGCCATAACAAACAAACGGCAGGTTGATTCCGGGCCCCGATGAATGCGGCCCAATTCGAGAAAGAGGAAAGACCTTGTTCGGGAAACTCTTCGCACACAAGACGATTCGCGCGACGCTCGCTTCGGCGATCCTGCTCGCTGGTGTCGGGGTCGCGACCGCCGAAGACGGCGATCTCGCCCGCGGCCAGCAGCTCTACGCGCTCTGCACCAAGTGCCACATGACCAACGGCTCGGGCAATAGCGAGGCGCTCGCGCCCGCGATCGCCGGTATGCCCTCCTGGTACGTCGAGACGCAGCTCAAGAACTTCGCGAGCGGGATTCGCGGTCTCCACGCCGAGGACACTGGCGGTTTGCGCATGTACCCCATGTCGCGATGGCTGCGCTCCGAGGCGGATCAGAAGGCCGTCGCCGCCTACGTGGCGAGCATGACCCCGATCCGCCCGGCCAAGGAACTCGAAGCGGAAGGCAACGCCGCCGTGGGGGCGGGCTACTACGCGGTTTGCAGCGGATGCCACGGTGCCGCGGGCGAGGGCAATCAGGGCATGGGGGCGCCGCCCCTGGCTGGTCAGTCCGACTGGTACCTGCTCTCCTCGATCCAGAAGTATCGCGCCAAGATCCGCGGGTCGGGTGCGGGTGATCCCTACGGCGCCGCGATGCAGGCGATGGTGGGCACGCTCGCGGACGAAGCCGCGATCGTCGACGTGATCGCGCACATCGAATCGCTGGGCGACTGATTCCGCTCATCCCGCTCAAAACCCAGCTCGAAACGACCCTCCCCCCTCGGAACGGAGAAAAAAATGTCCGACGACAACCACATCGAGCCGACGCCGCCCCGCGCGGACGATCTCGCCGACCGCCTCTTCCTGCTCGGAATCAGTGGCGTGATCGGCTTCATCGCCACCGTCTTCATCTTCATCCTCTAGACGTCTCTTCGAGACGCCTCGAGTGCCTTTTTCCCACCCAGGCAACCAGGTAGGCACCTCATGATTCTCGACTCACTGCTTCCGGCCACCGCCTCGACCTACGCGGCCGACATCGATCAACTCTTCGATGTCATCACGCTTCTGGTCATGCTCCCGTTCTCGGTCGCTTGTTATCTCTTCTTCTCGTTCATCTTTCGCTTCCGCGCGAAGGACGGCGAGAAGGCGATGTACATCACCGGAACCGAGCATCGGTACATGAAGTGGATCCATCGAGCCCACTACCCCGTCCTGACCTTCGACCTGATCATCGTCGTGATGGCCGTCAACGTCTGGTACGACGTGAAGCAGGACCTCCCGGAGAAGGAATCCGAGGTCCGTGTGATCGCCCAGCAGTGGGCCTGGACCTTCGTGCACCCCGGTCTCGATAATACGCTCGGGACAGCGGACGACATCACGAAGGTGAACGAGCTTCATGTCTCCAAGGACACGCTCTACCACTTCAAGCTCGAGTCGCTGGACGTGCTGCACAACTTCTCGGTGCCCGTCTTCCGGCTCAAGCAGGACGCGATCCCCGGACGCGTGATCACGGGTTGGTTCGAGCCGACCGTGACGGGCGAGCATGACATCCAGTGCGCAGAGATCTGCGGCATCGGCCATGGTCTGATGCCGGCCCGAATCAAGATCAAGGGTGCGGCCGAATACGCGAAGTGGGTGGAGCGGGAATCCGCCCTGGCCCTCGCGCGCCACATGGAAGAGACGTCGCAACCCCTCGAGATCGCCCAGCGATAAGCGCCCCGAGATCAGACCCACCCAGCCTTGAAGAGTGGCGGCCTCGCCGCCCAACTCCCGACCGCGAGCAACATCCCATCCGGGTCGGATGCAGGAGAACGAAAGATGGCCGAGTCGATTCCCGTCGAAGAGCACCACGGGGACCCCGCTGGAGACCACGGGCACCACGAGATGAGCTTCGTCTCGAAGTACGTCTTCCCGCTCGACCACAAGATCATCGCTATGCAATACCTGTTCACGGGCATGTTCATGGCGCTGATCGGCGGCTTCTTCTCCTACGTGTTCCGCATGCAGCTCGCCTTCCCGGGGATGGAAGTCCCCGGCTGGGGCGTCGTTTCGCCTGCGGACTACAACGCGTTGGTCACGAACCACGGCACGATCATGATCTTCTGGGTCGCGATGCCCGTCCTGATCGCGGCGTTCGGTAACTACCTGATCCCGCTCATGATCGGCGCGGACGACATGGTCTTTCCCAAGATCAACCGCCTCTCCTACCAGGTCTTCCTGGTGTCGGCGATCGTGATCCTCGGGGCCTTCTTCGTCGAAGGCGGCGCATTCGGTGGCGCCTGGACGGCCTACCCGCCGCTCTCCACGAAGGCGGAATACAACCTCACGGGCCTAGGATCCACGCTGTGGATCACGGCGGTCTTCCTCGAGTTCGTCGCGTTCCTCCTCGGCGGCATCAACTTCATCGTGACCTGCATGAACAGCCGGGCCCCCGGTATGAAGATGTGGGACATCCCGATGGTCGTGTGGATGATCGTGATCGCGTCGATCCTCTTCATGCTCTCGGTCGGTCCGCTCCTCGCCGGCGGCATCATGATGATCTTCGACCAGAACCTAGGCACGGCTTTCTTCGACCCGGACCGCGGCGGTGATCCGATCCTCTGGCAGCACCTCTTCTGGTTCTTCGGCCACCCGGAGGTCTACGTCGTCCTCCTCCCGGCCGTGGGCATCGTCGCCGACGTCATGACGACCTTCTCCCGAAAGAAGCTCTTCGGTTACAAGACCGTCCTCTACACGGCGATCGGCACGGGTGTCCTTTCCTTCACGGTCTGGGCCCACCATCAGTTCATCGCCGGCATCGACCCGCGCATGGCGAACGTCTTCACCGTGACGACGCTCCTCATCTCGGTTCCGATCGCGGAGATGCTCTTCGTGTACATCGCGACCCTCTACGGTGGGTCGATCACGCTCACGACGCCGATGCTTTGGGCCCTCGCCTTCATCTTCGAGTTCCTGATCGGCGGCATCACCGGAATCTTCCTGGGCGCGTCGGGCAACGACATCTACATGCACGACACCTACTTCGTGCTCGCCCACTTCCACTACACGTTCTATCCGATCGCCATCATCGGAACCTACGCGGGCTTCACCTACTGGTTCCCGAAGATGTTCGGAAAGATGATGAACGACACGCTCGGCAAGCTGCACTTCTGGCTAACGATCATCCCGTTCAACCTGATCTTCCTGCCGCTCTTCGTCCTGGGTGCCTCCGGTCAGCATCGCCGCATCTACGACTTCACCAACTACCCCGAGCTCGCGCAGCCCTGGCAGCAGGATCTGCGAATTCTCGCTTCGGTGTCGCTCTGCGTGATGCTTGGTGCGCAGGTGCTCTTCTTCTACAACGTCATCACGAGTTGGATGTCGGGCAAGAAGGCAGAGAAGAACCCGTGGAAGGCGAACAGCCTCGAGTGGACGGCCGACTCGCCGCCGCCGCATGGCAACTGGCCCGAGGGTCTGCCGAATTGCTACCGCGGCCCCTACGAGTACAGCCACCCGGATCGCGAAGAGGACTACTGGCCGCAGAACGAGCCGGCGTAGCTCGGGGCCTTCCCCTTTCTATCGATGCTCTTCGCTTCGCTCTTCCTTCTTTCCGCTCTCATTCCGCTTTCGGGGAGCCCGGCTCCTCAGATCTTGAACGGAGACTTTGATGTCTGAAATGCCGATCGCAACGACGCGCAGTGCGGCGGGCATGCCGACCGCACGACTCGCCGTCTGGTGGATCATCGCCTCGGAAATCGTGATTTTCGGCGGTGTCCTCGGGTCGTACATCATGCACCGCCTCGCCCATGGCATCTGGGCGGACTACGCGGCCAACACGAACACCGAGATCGGTCTGATCAACACGTTCGTGCTGCTGACCTCGAGTCTCGCAGCGGTCCTCGCCCACCAGGCAGCGGAGCGCGGAGACGGGCAGCGTGCGGCGAACCTGCTCTACGCCACGACCGGTGGCGGCCTCGTGTTCCTCTGCATCAAGGGGTACGAGTGGAGCTACGAGATCAGCCACGGCATGACGATCACGGCCAACACCTTCTGGTCGTTCTACTACACCGCCGCAGGCATTCACGCGCTCCACGTGATCGCGGGCATGATCCTGATGGTGATCACCGCAGGCTGGGCCAAGAAGAACGAACACCTCCACCGGGTCGAGATCATCGGCGTCTACTGGCACTTCGTCGACGTCGTCTGGATCTTCCTCTTCCCGCTCCTCTACATCGCCAAGTAAGCGGCCAGAAAGCAAGGAACACCACAATGAGTGACCACGCAGAAACCGCCGACGGGCACGACGAGCACGGCGACAGCCACTACATCAAGATCTACTTCTGGCTCCTCGGCCTTCTGATCGTCTCCTACATCGGTCCGGAATTCGGAATCCAGTGGCTGACCCTGATCACCGCTTTCGGGATCGCGATCGTGAAGGCCTACCTGGTGACCGTGCACTTCATGCACATCAATCTGACGCCGCGATACGTGGTCTACACCGTCGCGACCTCGCTGATCTTCATGCTGCTCTTCTTCGCCGGCGCCGCGCCGGACGTCATGAAGGACAGCGGCACGAATTGGCAAAAGCCGGCGTGGATCGAGGCCGAGCGTGCCTACGAGGCCGGTGAGGTCAGCGGTGTGGCGGACCATGGCGACGACCATGGTGCGGGGCACGGGGACGAAGCCGGACACGGCGAGGAATCTGGACACTAGAGTCCGAGCGGGCGCCCCTTTTCTGGTGACTGCTTTCTGGCGACTGGGGGGAGCCGGGAGGAAATCATGAGCAGCGGTTATTCCCCCAACGCCTCCGGCCGCGTAGGCAACGTCCGTCTGGTCGCCGAAGAGCGTGGCGAGCAGAAGGTCGTTTCGAACGGCGTCCTCGGCATGGCGCTCTTCGTGCTGACGGAGATCATGTTCTTCTCGGGCATGATCAGCGCTTTTTCGATCGTGCGCGCCTCCGCGCTCGTTTGGCCGCCGCCGGACCAGCCGCGTCTGCCGATCGAAGCCACCGCCTTTAACTCCGTCGCCTTGTTTGCCTCGGGCCTCGCGCTCTACCTGGCGCAGCGCCGCTTCCAGGAAGACCGCGCCGCCGCGCGAACGCCGCTGATCGTGGCGATCGCGTTGGGCACGTTCTTCGTGCTGTTCTAGGGCTGGGAGTGGGCGACGATGCTGGCGCAGGGC
>PAQX01000019.1 GCA_002709835.1 Deltaproteobacteria bacterium
GGCCAAAAAGAACCACACTTCAATTTTCTAATGCCGCCTATTTATAGACTTGTTAATCATATATCATCCACCTGGCCATGCCATTAATTTCCCCTCTGCGTAGGAAGGAATATTGACAAGCACAAGTCCACATGACTTGGAAGGGTGAGCACTGCATCGACTACAGCGTTGCTCTGTCCGCGTCCGCTGTCGACTTTGGTCTGGCTTGGATCGGAACCGATCCTTACTAGGGGCGAGTGCTTTGCCGGCACCGCGCTGTGCAACGACACGGCTGTGTTCTCGGTATCGAAAAGCCTCTGATTGGTTCAAAATCCAGCGTGCGCAGATCTTCCACAAGATCTTCCCCGGCTGGGGAAGGTGTGCACCCGAGGATCCCGGTTTGGTTCGCCGATCCGGGTCCGCTGAAGACCCGAGCTCATGGGCTCGCTAGAAGAGGCTCAATAGGAGAATAAGACATGAAATTGGTAACAGCGATTGTAAAGCCCTTCAAGCTCGACGATGCGAAGGAAGGGCTGGCCGCCGCAGGCATCCAGGGCCTCACCGTCAGCGAAGTGAAGGGTTTCGGCCGGCAGAAGGGCCACACGGAGCTCTACCGAGGAGCAGAATACGTCGTCGACTTCCTCCCCAAGCTCAAGCTCGAGGTCGTCGTCGGTGACGAACAGGCGGAGAAGGTGGTTCTGGCCCTCCAGGACGCCTGCCAGACCGGCAAGATCGGTGACGGCAAGATCTTCGTCCTTCCGGTCGACGATGCCGTCCGGATCCGAACGGGCGAGCACGGCGACGCCGCGGTGGATGCGGACGCCAGCTAGACCCGCTGAAATCGGAACGAGAAAAGGGCCGGTGCTCCCGAGGGAGCGCCGGCCCTTTTGATTCGGGAAGCGGCGTTCGCGCTCAGGGGACGAGCACGACCTTGCCCACCGTCTTCCGTGACGCGAGAGCCGTCAGGGCCTCCCCCGCCTCCTCGAGCGGATGACGGGCCCCGATCAACGGATCGATCCGACCGGAGGCGGCCATCTCGAAGAGGCCCTCCATGCACGCGTCGATCGCCTCGGGCTCCTTGTCGGGGTACGCGCTCCAGTGGAGCCCGACCAACGAGATGTTCTTGAGCAGCACGCGGTTCATCTTGACGCTCGGAATGTCGCCGCCTGCAAATCCGATCACGAGAAGACGCCCGTTCCAGGCGATGCATTTGAGAGAGCGGTCCGTAGTGTCACCGCCGACCGAGTCGTAGATCACGTCGGCTCCCTTCCCGTCGGTCTCCTCCATCACGATTGGGACGAAGTCCTCCGTCCGGTAGTCGATCAGCACGTCCGCCCCGGCCCGCCGGGCGACCTCGAGCTTCGCAGGCCCGCCCGCCGTCGCGATCACCCGGGCGCCGAGCGCCTTACCGATCTGCACCGCCGACAGCCCGACGCCCCCGGCCGCTGCGTGTACGAGCAGCGTCTCGCCGGCCAGGACCGGCGCACGCCAGACCAGGGCTGCGTAGGACGTCGGGTAGACGGTCGGCAGCGCAGCCCCCGCTTCGAACGAGAGCGCATCGGGCAATGGATAGGTCTGGGCCGCCGGCGCCGCGACCTCTTCGGCGAAGGCGCCGAGCGCACATCGCGACAGTACGCGATCCCCCACCGAGAAGTCCGTCACGCCCGGGCCGATCTCCTTCACGATTCCACCGACCTCACCGCCCGGCACGAAGGGCAGCGGCGGCTTCACCTGGTATTCGCCCTTCAGCATGAGCACGTCGGAGAAGTTGCAGCCCGCCGCCTTCACTTCGATCCGCATCTCGCCTTCACCCGGGGTAGGCGCATCGACCTCCCGAACCGTGAGATCTTCGGGGTTCATGAGTCGGTCGACGACGACGGCGCGCATGGGGGCTCTCCTGGCTCGCGGGCGACGCGACGATCCGCGCGCGACGCGGCCCACCGGTAGCAGAATCGCGGGGGCGACGAGTAGACTTCGGGCCAAGGGGGGGCAGCTGATGACCGGATCCGATCGCGACGCGCATGCGCTTCCCTCGGCACGCGCGATTCCGCTCCTCCGACTTCTGCTCGTCCTCGCGGCTCTGTTCTTCGCGAGCGCCTGCGCGAACTCTTCGCCTCCGCTTCCGGAGGGGCACGCCCGCCCCCCCTTCGTCCGGGTGGAGACCGAGCGCGGCCCGACGCTGTTCCTGCTCGGCACCTTCCACCTCGGTCCCCCCGGCGGCTGGCGCCTGTCGCCGGAGATCGAACACGTGCTCGTCGAGGCCGACACGCTGGTCCTCGAGCTGGCCCCGGACGCGGTCGACCCGAACGCGGTCGGCTCCGCCCTCGCCCAGCGGGTCGTCCTCCCCGTCGGCATCGAGCTCGCCGACGTGGTCGCGCCCGAGACGCAGGCGCTCCTCGAGGCCCACGATGAGGCGCTCTCGCAAGCCGGCATGAGCGCCAACGCGCGACGCCGCCTGAAACCGTGGTACATCGCGATCAGGCTGGCCGAAAAGGCCGTTGCGGGCGCGGACCTCTCGTTCGAGACGGCGGTCGAGAGCGAACTCGTCGCGGGTTTCCGGGGGACCGGGACGGTCGGCCTCGAGACCTTCGAAGACCAGCTGGATTCGCTCGACGGGCTGCCTCCCGACGTTCAGGACCTGCTTCTTCGCGATACGGTCCAGCATCTCGACGAGGCCAGCGCCGACCTCCTCGAGGAGACCGAGGCCTGGCGACGCGCCGACCGGGACGCGCTCGAGGCCCAGGCCCTCATGGGCATCGACGAATCCCCCGACCTCGAGCCGCTCCGGCGTGCAATGCTCGATGACCGGAACCGCCGCTGGATGCCCCAGCTCACCGCGCTCCTCGAGGACGCGGGTCGTCGCGACGAAACCGTGCTCGTCGCCGTCGGCGCCCTGCACGTGGTCGGCGAAGTCGGTCTGCCCGCCCTCCTCGAGAAGGCAGGCTACACCGTCCACCGAATCCATTAGCCCAAGACCGAGGCCCCGCCATGAGCGACGACGATCTGCAGCACATCGACCCGAGCGCCTACGTCCACCCGACCGCGCAGCTCTACGGGCGGATCGAGATCGGCGCCGAGTCCTCGGTCTGGCCGAACGTGGTCGTTCGCTCGGAGTCCCACCAAGTCAAGGTCGGTCGCTACACGAACCTGCAAGACTTCGTGATGATCCACATCGGCTACGACTTCCCGACGGAAATCGGCGACTTCTGTTCGATCACCCATCACGCCACGATCCACGGTTGCAAGATCGAGGACGATTGTCTGATCGGGATCAACGCCGTCGTGATGGACGGCGCGGTCATCGGCCGCGGCTCGATCGTCGCCGGCGGCGCCATGATCAAGGAAGGCGACGTCTTCCCCGCTGGCTCGATCATCGCCGGCGTCCCCGCGAAACAGATCGCCGAACGCGACTGCGCCCGGCCGAACCGCCAGAACGCCTGGCAGTACCACTGGAACGCGCAGGCTTATCGGCGCGGCGAACACCGCGGGTGGGACACTCCCGAGTACCAACAGTGGATGGCCGAGACCAACGCCAAGATCGAGACCGACGCCGATCTCGAAGGGCTCCGCTGAGGGACGCACCGTTCTTGCCGAGAAGCCGTTCGCGCCCGAACGACGCACGCAGCGGATGGCTCGCCCGATAGCCGCCTCCGTTGTGCGTCGCGGGCGTGGTGCCGAACTCTCGGGGAGCGGGACACCACGAGGTCATCACCGCTCCGACGGACGTGCACCTCGAGTCAAGCGTCCCTGGACGCGACCCCTCGGAAGAGCAGGTCGACCGCCTGGTGCATCGACTGTCGAAGCGCGTCGTCCTTCACCATCCCGTTGGCCCACGGAATGCGCGCGCCATTCGACACGTGGAAGAGGACGCGTGCTGTCTCGAGGACGTCGACGTCGCGAGCGAGGTGTTGTTTCTGTCGGCCGCGCTGCAGGATCTCCATGAGGAGACCGATCGTGCGGTCGTGGAGCTGGAGCACCCGCTTCGCGACGCGGGCTTCCGTCTTCGTCGTCGCGCGCAGCGCGATCGTCGTGAGGTCCCGGTCGGCGACGAGAAGCTCGTGCTGCGCATCGAAGAAAGCGCGCAGGCGCTCGTCGGTCGGGCGATCCCGGTCGTCGCTGGCTCGAAAGCGGGTCCAAGCCTCTTCCTGCATCTCGGTGAGCTCGTCGATCAGGAGCTCTTCCTTCGACTGGACGTGTCGGTAGATCGAGCTCGCGCCCATCCCTGCGCGTTCGGCGATCGCACGGAGCGTCGCGCCGTCGAACCCCTTCTCGCGGAAGAGCTCGCGCGCGGCCTGGCGGATCCGCGCTCGACTGCGGCGACCCCGCACGAGCCGACCGTCGTCGGCGCGCAGCCGAGTGCGCTGCCCGCTTGCGGCGCGCGGCGGCGCGGGCTGACCCGTGCGCGGCGTGCGCGCCACCTGCGGGCCGGCCTGGCCCGAGGTTCCCGACACAGACGGCGCGGGAGACGAAAGACTCGTGCTCATGGCGCGAATTCCGATCGTTCCGAATTCAGGGGCCCGAAGGCCTCGAACGCTGTGGGGGGAGCCGCCCGGATCGACGGCCTCGAGGGGCCGAACGGGGTGGGCTTGGCGAACAGGATCGCATAGAAGGACGGATTCGTCAGCGAATTCCCGACATCACGGGGATCATTCCGCGGTCCCGCGTGGAAATCCGCGGCCCAGACACCAGCATGGCACGCCGCGGACCTCGCCCTCCGCACGAATCGCGAAACCGTGCCGCTGGTAGAAGCGCACGCTCGCGGGTCGGTCGGACTCGAGACAGATCGGGCGGGGATCGCGCGAGACCCACCGACCGATCTCGGCCAGCAGCGCAGCACCGACACCTCTTCCCTGCCATGTGGGCTCGACGCCGAGCACGGCGAGGTACCAGTGGTCTTCAACAGGCCGATGGTCCGGAACGCCGACGGCCACTTCCGACCAGGCGGCCATCGCGGCAGGACCCTGTAGGCATAAACACTCGATCTGGCGACGAAATGAGGGCCCAGGGAGGCGGCGCGCGCCCGGGGGCGCCAGGACGAAGCCACCGATCACCCGCGATCCGTAGGCCATTCCCATCACAATGACCCGCTCAGAATGATCGAGGACCAGCGACCGAAGGCCCGCGGCGTTCGCGCGAACCCGCCGCCGCGGATCGGGACCGTGAATCCGGACGTTCATGGGGTTGTCTCGAAAGGCCCGCGCGAGAACACCGACGAGCGAGCGACGGCCCGAGCGCGTCAACCCCTCGATCCCCGCTCTGGCGGGGTCCCAATCCAGGGGCGCGTCGCCGTCCACTATCATGCGTCGCCATGCTACCCGCTCGCTTCGCCTCGTGCGCCCTCGCCCTCGCCCTCCTCGCCGCGCCCGCCGCAGCCATCGCCCGGGCAAGCGCCTCGGACGCCCCGCCCTACGAGGCCGTGACCGTCTTCGTCGCGAAGAAGATCGTCACGATGGAAGCCGGCCAGCCCGAGGCGACGGCGGTGGCCGTCGACGGCAAGACCGGTCGAATCCTCGACGTCGGCAGCCTCGAGACGATGGCACCGTGGCTCGAAGACGTGCCCCACTCCGTCGATCGCCAGTTTCGTAAGAAGGTCCTGCTCCCAGGCTTCGTCGATCCCCACGTCCACCCCTTCCTCGCCGGCAAGCTCCTCACCAACGACATCGCCGCGCCCGAGGCGTGGAACCTGCCCTCCGGTCGAATCGAAGCCGTGACCAACCGGGAAGACTTCGTCGCGCGGCTGACCGCGCTGTCGAATGCCTGGCCCCACGACGACGTCCCTCAGATCGTCTGGGGCTGGCATCGCCTGTGGCACGGCGACTTCGGGCGCGAAGACCTCGACGCCATCGCCCCGGACAAGCCGCTTCTCATCTGGCACCGCTCGTATCACGAGATCGTCGCGAACTCGAAAGCGATGGCGATGATCCCGATTCCCGAGGAAGCGCTCGAACGCTTCGGGAACCAGATCGACCTCGAACGCGGCCACTTCGCCGAGATGGGGATGGGCGTCGCGAACATGGCGATCGCACCGGTCACGGAGACTCCCGAGAAGATCGCGGAAGGCCTCGACGTGTTTCGCGTGCTCATGCAGCGCGGCGGCCTCACCACCGCAGCGGACATGGTCGCAGGCAGCACGATCGGGATCGACGTGGAGTGGGAGGCCTCGAAAGCCCATCTGCAGGGGGAAGAAGTGCCCTTCCGCACGCTCTTCATCCACGCGCCCGCAGGCTGGCAGATCGCCGCAGGCGCGGAGGCCGTCCCCAGGTTCCAGCAGATCAGCGGCGAAGCGAACGAACAGCTGCGCTGGCCGCGGGCGATCAAGTCCCTCGCGGATGGCGCCTTCATCTCACAGCTCATGCGGATGGGCCCGCCCGGCTATCTCGACGGGCACGAAGGCGAGTGGATGATCCCGCCGGAGTTCCAATACGGTGTCGTCGAACCGTGGTGGAAGCAGGGCTACGACATCTACTACCACGTGAACGGCGACGAAGGTCTCGACGTCGTCCTCGACGTATTCGAGAAGCTCCGCAACGAACATCCGCGAACCGACTTCCGCTTCAGCCTCGAACACTTCGGCATGTCCCGGGAAGATCAGGTCGAGCGCTTCGCGCGGATCGGCGGCGGCTCGGTCTCGATCAACGGCTATTACGCCCACTACTTCGCGGACAAGTACGCGCGCCACGGACTCGGCTACGCGCGGGCGTCGCAGATGACGCGCCTGGGCTCGCTCTCCCGGGCGGGGGTGCCCTTCACGATGCATTCGGACTGCCCGATGGGACCGCTCGAACCGCTGCTCGCGGTCACCACCGCGGTCACCCGGCGCACCCAGGAGGGACAGATCATGGCGCCGGAGCAGCGGGTGACCGTGGACGAGGCGCTGCGGGCGGTCACGATCGGCGCCGCCTGGAACCTCCGCCTCGACCACGAGATCGGGAGCATCGCGCCCGGCAAGAAGGCCGACTTCGTGGTGCTCGAGAAGAACCCCTACGACGTTCGCCCTGCCCGGATCAAGGACATCGGCGTCTGGGGCACCGTCTACGAAGGAGGCGTCTTCGAAGCGCCCTGAGCGACCGCAGACCGGCGAGAAGGGCTCCACTTGAGTTCTCCCGCCATCCAGCCGATTGAACACGGGGGATCCCCCGCCCCCCCACTCGAACCCGGAGCGAAGCGCATGGCCACGGATCAGGGAGACCGCACCGTCTGCCGTCTGCGCTTCCAGCACGAGGGGCGCGACCGGGTCTTCACCGTCAGCGATCGTCCCATCGTGATCGGTCGCTCCCCCGAGTGCGACCTGCTTCTCGCCCACGAGAGCATCTCGCGGCAGCACGCGCGCCTCGCCTTCGACGACGAGGGATGGACGCTGACCGACCTCGACAGCAAGAACGGCTCCCGCGTGAACACCTTCCACGTGAAGGAGCAGGTCCTTCGCAACGGCGACCGGATAGACCTCGGCTCGATCCGGATCTTCGCAGAGATCGGCCCGGAGTCCGCGACGTCCCGCGCGCGGGTCATCTTCGACGAGAAGAAGGCTCCCGCGATGCACACGGAGGTCCTCGACCTCCAGGGTCTCGATCATCTCCTGCAAGCGGCGGGCGATCGCGCCGCCGCGCCGCGCCCCTCGCCCTTCTCCGACAACGATGTGCTCGCAGGAATCGACGACGACCTGATGCGTACACCGGTGCCCGAGGCCGGAACGAGTCCGGAACTGCTTCGTCTGGTCTCGGAGTCCGCGGAGAGTCTCCTCGCCTGCACGACGCTGGCCGAGACCCTGGAACGGATCCTCTCCCTCGTTTTCGCGAACGTGCCCGTCGAGCGCGGCGTGATCTGCCTCTACGACGACGAGTCCGGGGTCGTAGAGCCGATGGCGATGCGCAACCGCGAGGGCGTGCCCGACGTGCCGATCGAGATCAGCACGAACATCACGGGCGTCGCGATCGAAGAGAAGCAGGCGGTCCTGATCAAGGACACCGCGATGGACGAACGCTTCGGCGCTGCCGAGAGCGTGATCATGATGGACATCCACTCGGCGATGTGTGCGCCGCTCCTTCGTGACGACAAGGTCAGCGGCTACATCTATGTCGATCGCCAGTCGAGCGCCCACCCCTTCGACATGCCGCAGCTCCAGGCGCTCTCGATCCTCGCGCTCCTCGCCGCCGTCGCGGTCGAGCAGGCGGGGCTACGAGACGACGTTCGCCGCGAGCAGGAACTCCGTGTCCGCCTCGCCCGCTACTCCTCTCCGGCGGTCGTCGAACGGATCATCGCCGATCCGGAAGTGGGCATGGGCAGCATGGTCGCGGACGAAGGGGACGTCTCAGTGCTCTTCGCCGACCTCACCGGATTCACGACCATGGCGGAGCGACTTCCGCCCTCCGAAGTCGTGCTGATCCTCAACCAGGTCTTCGAACGCCTCACGCGCGCGGTCTTCGCCTTGGACGGCACCCTCGACAAGTTCCGCGGCGACGGCATGATGGCTTTCTTCGGCGCGCCGCTTCCGATGGCGGACCACGCCGAACGAGCGGTCGAAGCGGCGCTCCAGATGCAGGAAGCGCTCGCCCGGTTGAATGAAGCCCGCGAAGGCGTGCGGCCGATCAAGATGCGAATCGGCGTCAACTCGGGCCCGGTCGTCGTCGGTGACATCGGCTCCCCGGCCCGCAAGGACTACACCGTGATCGGCGACGTCGTGAACGTGGCGAGCCGCCTCGAATCTTCAGTCGCGCAGCCCGGACAGATCGTGATCGGCGAGCCGACCTGGCATGCCGTACGCCACGCGTACACGGCGGACGCGCTGGATGAGGCCCGACTCAAGGGCAAGCGCGAGAGCGTGCGCCCCTACCGCGTAACCGGACGCATCGGGGCGGACCTCGGCCCGACCCGCGCGCTCTAGACGCAAGGCGCCGGGGCCGCTGCTCCGAACGCGGCCGCCCATCCGCCGCGCGAAGCGCCCGCTCGGCGGATCGGTCGGGCCGGAGTGAATACCGCCGCCCGCCCCCGCACCGCCTCGAATCGCGGCGCTCCCGCCCCCGCCGTATAGTAAGGCGGCGGGCGGCACCCCTGGCCGCAATCTGCCCCGAGAGACGATCCCCATGAGCACGAACGAAGAAATCGCGAACCGAGGCCTCGACGTCCTCGTCGGAAACTACGCTCCTCAGCCCGTCGCCCTCGTGCGTGGCGAAGGTTCGTGGCTCTTCGACGCCGAAGGCGACAAGTTCCTCGACCTGATGGGCGGGATCGCGACCGCGACGCTCGGCCACGCGAACCCGAAGCTTCAGGCTGCGCTCGCCGACCAGGCGAGCAAGGTCTGGCACGTCTCGAACCTCTACACGACCGAGCCCCAGATCCAGCTCGCCGAACGAATCACCGCGAATTCCTTCGCCGAGGCGGTCTACTTCTGCAACTCCGGCGCGGAAGCGAACGAAGCGGCGCTCAAGCTGGCCCGACGGCACCACCACGACCGCGGTGACGATCGCCACGAGATCATCGCCTTCGAGGGCGCGTTCCATGGCCGCACCCTCTTCACGGTCACCACGACCGGTACTCCCGCGTATTGGGAAGGTTTCGGCCCAATGGTGCCCGGCGTCCATCACGCGAAGTTCGGCGACCTCGACTCGGTGCGCGCGCTCCTCTCCGAGAAGACCGCTGCGATCTTCGTCGAGCCGATCCAGGGCGAAGGCGGTGTCCGCACCGCTCCGGCGGGCTTCCTCCAGGGGCTCCGTGACCTCGCCGACGAGAACGGATGCTTGCTGATGTTCGACGAGGTCCAGGTCGGCATGGGCCGGACCGGCACGCTCTTCGCCCACGAGCAGGAAGGCGTGACGCCCGACGTGATGACGTTGGCGAAGGCGCTCGGCGGCGGCATCCCGATCGGTGCAATGGCAACGACCCGCGAGCTCTCGAAAGCCCTCGTACCCGGGACCCACGCCTCGACCTTCGGCGGCAACCCCCTTGCCTGCGCGGTGGCCTGCGCGGTCTTCGACGAGCTCGAAGGCGGCGTTCTCGACCACGCGAAGGCGATGGGCGAGCGACTCGGCGACGGACTCGCGGAGATTGCGAGCGCGGCGGGCCACGACAAGGTCCTCGAGCCGCGCGGACGCGGACTGCTTCGCGGCCTCGCCATGAAGGAAGCGCCCGGCGCGATCATCGACGCGTGCCGCGAGCGCAACGTGCTCGTGATCTCCGCCGGCGGCAACGTTCTCCGACTCGCCCCGCCGCTCACGATCACCGCCGAGGAGCTCGACCACGGTTTGCGCATCCTTCGCGAAGTCGTGCTCGAGAGCGCGTAATGCCCTCCGACTCCGGTCCGCGCTGGTTCCACCGCTCCTGCTCGATCTGCGAGGCGAGCTGCGGCATCCGCGTCCTCGCCGATCGCGAGAAGCGCGAGGTCCTGCGGATCGAGGGCAACCCGGACGACCCGATCAGCCAGGGGCATGTCTGTCCCAAGGTCACTGCGATGAAGGGGGTCTTCGAGGACCCGGACCGGATCAAACGCCCCATCCGGAAGCGCGCGGACGGAACCTGGGAGGAGATCTCCTGGGACACGGCGTACGACTATGCAGCCGAGCGGATCGGGGCGCTCCAGGAGGAGCACGGCAACGACACCCTCGGCGTCTACATCGGCAACCCGTCGGGCTTCGACGTCGGGTGCCTGATCTACAACCGCTTCATCCTCGAGTCGCTTCGCACGCCGCGGATGTTCTCCGCGGCGACGATGGATCACTTTCCGAAGCTGTACACGTCACGCGTCCTCTTCGGCAAAGGATCGATCCTACCGATCCCGGACATCGACCGATGCGACTACTTCCTGTGCCTCGGCGGGAACCCGATCGTCTCGCAGGGCAGCCTCATGTCGGCGCCGGGCATCAAGAAGAAGCTCGCCGCGATCCAGGCGCGGAATGGACGCGTCGTCGTCGTCGATCCGCGCCGGACGGAGACCGCCGACGTCGCCGACGAGCACGTGTTCATCCGCCCGGGAAGCGATGCGTTCTTCCTCTTCTCGATCGCGCATGTGCTCTTCGAGGACGAGCTCCTACGGCTCGGTCGCTTCGCCGAGTTCACCGATGGCGTCGAGGAGGTCCGCGAGCTCGCAGCGGAGTTTTCGCCCGAAGCGACGGCGGCCGCCACCGGCGTCGACGCCGGAACGACCCGCCGAATCGCTCATGAGCTCGCCGAACATCCCCGCGCCTGCGTCTACGGCCGAATCGGCACCTGCACCGTCGAGTTCGGGACCCTCGCGAGCTGGCTCGTCGACGTCGTGAACATCCTGCTCGGCCGATACGACGAGCCCGGGGGCATGATGTTTCCGCGCCCGGCAACCGGGCAGCACGAGCCCGGAAATCCGATGCCGCCGATCCCCATCGGCCCGTACAGAACCGCGGCGCGCGGACTGCCGACCGTCGACGGTCACCTGCCAGCTTCTTCGTTCGCCGAAGAACTCGATCCCGAGCGCGCGGGGGACCGCCGCGTGCGGGCCCTGCTCGTGACGTGCGGAAATCCGGTTCTCTCGATGCCCGAAGGCGACCGGATCGCCGCGGGCCTCGAGGGCCTCGACTTCATGGTCGCGGTCGACATCTACCTGAACGAGACGACCCGACACGCCGATCTCATTCTCCCGACGGCACCGCAGCTCACCCATGAGAATTTCGACTTTCTCTGTCAGTCGACGGCGGTCCGGAACCACGTCCGGTACGGCGANCAGGTCTTCCCGCCGGAGCCCGGGGAGAAGCGTTCCTGGGAGGTCTACCTGGAGCTCGCNGCGCGGCTCAACGACGCNGANCCCGGCGCCTACGACGATNCCCANGTGCTTCAGAACGCNACGCGNTTCGCCGGCAAGCTCGGTCTCGATGCGAACGAGGTGATNGAAGCGCTGGGGTCGGAGCGGGGNCCGATGCGGATCGTCGANCTCCAGATGCGGTGCGGNCCGTACGGCGACCACTTCGGGCAAAGACCCGAAGGCCTCAACCTCGAGAAGCTGAAGGCGGCCCGCGGTGCGATCGACTTAGGCCCCCTCGAGCCCCGATTCCCGGACATCCTCCGCACGGAGGGCCGGCGCATCGACCTCGCGGATCGCCGAATCACGAGTGACGTCGAGCGTCTCGCCGCGAGCCGAGCCCGGTTCGAGGACCCCGACCTTCTTCGCCTGATCGGTCGGCGCCAGCCACGAGGAATGAACTCGTGGCTTCACAACCTGCCCAACCTCGCCAAGGGCAAAGCCCGATGCACGCTGCGGGTCCACCCCGAGGATGCAAAGCGAAGCGGGGTCGCCGACGGCGGACGTGCGCGCCTCCGATCCCGATCGGGGGCGCTCGAAGTCGAAGTCGAGGTCAGCGACGAGATGATGCGCGGCGTCGTGAGCCTGCCGCACGGCTTCGGCCATGGCACCGCCGGCACCCGGCTGGCCGTCGCCAACGCGCGTCAGCCGGGCGTGAACGCCAACGCGCTCACGGATGCGGAGCCCCTCGACGTCCCCTCTGGAACGAGCGTCGCCAATGGGATCCCCGTGGAAATCGAAGCCCTCAGCTGAACGAGACCCGGACGAGGGGGCGCCGCGAAGGTCGAAGTGGAAAAGCCTAACGCCCCTTCCAGTTCGGCGGTCGCTTCTCGGCGAAGGCGAGCGGACCTTCCACGAAGTCCTCGCTCTTCACCATGTCGCGGATCGCGGAGTACTTCTCTTCCATCGCGTCCTCGACGGAGCCGTGGCGCATCCCGTCCATCGCGGCCTGCTTGGTCGCGCGGACCGACAGCGGCGCGCACTCGGCGATCTGATCGGCCCAGCGGCGCGCCGCGGCCATGAGTTCGTCCGGCTCGACGACCTCGTTCACGAACCCGAGCTTCTCGCCCTCTTCTGCGGACACGCGGCGGCCGGTCAGCATCATGCCCATGGCCGGCTTGAGGCCGATCTGGCGCGGGAGGCGATGAACGCCGCCGGCCAGAGCGGCGAGACCCACTCTGGGCTCGGGGAGCGCGAAGACCGCGTGGGTCGACGCGATGATGAGGTCACAGGCCAGCGCGATCTCGAAGCCGCCGCCCATCGCGACGCCGTTCACCGCGGCGATCACGGGCTTCGTGTTGTCGTAGCGACCGGTGAGCCCGCCGAAGCCGGCCTTCGGACCGGCCTTCATCTCGCCGCCGGCCTCCTGGGCCTGGTACTTGAGGTCATTGCCCGCGGAGAAGGCGCGATCGCCCGCTCCGGTGATGATCGCCACCCAGAGCTCCGGATCCGCGACGAACTCGTCGAAGACCGTCGCCAGCTCTTCGTTCGCCATCCAATGGAGCGAGTTCATCCGCTCGGGCCGGTTGATCGTCACCGTGAGGACGTGGTCGTCCACCTCGGTCGTGCAAAATTCGCGGTTCGTGACGTCGCCCATGATCGTGTTCCCCTCAGGAGGCGCGAACGGAGGTGCGCGCGGTATGGCGGCCTAGCGGCTCCGCCGCTTGCGAACGGCTTCCGCCAGCTCGTCGAAGATCGGCTCGGTCCGCTCCCAGCTCATGCACTTGTCCGTGATGCTCTGGCCATAGACGAGCCCCTCGCGCCCCTGGGCCTGCGAGTGCTTCTGATTCCCGTCGAGCAGGAAGCTCTCCATCATGAGGCCGAAGAGGGCATCGTTGCCTTCGGCGACCTGCGAAGCGAGCGCCGAGGCGACGCCCGGCTGCTTCTCGTGGTCCTTGCCGCTGTTGGCGTGGCTGCAGTCGACCATGATCCGGTTCGGCAGATCGGCGGAGGCGAGGAGCTTCGACACCCCCTCGATCGAGTCCGCGTCGTAGTTCGGACCGCTCGTTCCGCCGCGCAGGATCACGTGGCAGTAGGGGTTGCCGTTCGTCGCCACGATGCCGGCGATGCCCTGCTTCGTGACCGACAGGAAGTGGTGCTCGCCGGCGGCGGCGCCGATCGCGTCGATCGCCATCTGGACCGTGCCGTAAGTACCGTTCTTGAAGCCCACCGGCATCGAGAGGCCCGAGGCGAGCTCGCGGTGGACCTGGCTCTCGCTCGTGCGCGCGCCGATCGCCCCCCAGCTGACGAGATCCGCGTAGAACTGGGGCATGATCGGATCGAGGAACTCGCTTCCGGTCGGAAGACCCAGGTCCGTCACGTCGAGGAGAAAGCCGCGAGCCTTCCGGAGGCCATCGCGGATCGAGAAGCTGCCGTCGAGCTCCGGGTCGTTGATCAGACCCTTCCAGCCGACGGTCGTGCGCGGCTTCTCGAAGTAGACGCGCATGACGATCGCGAGATCGCCCTTGTACTGGTCGCGGAGGGGCGCGAGTCGACGGGCGTACTCGAGGCCGGCCTCGGGGTCGTGGATCGAGCACGGACCCACGATCACGACGAGTCGATCGTCCTCCCCGTCGATGATCTTCTCGATCTCGCGGCGACCGGCGAAGATCGTCTCGCTCTGGTTGTCGGAAACCGGGAGATCCTCGAGCAGGATCTCCGGGGCCATCAGGGGCCGGATGTTCTGGATCCGGACATCATCGATCTCGTGCAACACCATGGCGGGTCCTCGCTCCCCGAACCGGTCGACCCGATCAGCGGGCCCGACCTCCGAGCCGCGTCCGGCGGCGCGGGACGCGCAGCGGAACGACGTTCGAATGGGGATCCGGGCAGCCCCTCTCCGGCGCCCGGACGAGGTTGTATACCCGGAGGCCGGGGTCCGGACAACCCCGCCGCCGACGCCAACCCCGCGAGATCACGGGTTTTTTCGCGAATCCGCGCCTCGTCGGTTCAGCCCTCGCAATCCTCCGCGGCCCGGTAGGCAGACCAGATGCAGAAAGCGTGCACCACGAAGCCCGGGACGAAGAAGAGCCGGTACGCGACCGCCGTGCCGACGAACCAGCCGAGGGAGGCGGTCAGGCGCCCGGCATAGAGGTGGCCGAGCCCTGGCCAGAAGAAGGCCAGCACCGCGGCGATCCCGGGGCTCGGCAGGCGCCGCACCCGGACCTCCTCCGGCCCATCCAGGCGTCGCTCGAGATCCTCGAGCTCTTCCCGCAGGCTGAAGCCGCGACGTCGATCCGCTGTTCCGTCCACGATGATTCCTCCTTGGCGGAGCCGCCGCGCGCGCTCCGACGCCAAGGAAAAGCAAGGGGCGTGCCGAACGGGGGAAGGCGCTGGAACGCCTCGCCTGCAGGATGTGTCGCGCTTCGACGACAGTGCGCCGCCTGCACTGCAATCTCCGAACTGCACCTCATGACTCTCCGGGCGCGCCGAACGGCCGACGCGCGGAGCGGTGTTCCGTCGAGGGCGCGGGTCCAGATCGGGATCCCGGCCGAATTCCCCAGCGCCCGATCACCGGCGCCCACGCCTAACGGACGGAGCCGGAGCCTCCATCGACCCACATCGTCTGGCCCGTGACGTAGTCCGCCTCGTCGCTCGCCAGGAAGACGCAGACCCGTCCGACGTCGTCCTGGCAATCGCCGACGCGGCGGAGCGGGATCTGCTGGATCGCGGCTTCGTGGCCTTCCGGATCGAGGGCGGCCCAGTCGATCATGCCCGGCGAGTTCGCGAAGGGGCAGACGATGTTCACACGGATGCCCAGGGGCCCCCACTCCCGGGCCGCCGTCCGGGACAAGCCGCGGACCCCTTCTTTCGCCGCCGCGTAGGCGCCCTGGGCCTCGTTGCCGATCGTGCCGGAGCCGCTCGCGAAGTTGATGATCGCGCCGCGGCCGCGCTCCACGAAATGCGGCTGGGCGATCTGCATGCAGAAGAAGGTCGCCCAGAGGTTCGTCGAGAGGACCCGGCCGAAGGTCTCGTCGTCGAAGTCCATGAGCATGAGCCCCGGCGTCGGCGTCCACGCCGCGTTGTTCACGAGGATGTCCAGACCCCCGAGAGCGGCGACGGCCTCGTTGATCCCGCGCTCGCAGTCTGCACGGACGGCGACATCGCCCTGGATGGCGATCGCCTCCCCTCCCGCCTCCTCGACGAGCGTCGCCGTCTCTTTGGCCGTGTCCGCATCGATGTCGATGACGCCGACCCGGGCGCCCTCCTCCGCCATCGCCAGCGCGATCCCGCGGCCCACGCCACGGCCCCCGCCCGTGATGAATGCCACGCGCCCGTCGAGTCGTCCCATGCTCTTCCTCCTTCGGTGGCCAGCGGTCAGACCACCCTCCGGAGCATCGCCTATTATCCCCGCACCTGTCGCCTGCCCGACGACGGGTCTCGGGGGGATCGATGATCTCTTGGCTCTCGCGCGCTCCGCTCCTCGGCGGCGTCGCCCTGGTCCTTTCTCTGCTCGTCGGCTGCGCCGCCATTCCGCTCACGCCTTCCGCGCCGGGGATCCGCGAAGCCGATCTCCGCGCCCACGTCGCTGCGCTGACAGACGAACGTGCGGACGGCCGCGCGACCGGCACGCCGGGGGAAGACGCCGCGGCCGACTGGCTCACCCGGGCCTTCGCCCGCGCGGGCCTCGTGCCCGCCGGCAGCGAAGGACGTTGGCGACACGCCTTCGAGTTCACCGCCGGCGTCTCTCCGGGCCCGGACAATCGCCTCGCGATCGACGACGAACCGATCGCGGCCGACGCCGCCTGGCGCCCTCTCGCCTTCTCGCGCTCCGGCACCTTTGGCGACGCCCCAGTCGTCTTCGTCGGCTACGGCGTCGTCGCGCCGGAGACGGACGATCTCTCGGCGATCGACGACTTCGCGCAGGTCGACGTCCGCGACAAATGGGTTCTCGTGCTGCGCGACCTGCCGCAGACCCTGGAGGCCGAACGCCGCCGCGCGCTCCAGCGACACGCCGGCCTCCGCTACAAGGCGATGATCGCGCGCGACCGCGGCGCCCGGGGTGTGCTCTTCGCGAGCGGTCCCCTCGGCCGCTTCCGCGATGAATTGATCCCGCTCCGCTTCGACGCCTCCCTCGCCGGTACGAGCATCGCGACCCTCTCGATCACCGACGCGCTCGCCGAGCGCCTCCTCGAAGGCACCGGCCGGAACCTCGAGGGCTGGCACCGCCTCGCGGACCAGACCGTCGAAGCCGGCGAAGGCGGATCGATCTCCTTCGCCATGGCGCAACGAACGGTGTCCGCCGAAGTCGACATCCGCACCGAACGCCGCACGGGACACAACGTCCTCGGTCGCCTCGTCGTCGGCGCGCGGCCGAGCGCGCAGACGATCGTGATCGGCGCCCACTACGACCATCTAGGTCGCGGCGAGGGCGGGCATTCCCTCGCATCCGGCGAGGAAGCCGGCCTCCCCCACCACGGCGCGGACGACAACGCGAGCGGAACCGCGGTGATCGTCGAGCTCGCCGAGTCGCTGTCCGATCGAGTGCAGCGCGGCGAGGACGTCGGGACCCGCGACTTCGTCTTTGCGGCCTGGTCCGGGGAAGAGCTCGGGCTCCTCGGCTCGAACGCCTGGGTCGGAGAGAACGTGAACCCGCACACGAACGACGAAGGCCCGGTCGCCTATCTGAACTTCGACATGGTCGGCCGACTGCGGGACGCGCTCGTCGTCCAGGGGCTGGGTTCGAGCCCGGTGTGGGCCGATCTGCTCGACGCGGCGGCGACCGACGCGACGCTCCCGCTCCAGCGCCAGCAGGACAGCTACGTCCCGACCGATGCCACGAGCTTCTATACCCACGGCGTCCCGGTCCTCTCTGCGTTCACCGGCAACCACGCCGACTACCACACGCCGCGCGACACCCTCGACCGCCTCGATCTCGAAGGCACGATCAAAATCGCCGCGCTCTTCGAGCGGATCGCGATCGCCGTCGGCCGAAGCGAGGCCCCGCCGGAGTACACCGCGCAGAAGGACCCCACCGGCGGGCGCGGGCGCACCGGCTTCCGCGTCTATCTCGGGACCATTCCCGACTACGCCAACACCGACGTGGTCGGAGTGAAGCTCTCCGGCGTGGCGCCGGAGGGTCCCGCCGACCAGGGTGGGCTCCGCGGCGGCGACGTGATCGTGGGCGCCGACGGCCGACCGATCGAGAATCTCTACGACTACACCTTCGCGCTCGAAGCGATGCGGGTGGGCGAAGCCGTCCGGCTCAAGGTCCAGCGCGGCAAAGAGACGCTTGAGATCGAGGTGGTCCCCGCATCGCGGGATTGACTACGCTAGGTCGCCGTGCAGAACGTGATCTCCGATCGATTCCACGAGCTGGCGCTCCTGCCCGAGAGCCAGCAGGGCCTGGCCGAAGGCGCCTTGATCCTCGCCGCCGAGGTCCGTCCCGAGGTCGACGTCGCGTCGGGCCTCGAGGTGTTCGCCGAGATCGCCGAGCGGACGCGCCCGCTCGTCGATGCGGCCGCGAGTCCGAGCGCCGCGGTCGAGACGCTGAATCACGCGCTCTTCGAGCTGGAACGCTTCCGCGGCAATCAGGATCAGTACGACGACCCGCGCAACAGCTTCCTCGACGAGGTGCTGGAACGCCGGCGCGGCCTGCCGATCACGCTCTCGGTGGTCTACGTCGAAATTGCCCGCCAACTCGGGCTCGAGGCCTACGGGATCGGCTTTCCCGGCCACTTCCTCGCCAAGGTCGTCGGCGTGAACGACCTGCCCGATCGCGAGATGATCATCGACCCCTTCTTCGGCAAGGTCCTCTCCCTCGACGACTGCGCCGATCGGGTCCGGGCCGCCGCCGGCGATCACGTCGACCTCGATCTCGATTGGCTCCGCCCGGTCACGGCGGTCGAGATCTACGTGCGCATGCTCAACAACCTGAAGATGGGCTACCTGCGCCGGGGCGACGGCCTGGGCGCCCTCGGTTGTTTCGACCGGATCGTCGTGCTCCTCCCGGACGCAGCCTACGAGTTCCGCGACCGTGGGATGCTCCTCGAGCGAATGGACTGCGTCCATGCCGCGATCGACGACTACACACGCTTCCTCGAGCTCGCCCCGGAAGACGAGAGCGCGCGTCCAATCCGAGCGCGCCGGGACGTGCTGTCCCAGCGGAAGCCCGCGCTCAACTAACGTCGACGACGCTCCCCGGCCCGCGACTTCCCTGGCCGACGAGCGCGGCGGCGCCGTCGACCAGACGGCCGGGTGCGGAGTCGCGCCGGCCGTAGAGGAGGGCGTAAGTCGTCCTCTCGACGCGGACGACCTCACCGCGAAACCGCTCGAGAGGAGGCGAGCGCCGCGCTCGGATCAGCCGATCTCGATCCAGCGCTGCTCCTTGGAAGACCGCCGGATCGCGTCCAGAACGGCCTGGACGGCGACGCCATCGACGAACGTCGGCGGCACCGGATCGGCCGGGATCTCGCGGCCCTCGATGCGTCTCGCGAACGCCTGGTAGAGCCGCGTATAAGGTGCCAGGTCCATGCCCATCGAATGGAACCCATCGTAGGCGGAGGCGGTCAGGAGCTCCGCCGGCGGGGGGATCGGCGCAGGATGGACGAGGTCGCTCGGCGTCTCAAGCGTGCGCTGCCCCTCGGCATCCGCGACGCCGACGTTGTCGCCTTCGAGCCAGAGCGTGCCCTTCGAACCCACGAAGCGACTCGCCGCGGCGAAGGGGCCGCGGGCGGCCGCGCAGGACTGCAGGATGCCTTCGAGTCCGGACTCGGTCCGGAAGTGGACGGTGTAGGTGTCGTCGGCGGTCCAGGGCAACTCGACGCTTCGCTCGGCGACGGTCTGGACCGAGGCCGACACGCCGGTGAACTCGCCGCAGGAGACGCGGATCTGATCGATCACGTGGGAGCCGTAGGCGCCGAGCCAACCGCCTCCTTCTTCTTCCTGTCGCCACCAGTCCGGCACCTCGGCGTCCGCATCGGCGAGCGACGGCATGTGGAAGAGGAAGGTCGCGAGCCGCGGCTTCCCGATCACGCCTTCCGCGAGCGCGCGAGCCGCCGTCGCCTGGCCCGTCGCCCAGCGGAACTCGCAGCCCAGCTGATGGACCACGCCCGCGGCCTCCGCCGCTTCGAGCATCTGCCGACCTTCTTCGGCATTCGCCGCGAAGGGCTTCTCGCAGACGACGTGCTTCCCCGCCGCGATCGACGCCAGCACGATCTCGCAGTGGGTGTGAGGCGGCGTCGAAACGGCGACCGCATCGACGCCGGGCAGCGCGAGCGCTTCTTCGAGGGAGCCGGTCCCCAGCGGCACGTCCATCAGGTCCGCGCGCTTCTGCGCTTTCTCCGCGTCGCGCCCGACGAGCGCCTTCACATCGAAGCCTGCGGCGCGGAGCGCCCGCAGGTGGGTCAGGACACCGAAGCCNGTGCCGACGACGATGGCACCGAGGGAAGANTCGGNCATGGAGCNTCTCCGNTTGCGGCCGCGCGGCAGGCANGGCCNATGCGGACGCTAGCGCGGGACGAGGAGCGCCGGGTCGTNGTCANAGCCGCGAGCCCCAGGCCGANAAGNAGCGCCGTCCCGGGCTCCGGCACGGGCACCCAGGGCGTATCGGTGAACANCATCGTCTTCTTCGAGGTCACGCGGAGCGAGCCGAGCTCGACGCCTGAGAGATCGAGGTACACGTCGCCGTCGAGATGGATCTGCCAGACGACGTCCTGCCCTTCCGTTCCGGAAGCTTCTGGCAACGGTGCCACAAGCAGGAGCGCGGCATCCACGGCGGCAACGAAGAGTTCCTCCTGCTGCGTCGGAATCGAAGACGCGAGGACCAGCCCGGCATCCAATCCGACCGTCACGACCTCCGGTGCCAGGAGATCGGCGCCGCCGAGCCGGATCGTGCCGCCGCTCGTCCCTCCGACGACGTTCGCCGATCCGAGACGGATCGAAGGGGAGCTCAGGGGCGTGACCTGGCCCGCCAAAGCGACTTCGAAGCGCTCCCCGCCTTGGACGAGGCCACCCGACGCGTCGAGCATGATCGAGGCGCCGGTGACATCGGGGCCGGTCGCGCTCGTCGTGCTCGTGCCTCCCCGAAATTCGGCGCTGCCCGCCTGGATCGAAACGTCTCCAGTCACCCGAACGGGACCAAGGACGAAGACGTTGCCCGAAGAGAGGACGTCGACGTGCTTGCCGTCGCGCAGGACCCGCGCGGCGAAAGCGAGACCGAAGCCGCTCGGGGCGTCCGGGAGCGCGAAGTCGCCGCAGTCTCCGTTGCAGAAGACCTGAACTCCCTCCCCTGGCCCGAGACTCGTTCCCCCACCGCCCCCCGTCGCGAGACCGAAGGCGGGCCCGGCCGCCCAGAAGATGCAGAGCAAGGAGAGCGCGAACAGGGCGCGGGATCGGATGAAGGACGGGTCCCTCAGATTGAGGTGACGTGGTGCCGGCGGCGCGGATGTGGTCGGGAAATCGCCCGGAAAACCAGGGGCCTGACGAGGGTTTTACGCCTCGAGCGCACGCGCCCGCGGCGTTGCTCAGGGCCCGGGAGCGCGACCTTCGGTCGATCCGGACGGGCCCCGGCGTCTCCCGGCGCGGGTTATCCTCGTGCTCGAAACCGCCACACGAGGAGCCGCCCCATGGCCACCGCGCTCGACACGACCTCCGATCTCGCGACCCGACGCCTCTCCGGCTCTCTCGGCGCCGAGGTGACGGGCCTCGACCTCCGCGCCGCCGGTCCCGACGAAGCGCAGAAGATCCTCGACCTGATTCACGAACACCTGGTCCTCTTCTTCCCCGACCAGCATCTCACACCGGACGAGCACATCGCCTTCGGTCGCCTGTTCGGGAAACTCGAAGGCCACCCCAACCTCTCTCTCGACGCCGAGCGACCGGAGTTCTTCGAGCTGAAAGCGGTGGGGGGCGCCGGCGCGGTCGCGGACGAGTGGCACAGCGACCTGACCTGCGAACCCGAGCCCTCGGTCTTCGCGATCCTTCACATGAAGACCTGCCCCGAGTTCGGCGGCGACACGCTGTGGGCCAACATGTACAAGGCCTACGAATCGCTCTCGCAGCCCATGAAGGACATGATCGACGGGCTGACGGCGATGCACGACGCGAGTCCGCACCACACTCCCGAGCGGAAGGCGATCCATCCGGTCGTCCGGAAGCATCCGGTCACGGGCCGCAAGTCGCTCTTCGTGAACCACCACTTCACGCGGCGCATCGTCGAGATGAGCCACGACGAGAGCGAGAACCTCCTCTCGTTCCTGACGAACCACGCCACCGAGGACCGTTTCACCGTCCGCTACGCATGGACCGAAGGCACGATCGCCATGTGGGACAACCGCTGTACCCAGCACCACGTGCTGAACGACTTCGAAGGCGAGCGCGTGATCCAGCGCGTCACCGTGATGGGCGACAAGCCCGAGGCCGGCGGCGACCTCCGCTACGCGCCCTTCGACGACAAGTTCAGCGCCGCGACCTGGCGCGACCAGCCTCTCCGGAACTTCCTCCAGGAACGTTAGGCAGCGCGATCATGCCCACCCCCCTCGAAGCCGACTATCTCGTCGTCGGTGGCGGCGCGATGGGCTTCGCCTTCGCGGACGAGATCCTCCATCAGTCGAAGACCGCGCGAGTCGTCGTCGTGGATCGCCGCGCCAAGCCCGGCGGCCACTGGAACGACGCTTATCGCTTCGTGACGCTCCACCAGCCCGCCCTCTACTATGGCGTGAACTCGGAGCCTCTCGGCGAGGATGAGCGCGATCTCGTTTCCCAGGCCCAGATCCTCGCCTATTACGAAAAGGTCACGAAGAAGCTGGAACGAACCGGTCGATTCACCTTTCTCGCCCAGTGCGAGGTCGGCGCCGACGGCGTCCTCCGGTCGATCGCGAACGGCGGCGACGAGATCGAGGTCCGCGCCAGGAAGACGGTCGACGCGACCTACATGGACGTGCGGGTTCCGTCGACGACGACGCCCCGCTACCAGATCGGGGGAGGCGCGACGATCGTCCCGATCAACGCTCTCGCCGATCTCGACCGCGGATACGCGCGCTACGTCGTGATCGGCGCCGGCAAGACGGGGATCGACGCCGCGCTCTACCTGCTCGAGCGCGGCGTCGCCCCGGCCAAGATCACCTGGGTCATGCCGAACGACGCGTGGTTCCTGAACCGTGATGCACTCTACCCAAAGGGTCTCGCCTCGGAGCTCGGCACTCAGGTCGAGGCCCTCGCGACGGCAAAGACCCTGACGGAGCTCCTCGAACGCCTCGAGCGGTCCGGCCGCCTCCTCCGGCTCGATGCCGACGTCTGGCCGACGAAATACCGCTGCGCGACGGTCAACGAGGCGGAGCTCGCCGGGCTCCGCCGAATCCCGGACATCGAACGCAGCGGCCGCGTGGCCCGCATCGACGGCGAGACGCTCGCCTTCACGGACGCCGAGCGCACCTTCGAAGAGCCCACCCACGAGATCCTCTACGTCGACTGCACCGCCGACGGCCTCGCCAAGCGCCCGCCCTGCCCGATCTGGGACGGAGACCGGATCACGCTCCAGTCGATCATCATGTGCCAACAGGTCATGAGCGCCGCCGCGATCGCCGCCCTCGAGCTGCGCGAGACCGATGACGCGACGAAGAACGACGTCTTCACGCCGGTGCCGCACCCGGTCGTCCCGACGGACTTCGTCCGTTGCCAGCAGCTCAGCCTCCGTAACCAGGAGAAGACCTCGGGCGCGCTCGGACTCTGGGGCCTTCGCAGTCGTCTCTCCGCAGTCCATCACATGGGCTTCTTCGGGATCCTGCGCTTCCTCTGGCGGGTCTGGCGAAATCCGGTCCCCGACGACGCCCGGCTGAACGCCCTGATCGAAGGGGGTTAGGCGCCGTCTGCACGGACCGCGTCGAGATCATGCTCCCCGGTCGCGGGTCGGGAGTCACCGGCGACTCCGATCGACGGGGCGCACCGCTTTCCCTGACGACGGGCGCCATGGCGGGTTAACCCACGACCTGACGCGCTGGCACCCCGACCAGGATTCGAACCTGGGACCTGCTGCTTAGAAGGCAGCTGCTCTATCCAACTGAGCTATCGGGGCCCGGATGATCGGCTCGCGCCGCGAGGGCGCGGAACGCCGTCAGTGTAGCGAAGCGCGGGTCGGAGCCGGTTCCCGTCCGACCGGTCGGCCTGATTCGACGGGCGAAAGTCGGCCGGTTGCAGCAACATCACCTCGATCGCGTCGCGCCACCGCGAAAGAGAGGTCCCCCTCATGGCCGCTGAGCCCTCCGTTCCCGCCGCGCGCCCCGTGCCCAGATTCGCACACCTCCAAGCGAATCCGATGACCGCCTCGATCGGCGCCGAGATCGAAGGCGTCGATCTGAACGCGCCGCTCTCCGAGGACGTCCAGGAAGAGCTGCGGACCGCTCTCCATCACTTCCACGTGATCGCCTTCCGCGACCAGTTTCTCGACGACGACGGCCACCTCGGCCTCGCACGGGTCTTCGGCGAGCCCGAGGTCCATCCGATCAAGGCCGCCTTCGGCAACCCCGAGGTCCTCGCGGACATCGTGGACACCGAGGACAGCGTCCCGGACCGCGACGGCTGGCACACGGACGTGACCTATCAGCAGCGGCCGCCCGCCGCCGCGGTCCTCCGCTGCGAGCAGACGCCGGAGGCCGGGGGCGACACGCTCTGGGCGAACATGCAGCTCGCCTACGACAAGCTGTCCGAGCCGATGAAGGCGATGATCGACGGGCTGACCGGCCACCACGCAACCGAAGGCGGATTCATCGACTACATCCGCCGCCACCTCCCGAAGGAGATAGTCGGCAAGGTCCTGGAGATCGTGGGCGACGGCGCCCACCACCCGCTCGTCCGGACCCACCCGATCACCGGACGCAGGAGCCTCTTCGTCGACCAGTCCTATCTGGCGTCGATCGACGACCTGCCGAAGGAAGAAGGCGAGTTCCTGCTCCGGTTCCTGGCGAGCCGCGTCGACGACGTGAGCATCCAGTGCCGCTTCCACTGGACGAAGGGCGCGGTCGTCGTCTGGGACGAGCGCTCGACCCAGCACTCGGGAAGCGCGGACCATCGGGGGCTCTCCCGCGTCCTCCGGCGATGCACCATCGAAGGCGAAGTCCCCGCGTGACCCTGCGCGCACATGAGTGATTTCCTCGATCGACCGAACGCGCTCTTCGCCGCCCGCCCGGAACCACTCCGCGTGCAGCGACGGTTCCTGGCCCTCCTCTTCCTCACCCGCGCCGATTGCGGTCGTTCCCAGACCTCGGACGCGGGACGAATCCGAAGGATCCCGATGACCCGCCTTATTCTATTGCTCGCTCTGCTGACCTCGACCGCCTGCGCGACCCTCGGCGAAGGGGACCCCGCCCGCGATCTCCACTTCGACTCGATCGTGGTCGACGGGCATTCGGACACGACCCCGCGCTTCGCGCGATCGGACTGGGACTTCGCCGAGCGGCACGACGACACGGACGGAGACATGGACCTGCCGCGGATTCGCGAGGGCGGACTCGATGTCCAGTTCTGGTCGGTCTACACCGGCAAGCTCGCGGCTCCCGGTGACGGGCTCCGGATCGCCCTCGAGCGGATCGATGCCGTCCACGAGATGGCGCGCCGCAATCCCGAGGACGTGGTCGTCGCCTACTCGGTCGCGGAGCTCAGGGAAGCGGTCGACGACGGGCGGTTCGTCAGCCTGATGGGGATCGAGGGCGGGCACATCATCGAGGAGAACCTCGCAGCCCTGCGCCTCTTCCATCGTCTCGGCGTTCGTTATCTCACGCTCACCCATTCGTTCAACACGACCTGGGCCGACTCGTCGGGCACGACGTCGATTCCGGAGCCGACCCACGACGGGCTCACCGACTTCGGTCGCGACGTCGTTCTTGAGATGAACCGCCTCGGCATGCTCGTCGACATCTCGCACGTGTCGGACGCGACCTTCTTCGATGCCGTCGAAACGAGCCGCGCGCCGGTCATCGCTTCGCACTCCTCAGTGCGCGCGGTCGCCGACCACACCCGCAACATGAGCGACGAGATGCTCCGCGCCCTCGCCGCGAACGGCGGCGTCGTCATGATCAACTTCTACCCGGCCTACATCGACGAAGAGACGACCCGCGCGACGACCGCCTGGTTCAAGGAGCATGGCCCGACGCTCATGGAGCGCCGCAAGGCCCTCGCCGAGGATCCGCAGCGCCTCGCCGAAGAGCGCGCCGCGTTCTTCGAGGCCAATCCGGTCCCCGTCTGCGACCTCGACGTCCTCCTCGATCACTTCGACCACGCGATCGAGATCGCCGGTCCGGACCACGTCGGGATCGGCGCGGACTGGGACGGGGTCATCTCGATGCCCGCCGGCATGGAGGACGTCACCAGGCTGCCGGACCTGACGGCGGGGCTCCTCGCCCGCGGCCACTCTCGAAAAACGGTGCGCAAGGTGCTCGGCGAGAACGTGCTGCGGACGCTCGAAGAAGCCGAGCGCGTCGCGGCGGAGATCGCGTCCGAATCGGCTGCCGCGCCGTGAGTTCGGAGGAGGCGCCGCGCGTCGTCGCGATTCACGTCGCGAAGGCGACGCGACTGCCGATGCGCGCGGTCGACGCGGTCGGGGTCGAGGCCGGCCGCGGCCTCGTCGGCGATCGCTATCACGGAACGCGCCACCGCCACGTGACGATCCAGGCGACCGGCGAGCTCGAAGAGGCCGCGCGGCGCCACGGGGCCCCGATCGATCCCGGGTCGACCCGGCGCAACGTCACGATCGAGGCGGCGTCCGTCCCGAGGAAGCCGGGCACGCGATTCCGGGTCGGCGAGATCGACGTGGAGGTGGTCCGCGACGCGGCGCCCTGCAAGCTTCTCGAGGATTCCCTCGGCCGCGACGCGCGCCTCGCTCTCTCGCGGCGCGCCGGCGTCGTATGCCGCGTCCAGTCGAGCGGCACGCTCCGGATCGGGGACACCGTCGAGTTCGCCTCCACCGACTGAGCCTGCCGGCTTGCGGTCGTGGGCAAATCGTCGACACTGCGGCGCGTCCCATGACTGCCCGGAGCCTCCCTTGATCCGCTCGTCCCACCGCCTCCCCCTCCGATTCGCCGTCCTCCTGGTCCTGTGCATCGCCCCGGGCACAAACGCCGAAGAGCTTCCGTCCGAGGCCGTGGCAGAGGAGACACCCGAGATCGTCGAGGCGACTCCGCTCGACGTCGCGACGGGAATGGAGGAGGCGGATGCGTTCGAGGACGCCGAGGAGATGGTCGTCTCTGGGACCCCCGCGCCCCGGCCGGCCGCGATGATTCCGAATTCGACGACGATTCTGGAAGGCGAAGCCCTCGAGGCGAGTCTCTCCCTCTCCCTCGATGACGCGCTTCGCTACGTGCCCGGCTTACAGGTCACGCGACAAGGCGGACGCGGCGGAAGAAGCGAGCTCTACCTGCGCGGCCTCGACCCGAACCACGTTGTCGTCCTGGTCGACGGCGTCCGCCTCAACGATCCGACCAACTCCCGCGGCGGGTCGTTCGACCCGACGACCCTCGCGCTGCTCGATATCGAGCGGGTCGAGATCGTCCGCGGCCCCCTCTCGACGGTCTACGGATCGGATGCGCTGGCCGGCGCGATCAACGTGATCACCAAGAAGGGACGAGGGGGCGCTCCGCCCGAGACGACCGTACGCGTACGCGGCGGCCGCTTCGAGTCGGGCAGCGCCGTCGCCCAGACGCGCGTAGGACTCAGCGCGTCGACCGGGCTCTCCCTCGGCGCGTCGCTCGACACCTTCGAGGACCCGAACTCCGACGGCGGCTACGACGGAGCCTCGATGAAGGCGAAGCTCTCGACCGAGATCCCGGCGGTGGGCGACTTCGAGGTCTTCACCCGAATCCACCGCAGTAGTTCGCGCGGCTTCCCCGATTCGAGCGGCGGTGAAGATCTCTCGATCCTGCGCGAAATGGAAGACCGCAACACGCGCGAGATCCTCGTCGGAGCGACCCTCGTTCGCCCGATGTTCGAGTGGGCGACGATCTCCTACCGCGTCGGTCATGCGACGCGTCGCGAGGAGACCACCTCTCCCGGCGTCCAGAGCCTGGTCTTCCCGCCGACGGCGTGGATCCCGGCGACGCGGATCTCGGACGAGTACGAGCGAACGGACCTCGCCACGACGGTCGACCTCGACCTCTGGGAGAAGGCGGACGGAAAGGGCGGCCTCGCTTACGAGACACGATTAATGACCGGCGTCGAAGCGATCTGGGAAGACGGCAAGAGTGAAGGGGCGTTCTACCCGAATCCCTTTCCGCCGATCCCGACGACCTTCCACGACCACCGCCGCACGGTCGGCGTGTTCGGCACCCTCGAACAGACGATCTTCCGCCATCTCACCCTGAGCGGCAGCCTCCGCTTCGACACGATCCAGGGCGAGAACGACCGCCTGTCCCCGAGCGTCGGCATCGTCGTCGGTGCCGACGGCTCGCCGATCCTCCTCTACGGAAACTGGGGCAAAGGCTTCAAGCTCCCGTCTTTCTACGCTCTGGGCAACCCGATCGTCGGTTCGTCGAACCTGCGCAAGGAACGCAGCCGCGGCTGGGAGATCGGCGTCCGCGGGCGGGCACTCGACGGACGGCTGCGCGGCCAGGTCTCCTACTTCGACCTCGAGGTCGATGACCTGATCGACCTCGACCAAGCGACCGTCACCCTCGTGAACCGATCACGCTTGGTTTCCCGGGGCATCGAAATCGAGGCCACCTTCGACGCCACGGACTGGCTCTCGGTGCGCGCCGGCGGCACCTGGAACGACACCGACTTCGAAGGCAGCCCCGACGCCCCGAGGAGCCGGCCTCGGCTGCGGGGCTTCGCCGAGATCATCGGACGCCCGACGGACGCCCTCACCCTCACGATGCGCCTGCTCGGCATCTCGTCGATCAAGTCGGCGAGCCTCGTGACGGGCTTCCAGCAGACGACGCTGAGCGGCTACGAACGCCTCGACGTGCGCGCGGCGTGGACGCCGTACGACGCGCTCGAGCTCTTCGTCGAGATCGGCAACGTGACGAATGCGACACCTCGAGAGGCCGTCGGCTTCGAGTCGCCGGGAATCTTCCCGCGCGCGGGCCTCGTGCTGCGCCACTGAGAAGCGGCGTCGATCTCTTCAGCCGGAACGCACCATCTCGTGGACCGCGAGAGGACCGACGAGCGTGAGTGACGCGCCGACTTCGAACCCCGCATCGGCGAGGGCCCGCTCCTGCGCGTCCACCGTCTCGAGGCGCGAATCTTCGTCGCCTTGGAACGCCCCCGCGAAGGGTTCGCACACGAAATAGCGGCCGCCCCGGGCCATTCGCGCGTAGACCTCTCGGTGAACCGCGGCAGGTCGATCTTCAGGGGCCCGCGCCGCGAACACGTCGAGGCCCCAGGCCGCGTCGAAGGCGGCTCCCGCGCCGATCGACGCGATCCCCTCGACGAGAGGCGCCGTCCGGAAGAAGCAGTCGGGACGGTGGGCGAGGCGCGCCTCGGCGAGGTTTCGCATCTCCGGCGAGGGATCGACCCAGACGTAGGCCGCGTCCGCGAGACGGGCCATCACGACTTCTCCCAGCAAGGCCGCACCGCCGCCCACGTCGAGGAGCCGCGCGCGACGACCGACGAGATACATCAGACGATCCGCCACGTGGCGCCGGACATCGGAGAGCGATGGGAGAAGGCGCTGGCGTGCATGGGTCCAGGCCAGCGCCGCGGCGGTGTCTTCGAAGGTGGGCATGGGCGGGATCGAGCGCGTGTCCGAGCTGAGCAAGCAGCCGTAGCGTCGCATAGACTAGAGCCGGAAACAGCCTCGTGCTGAACTGTCATGGAGCGCCTCTTGGATTACGACCCGACCGACTGGGAAACGCACATCGATCCGTACCCGACCTATCGGGCGCTGCGGGAGGAGTCGCCGGTCTACCACAACGAGGAGATGGGCTTCTGGGCTCTGTCGCGTTTCGAGGATGTATGGGATGCGCACCTCGACTTCGAGACGTTCAGCTCCGCCTGGGGGCAGACCCTCGAGAAGACGATGACGCCGCTGCCGATGATGCTATCGATGGACCCGCCGAAGCACACGCGAGTCCGGCAGCTCGTGGGCCGCGTCTTCACGCCACGGCGGATCGGCCAACTCGAGCCGACGGTCCGGCAGATCACGACGGAACGCCTCGAAGGCCTCGAACCCGGCGACCAGATCGATCTCTTCGAGCAACTCGCCTCGGTCATGCCGATGGACGTGATCTCGGCGCTCCTCGGGATCCCCGAGGAAGACCGCCAGCAGGTGCGCGGCGACACGAATGCGTCGATGCATCGCGAAGCCGGCAGCCTCGAGGTTCCGGAGGCGTCACGCGAGGCGACAACACACGTCCTCCAGTACTTCGTCGAGTTCATCAAGGAGCGACAGAAGCGACCGCAGGACGATCTGATCTCGGCGCTGATCGGTAGCGAGCTGCGGGACGTCGACACCGGCGAAATGACGAAGCTGACCTTCGAGGAGCTCCTCGGCTTCTGCCTCCTTCTCGCCAACGCAGGTCACGAGACCACGGCCCGCCTGATCTGCAACAGTGCCGCCACTCTCTTCCGCCACCCGGACCAGCGCGCCGAGTTCGCCGCGAACCCTGCGATCCGGCTGAACGCGGTCGAGGAGATGCTCCGCTTCGACCCCCCTTCGCAAGTCCAGGGGAGATGGACGACGAACGAGTGGACGCGGCACGGCGTGACGATTCCCGAAGACGTGCGCGTGCTGCTCCTGACCGGAGCGGCCCACCGCGACGAACGTCAATTCGAGAACCCCGATGTCTTCGACATCACCCGGGCGATCGACCGGACCGTCCACTTCGGCCAGGGGCACCACCTCTGCCTGGGCAAGAGTCTCGCGCGGCAGGAGTGCCGGATCGCCTTCGAGGAGCTGCTCGCGCGCTTCCCCGATTACGAAGTCGACGAGACGAACCTCGAGTGGAGCCACAACAACAACGTACGGGGCTACGCGAAGGTGCCGATCCGGCTTCGCTAGGCGAAGTCGTCGTACCGAGGTCCGATCTCCGCGACGAGCGGTGCGAGCTTCTCCCGATCGAAGCCATAGAAGTCCGCGGCATTCTCGCCCAGAATCGCGGCGAGTTCGTCCTTCGGAAGGCCCTTGAAGTTCTCCTGGAGTCGCGACCTCGTCTCGGGCCAGCTCCCTTCCGGATGTGGATAGTCGCTCCCCCACATCATCGTCCCGATTCCGATCTCGTGGCGGAGCGCGATCTCTCGGGCGTGGATGTTCGAGCCGACCCGGATGTTCCGCGCGAAATACTCCGACGGCTTCATCGACATGTGGCTTCGATAGTCCCCGAGCTTCGCGCTCCCGGCATGCTCGGCGAATCGGTGATCGAGGAGTTCGAGGAACTCGGGTACCCAGACCGCGGTCCCCTCGGTGACCGCGACCTTGAGGCTGGGGTGACGCTCGAAGACACCGCCCCAGATCAGGAAGGTGAGCGGCCGACTCACGAAGAAGGCGACCTCGGAAACGTAGATTCCCATTCCGCCCGTCAGCGTCCCGACCTGCGGGTCGGGCGGCCACGTGCCGAAGTACTGTTCGCTCTCGGCCGGACCGGAGTGGAAGTGGATGGGCATGTCGAGCTCTTCGCACACCTGCCAGAGCGGCTCGTAGCGCGGGTGGTGGTAGGGCGGGTGGCTGCCCCACATCACCGGGATCATGATCGAGCGAAGGCCATTCTTCTTGGCCCAACGCACCTCGGCGACCGCCTCGTCCACGTCGTAGAGCGCGAGCACGAGGGCGACGCCGCAGCGGCGCTCCGGTGCCATCTGGCAGAGCTCTGCGAGCCAACGGTTATGGGCACGCGCGCCGGCCCACTGGAGCGTCGGATCGACGCCGCCCGAGGGAAGCCCGAGACCGGCACCGAAGGGCGGCGCGTTCATCTCGGTGATTCCATCCGGAAAGATGACCTCGCCGGCGATCCCGTCCCCGTCGAGGACCTTGTTTCGCGCATCGTGGTCCCAGGCGCCCGAGAGCTCGTAGTCCCAACCGCGACGCCACTCCTCGTTGATCTCCTGAACGAGGAACATCTTCTCGGCTTCTCGCGTGTTCGCGATCTGGAGCGGCAGCGCGTGATCGAACGCCTCGCGGAATTCCGGATCGAGGTAGTCGCGATAGCGCGCGGGCGGCAGACCGGCGTGACAGTCGGATGAGACGACGAGCAGGCGATCGGACATGGACAGACCTCCAGGGGCGATGGACCGAAGATACGTGGCGCGGACGGAGCGCGCCCTACCGCCAGAACGACGCCGTCGTATCGAACACGCGCTGCGCGAACCGGTCGAGATCCATTTCACGGGTCTCTGCCGACAGGATCTCACAAGAGACCGGGGCCGCATACCCCTTCGACCTCATCACACCGCAGAATCGCTCGAGCTCGAAGACACCCTCTCCGGGAAGGACGCGGCGCATCAACGTCTCGTTCATCAGGTCGTCGGTCTCGAGGGGCGGATGGTCGTCGAACTGGACATAAGCGATCTCGTCGAGGGGCAGCGCTTCGAGCTCGCCCCAGGTGTCGTTTCCCAGCGTGAAGTGCCACGTATCGACGAGCACGCCCGTCCGTTCGACCCCGGCACGCCCGATCAGATCCCGAGTCGATGCGATGTCCTTGATCGCCGGAAGCCACGGCAGATACTCGATCGCGAGCCGCGCCCCGGTCTCGGCAAATGCGTCCTCCGCGCGGCGCAATCCGTCGAGCACGGTTTCATCGACGGCCGAGTCCACGTTCAGCTGAACGAAATCCGGCCGCAGGACGCGGGCGAAGCCGAGGAGGCGGTCGATCTCCCTCCGCGTCCCCTCGGCGTCCGCGTTCACCATCAAGGTGGGCAGCTCGAAGGTCCGCATCCCGGCCGCCGCGATCTGCTCCGCGAGTTCCTCCAGCCGGCCCCCGTCCGCGACGAAGCGCGCGATGGAATAGGCATCGGCGCCGAAGCCGGTGAAGCCTGCCCGCCCCGCGGCCGCGATCTGACCCGGCAGGTCCGGATCCACTTCCCCCATCAGGTACGCGGACCGGTTCATCGTGTTGAAGCAGAGTTCGTGCATGGCGTCCTCCCTGCCCGACATTCGCGAAAACCGACCGACTGCGCTGCCCCCGCCTCGAAGAGCACGCTGCCCTTCGATGCGAGCAGATCGCGGGCCGCATACGCCGGCTCACCCCTGCTAGCCTCCGGGCGATGGCGAGGGTCTGGGTACTGACGAGCGGGCGGACGGGCGACGACAAGCAGTCGCTGCGCCTCGCGACCGCGCTGGGCGAGCCCTTCGAAGAGAAGAAGATCGTCTTCAACGAGCGCGCCGCGACCTGGCGCCTCATGCTCGGCGCCGGACTCGACACCGTCGACCTCGCAAGTTCATCCAGGCTCGAAGCGCCCTGGCCCGACATGTTGATCTCGACCGGCTGGCGACAGGTCCCGGTCGTCCGCTGGGTTCGCTGCAAGTCCGGCGAAAGGACGCGCCTCGTCCAGATGAACCGTCCGCCGGGACCACGCCATTTCGACCTAGTCCTCTCACCGCCTCAATACGAAGTCCCCGCTCGCCCCAACATCGTTCGCCTCGACTGGCCCCTCCAGCTCCCGCCAGAAGCGGACGTGCTCGAGCGGGCCGCGCGGGCGTGGAGGGGCCGGCTCTCATCGCTCCCGCGGCCCTGGACGGTGCTTCTGCTCGGGGGCTCTTCGCATCCTTTCAAGCTCGGTCCCGACGATGCCCGTACGCTCTTCGACGGCGCTCACGAGCGCGCGACCAACGCCGGAGGCTCCCTGCTCATCTCGACGAGTCGGCGTACACCAGCGGCCGCCCTCGACGTCTTCGAACGCGCGAGCGCCGAGGCCGGCGAGCGCGTCCTGCTCTATACCTGGAGCGCGGACGCGACCGACAACCCCTACCACGCGTTCCTGGCAGGCGGCGACGAATTCGTCGTGACCCCGGACAGCATCTCCATGCTCGTCGAGGTCGCGCGACTCGGGCGGCCCCTCGCGATCGCCCCCCACACCCGCGTCCGATCGTTCGCGAAAGACACGCGCGCCGCGGCCAAGCGACTCTTCCACGGCGCCCCCGAGTCGCCGCGAACCGGGATCGGCGAATCGATCAGCGACCTCGCCTCGGCACTCGGCCTGAAGTTCGGTCGTGACCTCGCGAGCGTGTCCCGGAAGATGATCGAGAGCGGCTGGGCCGCGGACTTCCCGGCATTCGGCGGTCGTGAAGGCGAATCCCTCCCCGACGACGACTTCGCGAAGATCGTCGAACGAGCGCGGTCGCTCCTGCCCAGCTGAACCGCGCGGTAGAGCCCCCCCTGACTCACCCGTTCCCCCGTTCGTCGCGAAGGGGGGCGGGCGTGCCAGAGATTCGCGATCCTCGGACCGGAGGACCGCACAGTCGTACTCAGGTACGGCGAGCAGGCTGCAGGGAGAGGATCGCGATGATCCGGTGCTCCCGGCGGCCGCAGCCGAACGCTAGGCCCAGCGTTCGAAGACGTGGTGGTCCAGGCCGCGCTTCCCGGCGATGCCGAGCACCTTCTTGGGGCCGGTCCGAGTCGCGAGACTGAAGTGGTAGGACACGTCCGTGTGTCGCATCGCGACGGCGTGGATCATGCCCGCCCACCATTCCGGAGGTTCCACGGTGCAGTGGGCGTTCTGGCCGTTCGGCAGGCTCTTCTTCGCCGGGTAGCAGGCGATGTTCGCGAACACGAAGCAACACGCGAATGAGAAGAGCTCGTCGAGGATCCACGGCAGGTCGGGCTTGGTGATGTGCTCGAGCACGTCCGTCGAGATCACGGCGTCGTACTGCTGCGTCGGCAGCTGACTGAAAGGCTCGTAGCCCGGGTCGTAGCAGCGGATTTCGTCAAGGCCCCAGTACTCCTGGATCGTCGGCGCAACCTCGTCGCCGATTCGGATGTCCTTGCTGCGATAGGACTGGCCCTTGCCCGCGCCGTAGTCGAGGAGCGTCTTGGCGCCGGTCCGCTGGATCATGGCCCGAACCGTCGGCGCGTGCTGGGCGAGCATCTTCCCTGCGAAGGTCTGCTCCGGCGCGCGGTGCTCGTCTTCGTTCGCGGAGCCAGGCGCCTTGTCCGCGCCCTTCTCGTGGAGCGTCTCGTACATCTCGACCATCGCCCGGTACTCAGGGCTGGGATTCTCGCGGGTGTACTCGGCCATCTCGGGTCCTTGCTCGTGGGCGGCGCCGGGTGGGGTTCCGACATCGCCTGCCGTGCGGGGCGGCGTCAGGTTACTACGTCGCGGCTCGGCGCGTCCGGGTTCCGGGACGCGAGTCCGATGCCTGCGTAGGTCACTGAAATGAAAAGGAAATCGGTGCCGCGGGCCGTCGATCCCCCCTGCCCGGGACGGCCATCGAGTAGCACGCCCGGGAGTCGCGACCAAATTCCGGGCGCCGTCGATGGGTGTGGTAGCCTGCGCCCGGTCGCGAGAGCGCAAAGCGCCCGTCGCGCGCCCGCCCCACCCGATCGATGCCCCCCGCTTCGACCCGTCGCCTCGAAGGCCCCGCGCCGCGACGCGACCCCGGACACCCGCATGAGCTTCAACTCGCTGATGGCCCTCCTCGTCTGCTCGACGGTCGATCGCCTCGACTCGAAGCCGACCGTGCTCGAGCTCGGCAACCAGACGCTCCGCGCCGACGATCGCACGCTCCGCACCGTCCTCTCGCGGATCGGCTCCCGGGACGAGGTCGACGCGCCCGGCCTCGAACGTCTGATCGCCCAGGGCCAGGCGAACCGCGGCGAGCGCGCCGAGGACTACTACCGCCTGCTCGGCTTCTCCGACTACCGCGCGATCGACGTGAACGATCTGTACGGCAGTCTCGTCATGGATCTGAACAAGGACCTCATCGAGGCGTACGACTACCGCGACAACTTCTCACTCGTGACCAACAACGGAACCGGCGAACACGTCTTCAACCAGTACACGATCTACAAGAACACCCATCAGCTGACGAAGACGGGCGGACTGATGATCCACTCGATGCCCTTCATCGACTACGTGAACCACGGCTTCTTCTCGATCCACCCGAACCTCTACCAGGCGCTCGCCGCCGCAAACGGATACGAAGTCGTGGCGATCGGCGCCTCGAATCGCGACGGCGAAGGGATCACCGGCTTCGGCCCCGGCGCCGGCGCGAATCCGACGCCCGTCCTGGCCAAAGAGACCCGGGTCGAGATCGACGTCCTGCTCTCGGAGGCGAAGACCCTCGCGCGAGGCCCGCGTGGCTGGCTCAAGCGCTTCGCGGGAAAATCCGACTCGCGCCGCTTCGGCGCCGAGATCCGGCGACTCCAGCGCACGAATCCGAAGCTCATGTCCTTCGCGATCCTGCGCAAGCAGCACGACGCGCCCTTCCAGATGCCCATCCAGGGCATCTACGAGACCGCCGTCGAGGACGCCTCACTCCAGTCGGAGTACGGCCTCGAGGGCGTCGCCGGCGAAGCGAAGAGCTGAGGACGGAGCGCTTCATGCCCGAGATCCCTGCAAACCTGAGCGTCCTCGAACACGTCCTGCGCGCCGTGCGCGAGGGTCGTGCCGCGATCGACCGCGATCCCTTCCCCCATCTCGTCGTCGAGAACGTCGTGCCCGACGACCTCTACGCGACTCTCGAAGACGCCTTCCCCGAGACCGGCTACATCGCCGAGACCGACGCGCTCGAGGACAACCACACCTATCTGCGAACGAGCGATTCGAGCCTCGGAGACGAGGACCTCTCGGATCTATGGCGCGCATTCATCGAAGCGAATACCGGGCACACGGTTTTCGAGACCGCCTGTGCGATCTGGGGCGACGACATCCGCGAGCGCCATCCGGAGCTCGAAGCGAATTTCGGAAAGCCGCTCGAGTCGTTCACGACCGGCCGCCGGTCGGGCAAGGGCGACTCCGAGGCCAACCGTCGAGCGGACCTGATGATCGATTGTCAGTTCGGCGTGAACACGCCGGTGACCGAAGTCGGCGCGCCGCGCGGCCCCCACGTGGATCGCGGAGCCAAGCTCTTCTCGGCGCTCCTCTACTTCCGGGACGAGAAGGACGAGTCGACCGGCGGCGAGTACGAGCTCTTCAAGCTCCGTCGCGGCCCCTTCCCGAAGAAGAAGATGAAGAAGATTCCGGAGCGCTACATCGAGACGGTGAAGCGCGTCCCCTATCGCGCGAACCAGATCGTGATGTGGATGAACACGGCGGACGCGATCCACGCCGTCGCGCCCCGTTCGATCACGCCGTTCCCTCGCCGATACATCGCGGTGAGCGGAGAATGCTTCGGCGGTGCGATGCCGAGCGGGTTCTTCTCGCACTTTCCTGACTGGGACAGCCCGGTCGGACGGCTGCGCGCCGCGGTCGGGCTCTGACCCCGCGCTAGTCGGGGATCAGTCCGAGGAGCAGGTCCGCCAGGGCAGCGGGCTGCGACGCGAAGGGGCTGTGCCCCGTCGGCAGACGCAGGACCTCGTCGGCGTCGATGATCTCCGCCTGTTCCTGCTGGTAGTCCGCGGGCAAGACCTCGTCGGCCTCGCAGACCACGTAGGTCTGGGGCACGCCCACAGGCCCCCGAACCGTCTCGATCCGGGTCATCAGCGGGCCGGGCGGCTGGGGGCCTAGATGGTCGACCAGCCAGGCCGAGGTCGCCTCATCGCAGTCGCTGCAGAAGGCGGCGTTCATGTCGGCGCCGCGGGAAACCGGCGACCTGGGATCCGACATCACGTCGAGAACCCGGCGGCCCCGCGCTGGGTTCGTCGTAGCGAGATAGACGAGGTGACGAATCCGCTCCGGGGCCCGGTGGGCGAGGACGGGAATCGTGATCCCGGCGAGGGAATGACCGACGAGAACGGCGTCCCGGAGGTCATGCCGCTCGAGGTCCTCGAGGGCGCTCGAGTGGTAATCGGCGAGGCTGATGTCTCGCTGGGGCTTGTCTTCGAGGCGCTGGCCGTGCCCACAGAGGTCGATTGCCAACACCTGCCCGACGCGCGGATCCGCCGCCAGAAAGGGCACGAGCCGGTCCCAACACCAGGCGCCGTGGGCGCCGCCGTGAATCAAGGCGAAATCGGGCATCTTCCGAGGGTGCCACCCTTCCCCGCCCGCGCCACGCATCTAGGACAACCAAAGCGTCGCCCCTCGGGGAGGCCGCTTTTCTCCGTTCGATCGAATCGAAAGCCCCATGGGCATCAGGCACTTGGGAGGAATTCACCGGCGCCGGATCCAGAGCCGGACGCTATCCTCGGCGCTTCCTGTCGCTCTTCTTCCGGCGCATCCCCCGCGAAGGCGACTTCGCACCCCACGCAGAGAAGCCCCCCATGAATCGCATCCGTGCCGCCCGCCAGGCCCTTGGCTGGACCCAGAACGATCTCGCCAAGAAGGCCAACGTCTCTCCCCGAACGATCCACGCCGTTGAGAAGGGAAGGCCTTGTCGACAGGCCACCAAGCGTCACATCCTGAACGCCTTGGGTGTTCCGTGGGAGCTGCGCGACGAATATTTCGTTCGCGCACGGAGCGTTCGCGCGGTGCCGGTCCACGCGGCCGAGATCCGCACCGCCTGATCGCGTAAACCGAGTCAAGGGCTCGGACCTTCGCGCCGCAGGCGATGAACGACGCAGGCGGTGCGTGCGCGATCCCGATTGCCGCGCGCGCCCGAATTCAGAGTGCAGCGAGCAAACCGTTCGCGCGATCGACGAGGCGCTCCGCAGTGTCTTCCATGAAGCGGGTCAGCATCCGCTCGCCTTCTTCGAAGCGCTGCCCCTCGTAGGCGACCGCGACCTCCTGCTCGACGCGTAGGCGATCGAGTTCGATCGCCCGATCGAGTTCCTTCCATCCTGTGTGAAGGACCGGCATCGCCCGCTCGAAGTTCATTGTCGCGCGCTCCTGCAAGCGCCGCATCGCCTCCCACGCCGACCACGCCCTGCCGACCCCTTCCGCCTCTTCGCGCGACGGCGGCTGCGCGAACCGCCCCGGGAGGGTGCCATCGAGATAGACCGGCACGAAGATCCCCGTACAGGGCGTCGCGAAGGAGATCCACACGGGCCACGGTCGGTGACCGATCTCGACCGGAAGACGTGCGGCCATGCTCGCCGTCGTCATCGACATCGGATCCGCATGCATGCACACGCTGTAGCGATCCGGGTCCTCCGTCGCGCGATCGGCATCGGGGGGAAGCGCCTGCCCCGCATGATCGCGCAGCCAGCTCTTCATGGCCCCGAGCGTGAGCGCCGGCCCTTCGAGGGAACGCGCGCTCGCCTGCTGACGGCGGTCGGTCAGATAGGCAGGCCAGCCCTCGATCGCGTAGGCACCCTTGAAGTCGAGGCGGCCACCCGGCGCCCAGAATCCCTGCTGCAGCGCGCTCTTCTCGAGATTTCTGGATCCGATCTGCCATTCGTGACCGAGGGTGAGCGCGTTCGTCAGCCCCGCCCCCTCGACCGAGCGCGCTGCCCAACCCCGGGCCGTCGTCTCGAGAACCCAGGCCGCCCGGCCGTCCGCGATCACGAAGCTGTTCTGGTAGCCATCGTCGCCGCTCGCGCCGAAGGATGAGCCGCCCTGGCCATGGGTTTCGAGGAGCGACGCGATGACCTCGAGCGCTTCGCGCGCATCGCGGCCCCGTTCGAGGCCCAAGCGGACGAGATCCATCCCGATCAGTCCGGCCGTTGCTTCCAGAGGTTCCCTCGACCAGGTCGCGTGGTTGCCGATCGCGACACCGTGCTCGTTCACGCCATGCTCGAAGCCCCAGCACCATTCGGGCGAGTGCCCCATCACGCGGTAGGTCTCGGCGACCGGATCGATCTCGCTGTGGGTACACCGCACCCGAGCACCACGCGGGTAATAGGCGCCGGGGAATTGCACGAAGGGCTGCGCTTCTCGGCCGCGGCGATCGCTGTTCTTGGCGAAGAGCGTCGCCCCGTCCGCCGTCCGAGCGCCGCGCGCGACGAGGGAGTCACACATGCGGAAAGGGTATCGCGCACCTCCGCCGGCGCCGGGATGGCCGGCTCGGCGGGGGGACGGGGAGGTGAGCTTGCGGTGACGGCGCGACGGGCGATCCCCTAGGATCGAACCGGCGCACCACGACGGATGCGCTTCACGGCAACCGGGAATCGATCGGGAGAGCGGCATGCTGACGGAATTCGAGGGACGCGTAGCGGTGGTGACGGGCGCCGGGAGCGGCATCGGCCGGGCCATGGCCGCAGGCTTCGCCGCCGAAGGAATGCGCGTGGTCTGTTCGGACATCGACGGGGAGAGCGCCAAAGCGACGGCCGAGCAGATCGGCGACGCCGCGATCTCCGTCGCTACGGACGTCTCCGCGCCCGAACAGGTCGAGGCGCTTGCCGAGACCGCCTTCGACCGCTTCGGTCAGGTCGACCTGCTCGTGAACAACGCGGGGGTGTTCCAGGGCGGCCTCGCCTGGGAGCGGAGCCTCGAAGACTGGCACTGGACCTTCGGCGTGAACGTCTTCGGCATCGTCCACGGCATCAAGTTCTTCGTGCCGCGCATGATCGCCCAGGACACGCCGGGCCACGTCGTCAACACGGCTTCCGTGGCCGCGTTCGTCGCCGGAGCCACCTCGGGCCCATACGTCGTCTCGAAATGCGCGGCGTTCTCGCTGACGGAATCCCTCGCGCTGGATCTCGCGGCGGTGGGGTCGAAGATCGGCGCATCGGTCCTCACGCCCTCGTCCTTCGACACGGGCATCGCTCAGACCGCTCGCGTCCGACCGAGCAGCTTCGGCGAGGACTCGACCCCGGACGGCGCGGTCGTCCGCGAGTACCTGCAGAAGCAGCTCGATGCGGGCATGCCGCCGAGCGAGGTCCTCGTGCCCGTCCTCGAGGGCATCCGCAACGACACCTTCCTGATTCCGACGAAGCCCAGCTATGCGGCTCAGCTCCGCAACCGGTACGACGCGCTGCTCGAGAAGAAGCTGCCGCCCATGACCGACGTCGACTGAGCTGGCCCCGAACGAGGAGAGATCGAATGAGTGAGTACGCCCCCCGATTGGGAAGCCCTTCCACCGGCGTCATCGTGACGGGCGGCGCATCCGGCCTCGGTCGGGCCTCGGCCGAAGCACTCGCTGCGGTCGGCCGCCCGGTGTCGTTGTGGGATCTCGACGGCGACAAGGCCGCAACGGTGGCCGAGGAAATCGCGAAGGCACACGGCGCCCCCGCTCACGGCCTCGCCGTCGACGTCCGGAACCCCGCGGCCCTGGAAGTCGGCGTCGAGGCCGCGCGGGAAGCGCTGCCCTCGATTGGGGGACTCGTGCACGCCGCAGGAATCGTGGACACCGACTCCCTCGACGGCTTGACCCCAGAGAGCTTCGATGACGGAATCAACGTCCACCTCCGGCCGCTCGCCCTTCTTTCGAAGGCGCTGCTCCCGGACCTCGCCGCGCATTCCGGCTCCGCGATCGTGACCTTCTCGTCGATCAACGCGACCCTCGGAAATGCGATGAATCCCATCTACTCGGCGGGCAAGGGCGGCGCGCTCTCGATGATGCGCGCCCTCGCAGACCGCCTCGCCCAGGACGGCATCCGGATCAACGCGATCTCGCCCGGACAGATCCGAACGCCGATGATGTCCCCGGCCCTAGAGGCCCTCGGCGAATCCCGCTTCACGCAGCGGATCCTCATGGAGCGCGTCGGGGAGCCCGCGGAAGTCGGGCGCGTCGTGCGTTTCCTTCTTTCCGACGAAGCCAGCTACGTCACGGCCTCCGAGTTCGTGGTCGACGGCGGCAACCTGTCCTCCCAGCGCATGTGAACCCGTCCCGCGCCGGCAACTGATGGATCGACAGTTCCCCCAGCGTGGATTTCGACGGGTTTCGCGCCTCTTTTTTGGCCTATTGTCTTGCATCGCGCAGCGCGACTCCGGCAGGAGCCGCTCCACGCGCACCAACATGGAGTGCCCCGTGAACCGAACGCGCCCCTCGATGAAGATTTCCCTGCTCGCCCTCGCCACGGTCTTCGTGACCGGTCTGGTCGCGGCGCCGGCCCTCGCTGAAGACGAGGAGGCCTCGCGCGGCGAAGCCGGCTCGCGGTACATCGAGTACCTCGCCGGCCTGTCCCACCATCCGAACGGCACGATCCGTGGGATCAACAGCTCGAGCGTGGGCCTCTTCGGTCGCGCCGAGCCCAAAGTGGTCGGCTACTTCATCGGCGGCAGCCTTGGCGGCTACGTGATCGACAACGTCCGAGCTGAGATTCAGGTCGGCTACCGCAACTCCGGGGTCGACCAGATCCAGGTGCAGGGCGAGTCGGCCAGCGCCGGCGGTTCGCAGATGTCGCTCCTCTCAGTCACGTACAACGCCTACTACGACTTCGACCTGAAGGAACTCGCCGACTCGGACGTCCCGGTCACCCCCTGGCTCGGACTCGGAATCGGCTGGGGGATGCCGCGCATCGACGCCGAGAACAACCCGGGCCTGACGCAGCTCTCGATCGATGATACGGACAGCACCATGGTCTACAACTTCATGGGCGGCGTGAACGTACCCATCGGCGATACGGCGGAGCTCGTCCTCGGGTATCGCTACCTCGCTTCGATCGAGTTCGACGTACGCGGCTCCGTCGGCGGCGCAACCCAGCGATTCGAATACGAATACGGCGCCCACGAAGCATTCACCGGCGTCCGCTTCGACTTCTAGCCCGCGTCCTGCTCGCCTCGTTCCGCTCGGTCCCGTCGGCTAGAAGCGGAACGTCCAGCGGACCTTCGCCGTTGGTTGGGTCTCACGCACGCGGATGTCCCCCGGCTTCGTGTCGAGGTTCTGCCCGACCACGACGAAGAACTCGCGCCCGGGCTTCACGATCCAGCGCAGCCGCGTCTGGAACTGGGCCGAATCGGTCGCGTTGTCCCACTGTACGAGGGTGCTCCAGCCGATGTCGGGGCTGAAGTTGACCTGAAGGCGAGCACGGGCGAGCTGAATCGCGAACCCGCGCTTCTGGATGTCAGCGCCGGGTTCGTTCACGCAGTTCCGCGAGCCGGGGGCCTCATCGATCAAGCCATAGCAGGACTTGACGCCCCAGAACTGGCGTCGGTCGTATTCGAGAGAGACCAGCAGGTACTTCGACGGGCGCCACTCGACGAGTGGGGCGATCCGGAGACCGACGCCTCCGAAGAGCTGCCCGAAGCCGGTGTGGTAGCGGAAGCGCAGCTTACGGTGTTGGCTCGTTTCGACCCGGAAGATGCCCGAGACGCTGTGGTGGCGGCCGGGCAGGATCCCGATGTGGTCGGCAATGTAGAACGAGCGGCGCGGCGCGTCGTACGAGTAGTAGAAAAGGATCTCGAAGGCGTCATCGACCTGGGTCGTGACGCGAAACGGGACGAAGAGGTTCACCGTCTCGATGTTGTCGTCACGGTCAGTCGTGAGATCACCATCGACCTTGAGATCCCAGGTCCGCACCAGGCCGGCCTGCGTCCGCCAACGGTACCGGTACTCGGCGTCGTAGCGCCGGATATCGCGACGATTCACGAAGCCAAGGGCCGGGTCGAAGTTCTTGCCGACGTCTCGGACACGCAGCTTCCAGTTCACTCGGTCGTTCGGATAGGAAAGCGTCGCGCCCCACGCCGTTTCCCGTCGACCGTACTGCTGCCCGGAGAAGTCCTGCTGAACCCAGAGACTCGAGGATACGAAGCGCCCGGGAATCAGCTGGCTGCTTCGATAGTTGAAGTCGGCCCCGGCGAGCAGGTTCTCTCGATCCGACTCGGGATCACCGTGGGTGAGCAGGACGCCGACATTGGACTCTTCCAGCACATTCGCCGAGACGCGCGCGACCGTGAGATTCTCGCCGCCGCGGTCCGGAATCGTGTCGAGCCCGTTGGGCGGATCGCTCTGGAAGTTCTCGTCTTGCTGGAGATTCATGAACCCGATGTTGAAACGACCGGCCCTACCCGTCAGCCGCCCGCCGCCGAGCAATCGGACATCACGGGGACCGCGCGCCGTCCCCTGGAGGCCGATTCGGCGAGAGAAAAAAGGCAGGATCCCGTCGAAACCCTCGAGGTCGGCGAACTGAAAGATGCCGGTGTCGCGCAGGAAGAACTCACGCTTCTCGGGGAAGAAGAGCGCGAAGCGGTTCAGGTTGACCTGCGCGTCGTCGATCTCGGTCTGGGCGAAATCGGTATTCGCCGTCGCCGAAAGAAGCAGCCCGGGCGTCACACGATAGAAAGCGTCGAAACTGGGCTCGATGCGGGCCTCCCCGTGCAGATCGGAGTCCCGCATGCCGAACGCGCTCGTGTCGCCTTGCTGGTCAACGCTGGCACCGACGGAAAAGGTCGGCACGACGTCCAGGCCGACACCCTGCTTCGCGACAGCCATCCCGGTCAACGTGCCCGCGCGACTCATGTTTATCCCGAAGCGCTGACGGGAAGGGTCGGCCCAGCGGTGCTCTTCGTTTCGCCGACGAATCCGGCGGAACATCTGGAGCCCCCAATCATCGGCACCGGGGCGGAAGGGCAGCGTCTTGAACGGAATCGCTACCTCAGCGGTCCAGCCCTCCGCAGTGATCTCGGCGTCGCCGTACCAGATCCCATCCCAGTTCTCTTCGAAGACGTCGCGCGCGAAAGTGCCGTCTCGACGCCCCCCGTTCGGATTCACCTGAAAGAAAAAGCCGTTCTGCCGATCGTGAAAGGTGTCGAGCAGGATCGTGAAGTTGTCGTCGTAGAAGAAGATCTCGCTCCGTCCCATCCGGTTCGCGACGATCTTGTCCGGCTCCGGGTCGAAGGCGCGGAGCGAGAGATAGAGCATTTCCCCGTCCGTCACGATCCGGATCTCGCTCTTGAAGCTCGGCGGCGTGCAGAAGATCGGCTCGACTTGGGTCAACTCACCGACCGGCGTTGCCTGCTGCCACGCCACATCATCGAGCCGTCCGTCGATCACCGGAGGCTGCTCGACGAAGGCCGCATGCGCAGCCGGGTTCTGTCCGCGATCGCACTCGGCGACCACGAGCTGCTCAGAACCGACGGCATTCGCTGATTCGCCGTCGGTCGCCGCCTCGCTCTCGCCTGCGATCCCGAGAGGCGCTCCGACTAGCAACAAAACCAGAGCGCTCACAAAAGCCGCGCCGAGCGAGACTCCGACCGACCCATTCTGCGCGACGCCCCACGCGGATCCGACGAATCGGACCGCAGCCATACGGGCCCCCACGCCCTCAGCCGGCGTGCGCCTGATCCCGAGGCGATCAGATCCTGTTCGGAGCGAGGCCGGGGCCACTGCGCTTCTCCCGTCGGCGGCTCCCCGCCGGATCCGGTCGAGGGCGCACTCATGGAACGAAATGGGGTTTCGAGACGGAGCGTCTCGGAGCGGGACGTTAACCCGTCTGTCTCTGGAAACCACCAGAATCTCGTGCGTATTCCGGACGCAGCAAGACGTCCCTAGACTCCGAGACGCGCCCTCTTCGGGCGAAGGAGGAGCGCCCATGAGAAGTGCCACCCACGACGGTTCCGCCTCCGCGCTTCGCGCCGAGCTTGGCCACCCGGTGATCGACGCCGACGGTCATACCGTCGAGTTCCTACCCGCCTTGCTGCCCTATTTCAAGAAGGCCGGCGTCGCCGACCACGTCGAGCAGTTCTACGCGCGGATCCTGGACTCGGGCGCCGGCCTCTGGTCGGCGATGTCTCCGGAAGACCGCGCGGCACATCGAACCGTCCGCCCCTCCTGGTGGGCCGTCCCTGCGAAGAACACCCGGGACTTCGCGACGGCAACGATGCCGACGCTCCTCTACGAACGGATGGACGAACTCGGCCTCGACTTCGGTGTGATCTACCCCTCTCTCGGCTTGGTCCTGCCGGACATTGCCGACACCGAGCTACGACGCGCCTGCTGTCGCGCGCTCAACCAGTTTCACGCCGACGCCTTCGACGGCCTCGGAGACCGCCTCACCCCCGTCGCGGTCATCCCGATGGGTGCCCCCGACGAGGCCATCGAAGAGCTCGAATACGCGGTCGAGCACCTGGGCATCAAGGCCGCGCTCATCTCGAGCTTCGTGCGCCGTCCGGTCGAAGCCCTCGCGGATCGCGGCCGCGACGTCCGCTTCCAGGCGAGCTGGGCGGACAGCTACGGGATCGACTCTCCCTACGACTACGACCCGTTCTGGCAGCGCTGTCTCGATCTCGGGATCTCGCCCGCGGCTCACAGTGGCGCCGTCGGATGGGACGGACATCGCTCGGTCAGCAACTACGTCTACAACCATCTCGGTTTCTTCGCGCGTCCGAGTGAGACCTTGTGCCGCTCGCTCTTCCTGGGCGGCGTCACGCGCCGTTTCCCCGATCTCCGGCTCGCCCTCCTCGAAGGTGGCGTGTCTTTCGGAACCCGCCTCCTCAACGACCTCATCGGGCACTTCGAGAAGCGGAACCAAGAAGCGATCCAGAACTACAACCCGGCCCATTTCGACCGCGCGCTCTTCGAGTCGCTTCTCGATCGACACGGAGCGCGATTCCGCGAGATGGGCGGCGGCCCCGACATCCAGGAGCTCGCCTTCGGGACGCCCTCGGGCCAGGCCGAACCGGACGACGAATTCGCCCCCTGCGAACTCACCGACGCATCGGAGATCCCGGATCTCTTCACGAAGAACTTCTTCTTCGGCTGCGAGGCGGACGATCCGCTGATCCACCACGCGTTCGACCCGAAAGGACTGCCGAAGGGCGTTCAGCTCTCGACGCTCTACGGGTCGGACATCGGCCACTGGGACGTGCCCGACATGCGCGACGTTCTGCACGAAGCCTGGGAAGGCGTCGAGGAAGGTCGCCTTGATCGCGACCAGTTCCGCGCCTTCACCTTCGAAAACGCGGTCCGGTTCTACACCGACACGAACCCCCGCTTCTTCGAGGGAACGCGGATCGAGGCGGAGGTCGATGCGTTCCGGGCGAGCGATCAGATCTCGTCGACGTAGCGATCGGTGCCAGGAATCGTCGGAAGGAAGCCCGCGGCCATCGAGACCTCGCCCATCCCCGCCGCTTCCTGCGCGGCCCCGAATTCCGCGAACGTCTCGGACCACACTGCGTCCGGCGTCTGGTCCAGGAAATAGATCTCGAGGGTCCGCCGGTCCGCCCCGTCTTCCGGCGGCACGTAGACCGGCGAGGACTCCGGGAGCTGGAGCTGATCGAGGGAGAGACAAAGCGCGGCGCTCGAGCCGGGGAGCGTCCTCGGCAGGTACTCATCGACGAGCCAAACCGATCTCGCTTCGCTCGTCACGCCCTCGGGAAGCTGGGACAAGACGAGCACCACGCCCGGAAAGGCATGATCCAGGGCGACTTCCGGCGGAATCCCGTCGTCCTCCCTCGTCACGGCCAGACGATGGGCGTAGAAGCTCGCGTGCACGGCCTTGCGTGCCCCACCTCCATCCATTCGACCCTGGGCGTGCAACGAGAGAACGCGCTCGAGGGACCAGTCCTCGGTCTTCTGGTGGTAGCCCCGCTCCATCCAGTAGAGCGCGAGAAAGGAACCGAGGGACGTGTCCGCGACCTGCCCCGAGGATGCGGGATAGCGCAGCTTCTTCAGGTCCCGGGTCGCGACGAAGCGGCGCCCTGCGAAGAAGTGCTCGCCGGTCATGCAGCCCGCATAGAAATGATCCCGCTCGTACCAGCGGTTGAAATCGCGGGCCTTCCCGGGCGCCGGCTCGAGCAGGCTGACCAGGATACTGCCGAGGCCGACACCGTATTCAGGCGCTTCGTCGGCGCGGATCACGTGCATGCCGTTGCTCCGCCTACCATCCGTCCGGAAACATCACGCGGCCGGCGAGGGCCGTGTCCATGTACTCCTTCCACTCGGTGACCTGCCCATCCCGGGCGCGCATCACGAAGTGGTACTGCTGCTCGTAGCGGTCGCCCCGGAAGGTCGTGCCCGCGCTGTGTGCCTCGATCGCGACGGTGTCGCCCTCCGCGGTCATCCGGTCGATCGTGAAGACGAGCCCCTCCGGGAAGAGATCGAGCACCGCAGGCATGCCCGCGACCGCGCTCGCCTTGTCGCCGTCGCCGCTGAACGGAAGGTCTCCGGCCGCCCAGATCTTGAAGTCCTCGGCGTAGTTCTTCTTGACCCATTCGACGTCGGCGCGGGTGAGCGCGTCGATCATCTCCCTGGCGAGCTGCTTGTTGACTTCTTCCTGTTTACCCATGACGGGGGACTCCTCGATTCGGTCGGGGTTCGGTTCTTCGGTCGGAGGCGAGCCTAGAGCAGTCGGCCCGTCTGGTGCTCGCCCTTCATCGTCGTACGATGGACGACGCGATCCAGTCCAGTGGGGACGCCGCGGGCGGTATGCATCGTTCGCCAGTTGTCCCAAAGGACCATGTCGCTCTCCTCCCAATCGTGGACATACGCGAAACGTTCGTCGAGGGTGTGTTCCACGAGGTGCTCGAGGATCGGATCGCCCTCTTCCCGAGACAGGCCGACCACGTCGATCAGGTGAACGGTCGAGAGGGAGAGCGACTTCCGAGCACTGATCGGATGGACCCAGACGAGCGGGTGCGCGACGTCGGGAAACTCGGGATACGGGACGCTGCCTTTGTCGACGAGAGCGACGCCCTCGGGCTTCCCGAAGCGCATGACCTCGAGATTCCAGACGAAATCGAAGCGCGCTTCGAGGCCGTCGATCCGTGCCTTCGTCTCGGCGTCGAGGGCATCGTAGGCGGCCGCGGTGTCGATCCAACCGGTCTCGCCACCGACCGCCGGCTTTTCGACCATCCGCAGGATCGCGCCCCGGTTCGGCGTCGTCGTGTAGATCAGGTCCGTGTGATACGGGATGCGACCCACGATGTCCTCTCCCGCGAAGCGGTAGGTCATCTGGTCCGTGTCCCCCGCCTTCTGCGCGAGGCGGATGATCTCGGGGGCGCCCTCGAGGCGGATGCTCTCGACGGGGTGGACTTCGAGCTCGCCGAAGGCCCGCGAGAGCCGCACGTGAGACTCGTTCGAGGTCCCGATCCCGCGAAACAGCACGATCGCGTATTCGAGCCAGACGGCGTTGAGCGCGTCTGCGGTCGCCGCGTCGATCTCGCGGTCCAGATCGAGCCCGATCACCTCCGCGCCGATCCCGCCTGCGAGCGGCTTCACGTCGAACGCTGCGCCCCCCATCTAACGGGCCCCCGCGCCGCGGCGCAGGATACGCCCGGGCAGCGCCCCGGTGTGTCTCCCGTCGCGGAGGAGGACTCGGCCGTCGACGATCGTCGCCAGGAAACCAGTGGCTTCCTGGACCAGGCGACGAGCCCCACCCGGGAGGTCATGTTCGATTCGCGGCACCGCCGGCGCGACCGTCTCCGGATCGAAGATCGCAAGATCCGCGACGAGCCCCTCCGCCACACGGCCCCGATCCGCGAACCCGAAGGCCACCGCCGGCTGAGCGGTCAGCATCGATACCGCCTCTTCCAGCCCGACCGCCTGCTGCTGACGAACCCAGTAGCCGAGCAGATGCGTCGCGATCGAGCAGTCGGAAATCTGGGACACGTGGGCGCCGGCATCGGAGAACGTGACGAGAGAACGTGGATGCTTCATCAGGGCGAGGACCTGCTCCTCGACCTCGTTCGCGAAGGGCTGCAGGAAGTTCTGTTTCAGGTCGCTCTCGAGGGCGAGCTCGATCATCAGCTCGACCGGATCGAGCCCCCGCGCCTTCGCGAGATCGCTCACCCGCTCGTGGGGCCCGAGCGGATCGCCCATGATCAGCACCCAATCGTAATCGGGCTTTCGCGCCTCGGCGCCGACTGCCTGCCCGTACTCTCCGTGATGCGCTTCGTGAACCAGCCTGGCCCGCCTCTCTGGATCCCGGAGCGCGGCAATCTGCTCTTCCCGAGAATGCGCCCGGAGGGCCTTCCAGCCCGGGAGCCCGTCGAAGGGCAGCTGGCCCTCGAAGTTGAGGACGATGTTGAACTGGCGCGAGTGGACCTGCGCGAAAGCGCGCCCCCCGCCGTCGGAGACGCGATCCACGAGTCCCATCCAGGGACGCCAGCTCTCGGGTGCATGGCGGCTGCTGCCCACGCCGAACATGATCGTCGCGCCGCTGTCCTTCGCGAGCGCCTCCATCCGGGCGAAGTACTCAGGCTGAGCACTCGGGTCCTCGACCGCCGCGTCCTCGTTCGTGATCTCGAAGATCCCGCCGGCGCCCCCCGCCACATCGACCAGGGCGCGAACCTCTTCCCAGCTCGCGATTCGGCTCGCGACCGGACGGTCGTCGGACGTCTGGTGATTCAGCGTGCGCGACGTCGTGAAGCCCATCGCGCCGGCGGCCATCCCGGCCGCGAGCTCCCGTTTCATGGCGGCGATGTCGTCGTCGCTGGCTTCCTCTTCGAAGGCGCGCTCGCCCATCACGTAGGTGCGAAGCGCCGAATGACCGACGTAGCCGCAGTAGTTGATGCCCTTCGGCAGCGCCTCGATCGCGTCGAGGTACTCGGCATAGGTCTCGAAGCCCCAGCTGATCCCTTCGGCCATCGCCGCAGGGGAGATATCCTCGGCCCGCTCGAGGTTTCGCACGACGAGCTCGCGGGCCTCCGCCCGGGACGGTGCGAGAGTGAAGCCGCAGTTGCCCATGACCACGCTCGTGATGCCGTGGTAGGACGAGCAGGTCCCGAGCGGATCCCAGTAGACCTGGGCATCCATGTGGGTGTGGCCGTCGATGAAGCCAGGCGTGACGACGTGACCTTCGGCGTCGATCGTCTCCGAAGCGGCCTCGCCCGCGAGGTCGCCGATCGCCGTGATCCTGCCGTCCGAGATCGCGACGTCGGCGCGCCGGCCGGGCTCACCGGTGCCGTCGATGACGGTGCCGTTCTGGATCAGGAGGTCATGGGCCATGAAGTGCTCCTCACGTGCGGGCTCTCCATGGTTCCAGGGTGGAACGAGGCTGTAAAGGCGAGCGGAGAAGCCCGGAGAGGCGCGAAAACGAGGCTTCCGCGGTCAGCCGGCGAGCCGCTGTCCCGAAAGGGACCTCGCCCTTCGAGTGGGCAGCGGCGGGGAGCACCGCGGGCGGCGGAGCGTTCAGCTCGCCCCCTGGGCTCGCTTCATGATCTCCTCCATCCAGCTTGCGGGAAGCTGGCTCGTAAAGGAGTTCATGTCCCAGAATTCGTGCCAGTCGGCGATCTTGCCGGCGCGGATTTCGTGGACGCACATCACGGGAAGCGCGAGGACCTCCCCGGTCGGGAAGTGCCATTCCTCGGCCCGCCGCGACATCACGCGGACGCCGTCGGCAACGACCGTGTTCACGCACATCGGGAACGCGTTCAGCCCCGCGATGGCATTGTTCAGCTTGGCGGTGATCGCCGCCGGGCCCGTCGCGTCGGCATCGTGAGAGGGCTCGTCCCGATAGCGGGCGTCTTCGTGGAACATCGCGCCGACCGCCCCGAAGTCCATCTTCTCCATCTCTGCGAAGAATCGTTCGATCAGGTCGATGTTGGCGCGACCGGCGTCGGTCGCTTGCTCACGGGCAGCGTCGAAGGGATTCATCGGGGTCTCCATCTCTTTCAGTGCGGGCATCTAGCATAACGATCGGCGATGACACTCGCTGCGACTACGGCTGGGCCCGCGCGAAGTCGAGGAGCGCCTCCGCGAGGACAGCGCTGTTTGCGAGGGTGACGTCGTGCGCCATGCCGTCGATCACGACGAGCGGCGCGCCGGCACGCTTCGCGGTGTCCTCACCGCAAGCGAGCGGGATCAGCGGATCCTCGCGACCGTGCACGACCTGAAACGGCACGCTGATCTCGGCGAGTCGCTCGGGCCGGTCTGTGTCCGTCAACACGGCCATCATCTGTCGCGTCGACCCATCCGGGCAATAGCACCGGTCGTAAGCGCCCTCGAAGTACGCGCGCAGTTCATCCTCCGTCATGGGGAAGCCCGGGCTCATGATGACGGCCTGCGTACGCATGTTGTGTTGAATCACGCCTTCCCGGTCGTCGGGATCCTCCGGGCGCTCCGTGAGCGCCGCAAGGGCCTCGGGTGTTCCACTCGGCAGGCCCGGTGCGCCGGAGCTCGACATGACGCTCGTGACGGAACGGAAGCGCTCGCCGTGATCGATCGCGAGGTGCTGCGCGACCATCCCGCCCAGGGAGATCCCGGCGACGTCCGCCCGGTCGATTCCGAGCGCGTCGAGGACGCCGACGACGTCCCGCGCCATGTCCGCAACGCCATAGAAGGGCGCGACCTTGCCGGTCACCACATCGCCCATGTCGGGCATCGGCTGGCGGTCGAATTTCGTCGACAAACCGCAATCCCGGTTGTCGAAGACGACCACGCGGTACCCGGCCGCGAGGAAGCGGTCCAGAAAGGCGTCCGGCCACTGGATCAGCTGGGTGGAGAGCCCGCGGATCAGGACGAAGGCAGGCGCGTCGTCGGGCCCGCGCGTCTCGACCTCGATCCGGATCCCGTTCGCCTCGATCTGTGCCATTTCCGTTCCCTCTCCGCGTGACGCTTCCACTCTACGCGGTAGCCTCCCGTCGGCGCCAGCCGGCCGAACGAACGAGGGTCTCCCGCGACCGGAAACCGGAGGATGAAGAGGCATGAATTCCAGCCACCGCATTCGCGTAGGACTCACCTGTGCCCTTCTGATCCTCGCGACCTCGGGCTGCTCGGCTTCCGCCGACGGTGAATCCGCCGAGGGCCGCGTGGTCGATGCGAACACCGGTGAACCGATCGCCGGCGTATGGGTCTTCGAGGCCGTCCCCGCCGAACGACTCGCCGCCGACGTCCGCCGCTTCGGGCGCGTGCGCGAACAACAGACCGACGAGGACGGGCGCTTCCGTTTCGAGCCCGTTGCACGTGGCTTCCTCGAGCGCCTTTTCTCCAAGCCGAAGCCGCCGCGCTATCACGTCTATCACGAGAGCTACGGCTTCGTCTGGGGTCGCGCCGAAGCGGGCCGAATCGAAATCTCGCTATTCAACTCGAATCCGCAGTATCAGGACGCGCTCCTCTTCTGCACGAGCAAGGAAGCAGACCGCCTCCGCGAAAGAGTGCGCTCCCTCCACTGCCCCCCGGCGCAGCCGGAACTCTTTGCCGACGGATCACCGCGGACCCGCGGCACACACGATGTGCGGGGAGATCGAACCGGTGTCTGGCGCTTCTACCGAGAGGACGGCTCCGTAATCGCGGAAGGTTGGTTCGTCGGCGGGGCAGCGACGGGCAACTGGGTATATCGCACTAGACCGGGCAGTACGGGTTCTCGCGAAGGCAACTAACAACGGAGATAGTACGGTCAGACATCTGCTTCGGTGATCTGCACCGCATAATAACGGCTTCAACGACGAGGTGGAGGACAACCTCCGGAATAACCGCTTCCGCCTCCGCATCGGAATCGAGGTCGCCCCGCCCGGCCAGTCCCGAATCGCCCCGAACCTCTATCACCGCAATGACCGTCCGGTCGCGTTCGCTGCCCGCAAAGGCGAGCCCTCAGGGACTATCGATTCGTGCCGATCGAGTTCCTCGGCTGTCTGCTCCGCGACGTCGGCGCGCGAAGATCGAGCAGATATTCACCGTGCAGACCGAAGACGCGGGCTAGACGCTCATCGCCGCGCAGTAGTCCGCGAAGCGGTCGCGCACGATCTCCCGGGACAAGCCAATCGTGTCGAGCGCGTGCTGATGGCGACCGCCCGGGGACGCCGCCCGCTGATCGAGAAAAGCGGTCATCGCCGCCCGCGCCGCATCAGTGAACTCGAGCCCGAGGATCTGGTAGATCGTCTGCGCCATCGCGACCGGGTCCGCGCGCAGGTCGGGATGCCGAACGTCGACGGCCCTGCCTTCCGGCAGTTCCGCACGAAACTTCCGAGCGGCTTCGAGCGCCGGAGGCCAGTACCCGTCGAGGAGCTCGCGACCGATCGCGCTCGCGTCGACGTCGTCGGTGAAGAGGGCTCGGGTGTACGCGATCAGGCTGCCTACGGACGAGAGCGCTTCGGCGGGATCCCGATGGGTGAAGATGAACTTCGCGTTCGGGAAGAGCGCTGCGATCGTCTCGAGGTGGAGGATGTGGGTGGGATCCTTGAGCAGCAGCCGCGCGCCCGCCGGCCGGGACGCGGTCACGAGCTTCAGCTGCCGCAGGTACGCAGTGTAGGCGACGTCTGGATCCTGCTCGAGCAGCCAGTTCGCATATCCCGGCACACGGTATTGGAAATCGAACTGATGGGTACGGAATGCGTTCATGAAGAGCGCGACACACTCCTCTGGCGAGTCTGCGGTCATCGGATGGATCGCGTCGTACCCCGGTGCGAGGAAGCGCAACTGACCGAGCATCTTGTCGAGCCGGGGCGCACGCGTATCGGCTTCACCCTCCGGCGGCGGGACCGGATCGAAGCTCTCCCAGTACGGCATCGTCCGGTTCGCCGGATCCTGCGCCAGGAGTTGATGCAAGAAGGTCGTCCCGGTCCGCGCCCACCCGATGATGAAGACCGGCGGTGGCAGCTCGATCGCCAGGGTCTCGGGACGCGCCGCGAGCGCCCGCTCGATCCGGAGATGGGTCCGCGCGATCCGCAGCGTGTCGTCGAGCGCGGAGAACGTACCGAGGGGAGTGAAGTCGACGTGACGCCGGAGGTCTTCGACGAGAACCGCGAGGGCCTCCTGGACGTCCGCCGAGGGTTCGGGACAGCCGGGCTCCTTCGCGATCGCTTCCGTCCAGATCTTCTCGCCGTCGAGGGAGGAGAGCGGCAGGAGTGCCCCGACCCGATTCATCGCGCGCACGAGCCAGGGATGACTCGCGCGGGCCGTCGTGAAGATCGGAACGTCGATCGGCATCGCCACTCGACTCAGGCTCCCGTCGGATCCGAACAGGGACCGACCCGGGTCTCGCGCATCGGTCCGCCGCGGCCCCACGAAGCATCGTCGATGTGCGAGAGGGTCGCCCGGCTCATGTTTTCTCCCCGCGGTGTGCCGTCAGGGTAGCCCCGAACGAAGCCCCTCCCACCGCACGACTCGCCCAACGATCCCGCCGGATGGAGATCGGCCAGACAGCCGTCGACCTCGACCGCCACACGGGGCAAGCAGTCGCGATCGCGATCAGGAAGCGCGTCGTGAGAGGGCCCGCAGGACGCTACGATTCGGTGCGCCCGCGACGGCGGGCTCGGTCTATCCCTTCGCAGAGCCTTCCGGAGAATCCCCGCCCATGGCCTCGCTCGACTCGTCCTCGCTCCCCGAGATCTGGCTCGCGACCTTCGCCTTCGCGGGCGTCGTCTCGCTCTTCTCGTCCGGCTTCGCCGTCTTCTTCGAGCGCGTCGCGACGCGCTACAAGATCTTCGACGTCGAGGTCCCGGCGGAGCAGCTCCGCCACGAACGCCGCGCCTATCTCCGGTTCCTGCTCCTGCTCGCGACCTGCGCCACGCCCTTCCTGGGGCTCGGCTGGATCCGCTTCGACGCCGAGGGCCCGCTCGCGATCGCCGCGACGTTCGGCGCAATATGGACGGGCTTCGAGATCTACTACTACGGGCTTCACCGGTCGCTGCACACGAAGCCGCTCTACCGCTTCCACGTCTACCACCACGAATCCCGCGTCACGACCGCCTGGACCGGGCAATCCCTCTCCGTCCTGGAGTCCCTCGGCTGGATCGCAGGCCTTCTCGTGATCCCGGCGCTCCTCAGCCTCGTGATGCCGCTCAGCTGGGAAGGATTCCTCGTGTACTTCGTGGCGAATACGTTCGTGAACGTCGCGGGGCACGCGAACGTCGAGCTGAACCCGATCTCGGCACGCGCGGCGACGTGGCTCGCCCACCCGTGGCTCTACCACTCGCTCCACCACGCGCGCTTCCGGAACCACTACGCCTTCGCCAGCACCTTCATGGACCGCCTCTTCGGGACGGAGTGGAAAGACTGGCACGAGCTGCACGGGCGAGTGGTCGCAGGCGATCCGCTGCCGAGCCTGAACGAGCGCGGTGCCTCGGAGCGCTAGGACTCGCCAGGCTCGGCATCCTCGAAGAAGACCGAGTAAGGCGTTTCGCTCCAGTCTTCCTGGAGATGGAACCCATCGAACCGGCTCATCGGATCGTGATGGGTCGGACGGAAGAGCGGCGTCTTCTGGAACGAAGCCCCCCCGTCGATCGCGATGTTCTGGCCGGTCACGAAGGCCGATGCCGGTGACAGCAGGAAGGTGACGACCGCGGCGACCTCGCTCTCGGTCCCGAGCCGGCAGGCAGGGACGTGTCGGGCGCCCTTCACGGCACTCTCCTGGATCGGCTCCGGGTACGTCCGCATGCCGGATGAGAGGATCGTGCCCGGCGCGACGCAGTTCATCCGGATGTCGTAGCGGGACCACTCGAGGGCGAGGGTGATGGTCATGTTCGCGATCCCGGCGCGAGCTGCGGCGCTGTGCACCATCCCGATGTAGCCGCTCCGGATGTCCGCAAGCATGTTCACGACGGAGCCGCCGTGCTCCTTCATCGACGCTTCAAAGACGGCCTTCGTCACCTGGAAGGTCCCGTTCAGGTTGAGGTCGACCACCTTCTTGAAGGCGCTCGTCGAGATCTTTTCGGCGGGGGCCGCGAACTGCCCTCCCGCGTTATTGAAGAGCCCGCGGATGGGCCCGGCGCGCTCGACGAGCTTCGCGACGGCCGCGGTCACCGACTCGTCGTCGCGAACGTCCATCGTCTCGAAGTCACACTCCCCCCCGTCGGCCCGGATCTCTTGAGCGGTCTCCGCGAGGACGTCTTCCCGACGCCCACAAATCGCCACCCGGGCGCCCAGGCTCGCGAGCTCGTGGGCCGTACACCGCCCGAGGCCGGTCCCGCCTCCAGTGATCAGGACGGTCTGCCCGTCGAAGAGGCCGGGTCGGAAGATGCTCGCGTAGCCGCCCATTGCGCGTCGTCCCCTCGTGTCGTGGATCCGGACCAGCGTAGCCGAGTGAGCTCCGATTCGGCCGTCATCCCCCTGGAACCCGCCGGTTTTGATGGCGCACGGGGGCAGCCGCCTCTTGCCCGATCGAGCTAGCCTCCGGCTCCGTCATGTCGAATCCGAACCTCACGATCGAAGGATCCGTCGCCCCAGGCTTCGAGTCCGTCCGCGACCTCTACGCCCGCAACATGCGAAAGCTGGAGGAGCGGAACACGCAGCTCTGCGTCTACCACCGCGGCGAGAAGGTCGTCGATCTCTGGGGGACCCAGATCGGCGACACCGACTTCACCCCCGATACGCTGGTCAACATCTTCAGCAGCGGGAAGAGCATGGAGGCGATCGCGATCGCCTCTCTCCACGGTCGCGGCCTCCTCGACTACGACAAGAGGATCGCCGACTACTGGCCCGAGTTCGGTCAGCAGGGCAAGGAAGACCTGACGGTCGCGGACCTCATGCGCCACGAAGGCGGCCTCGCGAGCTTCGACCGCTCAATCGAGCCCGAGGCACTCTTTCCCGAGAACATCAAGAAGAACCAGGTCGCTCCGATCATCGAGACCCAGATCGCGCGCTTTCCGCAGCGTGAAGACACGAACCGGGAGTACCACGCGATCACTCGAGGCTGGGTGGCCAACGAGATCTTCCGACGGATCGACCCGGCGGGCCGGACGATCGGCGACTTCCTACGCGAAGAGGTGAGCACCCCGCTGAAGGTCGAGGCCTACGTCGGACTCAGGGAGAACGAGCTCCCCCGCGTATCCCCGGTGATCATCGTCTCCTTCCTTTTCATCCTCCTCCAGAGCCTGATCCCGAAATTCCTCGGCCGACGGATCGAGAAGAACATCTTCCAGCTCGGTGCGCGGATCTTCCGAATCCTTCGCAGCGCCCGGAACGGGTCGACCGCCCGCCGCGACGTCCCGCCGATCGCTGGCGGCGGCGGCCTCCCGGACTTCAATTCGCGCGAGGTCCGGATGGGTGAGACGCCCTCAGCCAACACCCACTCGAACGCGCGCAGCCTGGCCAAGATCGCGGCGATGGTCGCGAACGGCGGGGCTTTGGACGGGCGCGAAGTACTCCCCCGCGCCGCCTGCGACGCCATGCACGCCGAGACGATCGAAGCGGACATGATCATCATGCCATGCGCATTCTCTCAGGGCGGTGTGAACGCCTTCGGAAAGACGAGCGTCGGAAATCGCGACTTCGGCGAGGCCCTGAACGAGGGCCGCGAGGGCTTCTTCGGCTGGATGGGCTTCGGCGGCTCGATCTTCCAGTGGAACCGAGAGCGCGAGATCGGCTTCGGCTACGTCCCGACCTCGCTCCACGCCCTCGATCTCTTCAACGAGCGGGGCAAGGAGTACCAGCGCGAAGTCCTGCGCTGCGTGGAGAAGCTCGGCGCGAGCTGATTCGCGATAGAGGGGGGCGCCGACGGCCTCGCCCTGGCCGCCTTCCCGGTCCTCGCGAACGTGGGCCGATCCTTGGGAAGGGGCACGCTTGAGCGCCGCTCAGGAGGGGGGCATACGCTCGAGATGCCCCTGATCGCGTGGCTCGTCGCCCCCCGTCGACTCTCAGGATCCTGGCCGTCGCGCTCTTCGTGAACCTGAGGCGGGCCATCGCCGCATGACTCCAGGCGATTGCCCCGGCCCAAGGAATCCGTGTCCATCGAAGAGGCGGTCTGCTAGCTTCGGTGTGCCCTCGGGTCTTCGTGCTCGCACGAATTGCCTTTCTGCCTTGCCTTGCAAGGACCGCGCGCCGGTAGCTCAGCTGGATAGAGCATCAGGCTTCGAACCTGAGGGTCGGGGGTTCGAATCCCTCCCGGCGTGCCATTAATTCCGCCTACTTAGGCGGATCATCGCATTCGAATTCCTCGAATTGGGCCGTTTTGGGCCGTCCGGGGCCACCGAAGTCGGCGAACGAGAGGTCGGTTTCCTCCTCTCGAAGCGCATGGGCGTAGACCCGAAGCGTGAACGCCGGGTCCGCATGGCCGAGTTGATCGGATGCCCAGCGAATGTTCTTGCCCGCGTGAAGCGCGAAGGTCGCCCACGTATGACGAGCGTCGTGGATGCGAAGCGGACGAACGCCGAGCGGCTGAGCGCGTCGACGGATGCGGTTCCAGACGCGTGTGACGTTGCTCGGATCCAATGCGGTCCCAGCCTCGGAGCAGAACACCCACTTCGGCGGCTCAGCCCAGCCTCGAGTCATCCCCTGAATGCGCCTCTTCGCCAGCAAGTCGAACAGATCCGAGGCAAGCGAGGCGGTCATCTGGGCCCGCCGCGACCGGCCGTTCTTCGGCGTACTCTCGCCCTGTGTGCCGACCGAGCGGCGAATCGAGCGGCCTCTTCCAGGCGACTTCGCACGTCACGGCCCCACGGCGTGCTGGAATTCATCCGCAGCAATCTGGATTTCGTCGTGACCACAGCGGCCACACGCAATCGCGAGCTTGATGTATCTCTCGGCGGCCCCGTTCAGCCCTTCAGAGACACCAGCCTCACTCAGCTGCTCGAAGTGCCGCCTCCAGCTCCTACGGCAGCGCCCTGCCGTGTGCTTTCGCTCTAATCCAAGGGAGTCGTCGCTGTCGCCGACGACTTGAGCTGACTAACAGATGGGGCATTTGCATGATCACCGAAGCAGACCGTGAGCATTTCACCCCTCACCTTCCCTTTCATACCGTTTCGAATCCCCCTAACCCCTTTTTCTCCCTAGATCTGGCATGAGGGTGACTTGTTTTCACCTGCATTATGTGTATCAATTGTGTGTAGATCCTTGCCCAACGCAAGGAAATTTGGGGGGTTTATTGATGCTGGATCAGGTTCGAACTTTCCTTAGAACGGCAACTGAACTCGGGCTGCTTTTAGTGGCACTAGCCGTCGTACTTCAAATTCTGTTCGGCTCTGCCGTTCCATTTGTCGGAGGGGATGTCGTCGGAAACATCACGAGTTTGATTGGCTCGTTGGGCCAGCAGGGTCTCGTCGGGCTTATTGCTCTCTTGGTCATCGTTTACCTGTTTCAAAGACAGCCTAGGGCGGCCTGAATGATCGCCGGGAAGCCCAATTGGAGCTGACCCGGAAGGCCATAAAAACGGGCATGCCTTTTAAGGCATGCCCGTTTTCTTTGGAGGCCCGGCTTAGGCCCGCTGCGGAGCCGAGTCGTCGCTGAGGATCTTACGGAGCGCCTCGACCGCGTCCCGAGCGACGTTAAAAGTGGATGCGGGCACCGTCGAAGGCATTTTCTCCGCTGTGACTCTTCCCGTTCTCATTGAATGACTGAAATGGAAGAGTTCGGGGCTCCTCACTCAGGCCGTGCTCTAGGTATTGCCGGAGCCTGGCGTTGCGCTTTTGCTAGGACTCGGGGTTAGAGGTCTTTCGCTCAATCGGTCTTCGCGTCGACGGGGCCTCCCATGACCAGAGGGGCCGACGGTCGCATCGGCCTTGAGCACTATTTCTATCCGGTCGATGGCACCTGTCAGGGATCCGAAGCCTATCGGGGCAGCTTCGGCTCTGGCGCGGTCTGCCCTTCGAGGTTTCCAGCCTCGAGCACCGCCCCTGAGTCGTCGAGGAGAGCACATGGCGAATAATATCTACCACGGGGTCGTTCGAACACGCGACCAGATCACTCCCAACATGCTGCGCTTCTCGCTCGAGAGCGAAGCGTTAAGCGATTTCCCAGACGGCTTTGAAGGCGGCTACGTAAAACTCGTTTTCCCGCGACCCGAGGCGAAACGACCCGCCATGAGGTCCTATACCGTTCGCTCCTTCGATCGCGGTGCCCGACAAGTCACTCTTGAGATGGTCACGCATGGCGATCTCGGACCTGCGGGTCGTTGGGCCGAACGCGCGAAGCTCGGCGATTCCATCGTCTTCGCCGGGCCAGGGCCCTGCCGCTCCGCGGACCCGAGCGCTGATTGGTTCCTGCTAGCGGGCGACATGACAGCTCTACCAGCGATCTCTGTTCAACTTGAGAACCTCCCGCCAAACGCCGTCGGCGATGCGGTGATCGAGGTCATCAGCGACGAAGACCGTCGAAAAATCATCCGACCCGACGGCATTGAGGTCCACTGGATCACGAATCCGGAGCCGGCGCGCCCGAACTCTTTGCTCGCCGATGCTGTGATGAATCTGCCCTGGCGATCCGGCAGAGTGTCTGCTTGGATCGCCAGCGAGTTCGCAAATGCACGCGCACTACGGCAGTACATGCGACACGACCGGGCCGTCGACCGCGATTCGCTCTACGTGAGCTGCTACTGGAAGATTGGCGATACCGATGAGGGGATGAAGGCGGCGAAGGGCTCAGATTCGGAGTCCTGGTAGTCGCCACGTCGCACGGCCTCCGAAGCGAAGGGCGGTTCAGCTTGACACAGGCGGCTCGGAGAGCGTCCGCTCATCAGGGTTGAAGAAGCGCAAGAAGCGCCAAGCGATCACGATGGCTTTGAGCGCCTCTTCAAAGATCAGTACATACCAGAGGCCGATTACGCCGAGCTGCCGGTCGACACATAGCCACCATGCGAGCGGAAGACTGATCCCCCACATCATGAGCTGGGTCGCGATCACCGGAACCCGAACGTCCCCCATCGTTTTGAGTGAGTGGAAGAGCACCGTGTTCACTGCGCTGAGGGGCTGCACAAAAATGGTTAGCCAGAGCAGACGACTCGCCTCGGCGAGCACGACCGGGTCGTCAGTAAAAAGGCCGAGCAGCGGATCCGCGGAAAGATAGAGCGCGACAGCGAGCCCCGTCGTGAGCACCGTCGCAACCCAGGAAGCGTGGAATGCCGCCGCGAATACCGATTTTTTCCGACCTGCGCCGAACCGGTAGCCGACCATGACCTCGTTCGCCTGGCTGATCGCCATGAGTACGACGATCAGGAAAGAGCTCAGCGCGAGGGTGAACGAGCGCGCGAGAACCATCGCGACGTCGAACCGCGCGATGAAGCTCACGAGAAACATCTGGTAGACGCCGTAGGCTAGATTGTCAGCAGTCGTTGGGAACGAGATTTCGAGGAGATCCTTCAGGGTCTGCTTGAGTTGCGCACCTTCGAGCCAATCCCGGATCCGAACGCCGAGACTGCGCCACAAGACGAAGAGCAGGACGAACATGCCCTGCACCCGGACGATCAGGGTGGCGATCGCCGAGCCCGCGACACCGAGTTCAGGAAAGGGGCCGAACCCGAAGATCAGGAGCGAGGCTGCCAGCAAGTAGAGGGCATACGCGAAGATGCCTAGGAAGAGCAGCATCCTCGTCCGCCCGAAGCCACGGAGCGTCGCGGTACCCGCCATCATGACGCCGTTGAAAACGATCGTCGCCGACGCGATCTGGAGATAGAGGACCGTGTCCTCGAATATCTCCGCCGGTGTGTTGATCCACGCCGCCATCGTCCGACCGGCCAGCAAGAGCGCCGACCCGAGCACGAGGCTGAGCACGAAGTTCGCCGCGACGGTCGTGAGCGCGATCGAACGCGCCGCGTCCGCGTCGCCACGCCCGAGGGCGCGCGAGATCAGCGCGACACCTCCGACCGCAAAAAGGACCGACAGGTCGTAGGCGACCAGCAGAATCTGGTTCGCGAGGCTGACGGCCGCCGCTGCGTTCGCGGAGTAGGAGCTGATCAGGATCGTGTCGATCAGCGTCACGATCATGCCGATCCCGGCGTTCAACAGGAGCGGATAGCTCAGCTGGAAGAGCGTCTTGTCCACGGCCTCCCCGGCCGCGGCGCGCGCTTCCCCGGGCTCGGCATCGGCGCTCATTCTTCGTTCCCGAATCGGACCTGGGCCAGGACCGCGGCGAGCTCCGAGGCTTCCAGGTCGTGACCGGGCACGGGCGCGTCTCCACCCTCGAGACACGCCGCCACCAACGCCTTGAGCGCCTGAACGGCTTCGTCCGCCACGCGCTCGATCAAATCGGGAGCGAGATCCGTCGCGACGAATTCCCATTCCATCGTGACTTCCCCGCCGGAGATCCAAGCATTCAAGTCGAGGCGATGGGGGCGCTCGTTCCCCGCCGCAGCGCGCGGGCCCGGGACCGGCTCCCGAGAGAGCCCCTGGTCGTTCCCGCGCCCCGCGTCGAGTTGGCCGAGGTAGTTGAACCCGACCGCGGGTCGAACCGCGAGTGCCTCGCCGCCTTCCGAATAGCGAAGCAAGCCGTAGCCGAGGCCCTCCGCGGGCACCGCCTCGAGGGCGGACCGGACGTGGCGAACCCGCTCGATCGGCGCGGCGTCCTCGGGCCACTCGGGAGTGAACGGATGGAGCGCGGTGAACCAGCCGACCGTGCGCGACGCGTCGTACAGGATCTCGAGATCGCGGGCGTCTCGCCCGTGGGTCTCGACGGCGAGCGTCGGGGGCGGCGCGCCCGTCGTCTCGGCGAGGGCCGTCGCGGCGGACGTGAGCAGGAGCGTATGCGGATCGAATTCCGTCGCCCGCGGAATCTCGCGGGTCAGCCGCTCGGTCTCCGCGACCGGGAGGCGGCGCGTGATCGTCTCGACATCGCCATATCGCGTCGGCGCCGGCTCGGGCGCGCCCGGCATCGCCGTCCGCGCTTCCGCCACGACCGCGCGCCAGTAGTCGCGCTCGGCCTCGACAAGGGGGCGTGCCGCGACGAGGGCCTCGCTCCAGGCGCGAAAGCTGACCCCGCCCTGCAAGACGGGCAGATCCGGGAAGCGATAGGCGTGGCTCAGATCGTCGAGCAGGATCCGCCAGGACACCCCGTCGACGATCAGGTGGTGGACCACGAATACGAGCAGCGGCCCTGCGCGTTCACCGCGGTCGAAGAGCGCGGCGCGGACGAGCGGTCCCGCCGAGAGATCGAGGCCCGCGTGCATCGCCGCGATCGCCGCGTGGAGCTCTGCATTGGATGCTCCACGGACGCGCTCGATCTCGAACGTCCCGAGCGACTCGGCATGGAACTGGCGCCAGCCCTCGTCGGTTCGCTCGAAGCGGAGACGAAGCGCCCCATGGGCCTCGAAGGTACGACGCGTCGCCTCGGCGAGGGCATCCACGTCGACTTTCCGGGGCAAACCGATCGCGACGGCCTGGTTGAAATGCGCGGGACGTTCGGCCGGCCGCTCCAGGAACCACGACTGGATCGGCGTGAGCGGTACTTCGCCTTCCGCCGGCGGGGCCTCGGCGGGGACCGGGTTCGCGCGCCCGGCGACGAGCGCGAGCTCTTCGACCGTCTGGTACTGGAAGACGTCCGCTGGCGTGAGTCCCAGTCCGGCGCGGGCCGCAGCGCTCACGATCTGAAGCGCGATGATCGAGTCGCCGCCCGCCTCGAAGAAGTTGGTCTCGCGCCCGAGCGTCGGCTCGGGGAGGAAGGCGCGCCAGATCCCGAGCAGCGCGTCTTCGGTCGGGCTCTCTCCCTCGCTCGCGCCGGCCTCGACCGCGGACTCGGAGAAGGTCGGTCGGGGGAGCGCCTCGATATCGACCTTGCCGTTCGGACCGAGGGGGAACGCGTCGACCCAGGTAAAGGAAGCGGGCATCATCTGCCGCGGCAGACGCGCGAGCAATTCGACCCGGAGCGAAGCCGAGGACGGACGAACGGTGTCCTCCGCCGGCAAGAGCCAGGCGACGAGCCGCCGCTCCGAGGCGGAGTCGCCCTCCGCACGGACCACCGCGTCGGCGATCGCCTGGTTCGAGACGAGGGCGCTCTCGATCTCGCCGGGTTCGATCCGGAAGCCCCGGACCTTCACCTGGTCGTCGATCCGACCGAGGAATTCGACCACGCCATCCCTTCCGAACCGAACCCGGTCGCCCGTTCGATAGAGCGTGAGCGCGGCATCGTCGATCGCGTCGCGGCGCGGATCCAGGAAGGGGTTCGGGACGAAACGCTCGGCGGTCAGGGCCGGGCGCCGATGATAGGCGCGCGCCAACCCGTCTCCGCCGAGATAGAGCTCGCCGGGCACGCCCGGCGGAACCGGCTGCATCGACTCGTCGAGCACATAGACCTGCGTGAACCCGATCGGTCGACCGATCGGCGCGCTCGGCAGATCCGAACCCGGCGCGAGCTCGCTCGGCTCGAACCGATGGCAGCAGGTGAACGTCGTCCCCTCGGTCGGCCCGTAGCCGTTGATCAGTCGCGTGTTCGGCAGCGCCGCCTGCGCACGCCGAAGATGATCGACCGAGAGCACGTCGCCCCCGGCGAGCAACTGCCGGACCGTCGCGAAGCGCTCGAGTCCATCGTCGACGACGAGGTGGAAGAGGCCAGCGGTCAGCCAGAGCGTCGTCACGCCGTGGTTCTCGACCAGCCCGCCGAGGGTCTCTAGCGCGAGCGGGCCCGACGTCTCCGCGTCCGGCAGGACGAGACAGCCGCCGTTCAGGAGCGGGCCCCAGATCTCGAGCGTCGACGCGTCGAAACCCATCGGCGCGGCGCCCAGGAAGACCTCGTCCGGACCGAAGTCGACGAAGCGATCCTGCTTCACGAGACGCGTCACGCCGCGGTGGGGCACGGCGACGCCCTTCGGCGTTCCGGTCGAGCCCGAGGTGTACATGAGATAGGCGAGTCGATCGGGGCCCGAGGAGACCGCGAGCAAGGCATCCGCCGCCGCGTCGCCCGTGGACGGAACCGACGCGAGACAGAGCCACTCCGCCGCGAACGCTTCGGGGGCCGAGGCCCGGGTCGCGGACACGATCGTGCGAAGGTCCGCGTCCTCGATCGTCCACGCGATCCGAGCGGTCGGAAGACTCGTGTCCAGGGGAACGTAGACGCCGCCGATCTGGAGGGTCGCGATCATCGCCGCGATCGAATCGACGTGCCGCTCGGCCCAGAGCCCGACCGCCTGCTCGGGCCCGACGCCGCGCTCCGCGAGCGTCCGAGCGATCGCGTCGGCCCGCCCTGCAAGTGCGCGGTAGGAAACGACCGCGTCGCCCTGACGAAGCGCGACCGCGTCCGGGGCCCGGGCGACCTGCTCGGCGAAGAGCGCGTGGATCGATTCGCGCGGACCGCGCGCGGTCTCCGCCGACCCGCCCCAGCGCGCGAGGGTTTCGGTCGCGGCTTCGTTCAGCAGTCCGAGGTTCGAGAGTCGAAGATCGACCGCGCCCGGAAGCCGCTCGAGGAAGTCGCCGAAGAGCGACACGAAGCGTTCGATCGTGCGCCGCTCGAAGAGATCCGTCCGGTATTCCAACTGACCGGCCAGCGCCTCCGGCGTCTCGCTCATCGTGAGGGTCCAATCGAACTTCGCCGTTCCGCTCTCGAGAGGCAGTGGGCGCCATTCGAGCCCTCCGACCTCGACCGCCTCGAAGGGCGCGTTCTCGAGGGTGAAGAGCACCTGGAAGGCCGGCGCGTGGCTCGCGCTGCGCGGCACCTCGAGCGCCTCCAGGACCTGCTCGAAGGGCGCGCTCGCATGTTCGAAGGCCGCCAGGGTCATCGACCGCACGCGCTCCAGGATCTCGGTGAAGGCGGGATCGCCGTCGAGGTCGACCCGAAGGACGAGGGTGTTCACGAAGAGCCCGATCAGGGATTCGACGTCGGGATGATTCCGGTTCGCGACCGGCGTGCCGATCGCCAGGTCCGTCTCCCCGGTCATGCGGTGGAGCGCCGCGGCGAAGGCCGAGAGCAGCGTCATGAAGAGGGTCGTGCCCTCACGCCGGGCGAGCGCCTGCAGCGCGTCGCCGGTCTCGCGCGAGAGCGTGAATCGAACCGTGTCGCCCTCGCCCGACGCTTCGACCGGGGGCGTGAAATCCGTCGGGAGCGAGAGGCGCGCGGGCAGACCGGCGAGGTGTCCCCGCCAGTAGTCGACGTGGCCGGAAACGTCGGCGTCTCGCGCCCAGGCGGTGTAGTCCGCGTACTGGATCGGCAGCGGCGGGAGCGAGGCGGCGTTCCCCTGCGCGCGGAATCCGTCGTACAGCGTCGCGACTTCGCGCACGAGGATCCCGATCGACCACCCGTCGACGAGGATGTGATGACAGTGGAAGACGAGAACGTGCCGCGTGTCCGAGAGAGACAGGACCGTCATCCGCCAGAGCGGCGGATTGGCCAGGTCGAAGGGCTCGCGCGCGGCGCGGACCATCCAGTCCCGAAGCGCCGTCTCCCGGGCTTCGTTCGTCTCGCCTTCGATGAACGTCCGCCCGACGCGCACGGGAGACGAGGACGAGAGGACCGACACGAGCTCCCCGCCGCGCTCCTCGAAGTGGGTGCGCAGCATCTCGTGCCGATCGACCACGGTCTGCATCGCGAAATCGAGCGCGGCGAAGTCGATCTCCCCGTCGATCGAGATCGCCGTGGGGATCCCGTAGAGCGGGCTCTCGGGCGCGAGCTCCGCGAGGAGCCACTGGCGACGCTGCGCGTCGGAGACGGGTCCGAGCCCCTCCGGTCGCTCCGTTCGCGGAATCGGCGTCTTCGCATCGACCCCGACGTCCAGGGTCTCGACCGCGTCGGCGAAATCGTCGAAGCGCGAGTGCTCGAAGAGAACGCGCAAGGGAATCTCGGTTCCGAGGAGCTGGGAGAGGCGCGAGACCAGACGGGTCGCCGTCAGCGAGTGACCGCCCAGCTCGAAGAAGTCGTGGTCGGCGTCGACCTCCGGGACGTCGAGCAGCTCGCAGAAGACGCCGGCGATCAACTGCGCCCGCGGCGAGCGCTCGCGGGTCGAGGCCAGACCCTCGGCGGGCGCGCCGACCTCCGACGCGCCATCCGCCTGGCCGAGGAGGGCCCGCCGGTCGATCTTTCGATTCGGCGTGAGCGGGAAGGCATCCACCGCGAGGAAGCGCGCGGGCACCATGTAGTCTGGCAAGCGTTCGCGCAGGTCCCGCCGAAGGGCGGCCGGGTCGAGGCGTTCGGAGGCGCGAAGGAACGCGACCAGGCGCGCACCTGACGTCCCCGCTTCCTGGAGCAGCACGACGGCCTCGTCGACGTCCGATCGCGCGAGCAGGACCGCTTCGATCTCGCCGAGCTCGATCCGGAAGCCGCGTAGCTTGACCTGCGAGTCCATGCGCCCCACGAAGTCGAGCAGGCCGTCTTCGCGACGCCGGACGAGATCCCCGGTCCGGTAGAGACGCGTCGGCGCCCCGTCCCCGGCTTCCACTTCGAGGAAGCGGTCGTCCGTCAGTTCGGCGCGCTGCCAGTAGCCCGCGCTCAGGCCTTCGCCGCCGATCAACAGCTCGCCCAGGGCGCCGACGGGCACGCGTCGAAGCGCGGGATCGACGACACGGAGTTCGGTCTCGGCGATCGGGGGACCGATCGGCACGAACTCGCCCGAGGCGAGCGTCTCCTCTATCCGGAGCGCCGCAGACCAGATCGTCGTCTCCGTCGGACCGTAGAGATTCCACAGTTCGGCGGATCGCTCGAGGAGCGATCGCGCCAGATCGCCCGGCAGGGCTTCGCCGCCACAGAGCACACGCAGAGACGCCCTTCCCTTCCAGCCGCTCTCGACGAGCAGCCGCCAGGTCGCGGGCGTGGCCTGCATGACGGTGACGGCCTCGCGGACGAGCCCTTCGATCAGTCGCGGCCCGTCTCGCGCTTCCTCCGCACTCGCCAGCACGACGCGTGCGCCGACCGTGAGCGGAAGCAGAAGCTCGAGGATCGAGATGTCGAAGGAGATCGTCGTGACCGCGAGCAGCACATCGTCCGCGCCGAGCCCGGGTTCCCGCGCCATGGAAGCGAGGAAGTTCTCGAGCGCACCGTGGGAAATCGCGACACCCTTCGGCTTCCCCGTGCTGCCGCTCGTATAGAGGACGTACGCCAGCGCGGCGCGGTCGACGGTCGGCAAGGTCTCCACTCGCGGCGCGTCGGCCGTCTCTTCGGCCAGATCGAAGAGCGGAACGGCGCCCAGGGCAACCGCGGCCCGCGCCGTCTCCCCCTCGTGCAGGACGAGATCGAGGGCGGCGTCTTCCGCGATGAACGCCAGGCGATCCTCGGGGTGGTCGGGCGCGAGCGGGACGAAGGCCGCGCCCGTCTTCAAAACCGCGAGCATCGCCAGCGGGAGCGACGCCGTCCGTTCTAGAAAGAGACCGACGCGCTGGCCGGGGCCGATCCCGGCGACGTGCACGAGGTGCGCCGCGAGCCGCGTCGATTCACGGGCGAGCGTCGCGGAGCCGAGAGCGACCGAGGCCCCACCCTGCCCTTCGGCGACCACGGCGATCGCCTCTCCGCGCGACACGGCGATCGCGTCGACCTGTGCGAAGACACGGTCCCCGGACGCCGGCGCGGCCGCACCTTGCTCCCACGCCGCCAGTTGGCGCCGCTCTTCCGGCGCGAGCATCGAAAGCGTATCGAGGGCACGCTCCGGATCCTGCGCGAGCCCTTCGGCGATCGACGCGAGGAGGGTCTCGAGATGTCCGCACAAGCGCGCGACAGCCGAATCGCCCATACGCGCCCGCTCGAAGCGCGCCTCGACCCGAAGCCGCTCCCCGGGATGCACGAAGAGCGAGAGCGGGTAGTTCGTCCGCTCGAAGCCCCCCGGATCCTCGAGGGCGATCCCGAGATCGAGCCCCTGGATCGCCGCGTCGATCGAGACCGGATAGTTCTCGAAGACGAGCAGCGTGTCGAAGAGCGGCACGCCGGTCGGCACGTCGGTCAGACGCTGGAGATCGATCAGGGAGGCGTGGGCGTGTTCGTCGCGATGGGACTGCTCTGCGTGGAGCGCGCGCAGCCAGGGAAGCAGGGCTTGCCCGGTCCCGGTATCGACCCGAACCGGAACCGTGTTGAGGAAGAGCCCGACGATCTGCTCCGCGCCGGGTAGCGCCGCGGGTCGCCCGGAGACCGCCGCGCCAAAGAGGACGTCTTCGGTTCCCGTCATGCGGCCGAGCAGGAGCGCGAGGGCCCCCTGGAAGAGCGTGCTCAACGTGAGTCGGTGCTCCTTTGCCGCTCGCTCGAGGGAAGCGCTCAGGTCGGCGTCGAGTTCGCGCGTCACGGTCGCGTAGCCCGACGACCCGTCGCCCCCGGGCAGGTCGAGGGCGCCCGGAGATTCGACGCCTTCGAGGGCGTGGCGCCAGTAGTCCTGCTCCCGAGCGGCGTCCCGACTGTGGAGCCAGTCCACAAAGCTTCGATAGGGAACCGGCGCGGGGAGCGTGACCGGCGCCCCCTGCGTCGTGCCCCGGTAGGCCTGCATGACCTCGCGCAGCAGGAGCCCGTTGCACCAACCGTCCATCAGCAGGTGATGATGTGTCCAGACGAATCGCCACCGATCGTCGGCCAACCGGAAGAGCGCACAGCGCATGAGCGGCGCTCGATCGAGCTCGAATCCGCGCCGGCGATCGTCTTCGAGGAAGCGCTCCAGTCGTGCCGCCTGGCCCGCCCGGTCGTCGCGCCAGTCTTCTTCGAGCCAGGGAAGCGCCAGCGCGTCGAACACCGCCTGAAGCGGCTGCTCCATGTCCTGCCAGTGGAACTCGGTCCGCAGGACGGCGTGCCGGTCGACGACTTCCTGCCAGGCCGCGTGGAACGCTTTCGTGTCGAGCGCGCCCGCGATCTCGCACCAACGCTGCTCGACGTAGACGCCGCTCTCGGGCGAGAGCAGCGAATGGAAGAGCATTCCCGACTGCATGGGCGCCAGGGGATAAGCGTCGACCAGCGTGGATCCGGCCATCAGCGCGACCCCACGCGTGACAGGAGTTTGTCGAGGCTGCCGCGATCGACGCCCTTCGCATCGAGCTCCGGCGTCGGGCTCACCGCCACGGGTTCCGCGCGGACGGACATCGAATGGAGCATCGCGCCGTGCCGCTCCGCCACCCGCTCGATCGTCGCGCGGGCGACCGCGTCGGAAGCGAAGCGCCAACGCAGCGTGAGTCGCCCCGCGTCGACGAGCGCCACCACCTCGACCCGAACGCCCGTCGGATTGCCGGCTGCGCGCAGAGAGGGCAGCGGTCGAGCGTCCAGCGCGCCGAAATCCTCGCCACCCGCGACGGCGGCCCCCGCGCGACCGAGATAGTTCAGCTGGACCTCGGCCGGGGATTGCACGCCCTCTCGGCCCTGCTTCGCCAACACACCGAAGCTCAGGCCCTGATGCGGTGCTTCCGCGATCTGCCTCCGCGCTTCACCGACCGGCGAGGCATCCGCCCCCCTCGGCACGCGCAGCCGGACGGGATGACGGCTCGTGAACCATCCGGTCGTCCGCATGAGGTCGATTCCCGGATCGAAGGCGTGTCGACCGTGGCCCTCCACGTCGATCACGACCTCTTCGACGTCGGCCCACCGGCAGAGCGCATGCCCGAGCGTCGCGGTGAGGACCGCGTCGACCCCGTTCGGTCCCTGGGCCTCTGATGAGGCGAGAACGCCTTCCGTCCGATCCGACTCGAGGCTCACGACCACTTCTTCGATGCGCGCGTTCCCCGCCCCCTCCTTGGGCGCCGGGTCCCAGGGAAGCGCGGGGACCGGACGACAGACGTCCACCCAGTGGCGCTGGGCCGCTTCGATTCCGTCGAGGCCTTCGTCCAGATGCTCGATCCAGGAGGCAAAGCTCGACGTCTTGGACGGAAGCGAGATCGCCTCGCCGCTTCCGAGCTGTGCGCACGCGAGCCGAAGGTCTTCGACGATCAGCTTCATCGACCACGCGTCGACCGCCCAGTGATGGGCGAGCAACAAGAGCCGATCGGGCTCGCCGTCCGGCATCGCATAATGAAGCGCGCGGAAGACGCGGCCCGCCGCGAGATCGAACGTTCGCTGGGCCTCGGTGATGCGTGCCTCGAGCTCCGCAGCCGCCCGGGGCGACGCCGAAAGATCGAGGCCCTCGAAAACCGAACCGATCTCTTCCGTCGACCGATATCGCTGGCGCAGGGGCGACTCCCCGACCCATTGCAAGCGGAGCGAATCGTGGTGGGCCACGATCGCCGCGACCGCCCGGTCGAGGATCTCGGGCGCAATCGGCGCAGTCAGGGAGAGCAGCACTCCGTGATTCTCGTGGTCGAGATCGCCGTCCGTCGCGTTTCGCACGCGCTCGAAGAACGCGGCCTGGATCGGCGACAAGGAGAAGGCGCCCTCCGGAAGCGCGAGCCCGAGGGTCACGTGCTCGTCGAGCGCCCGGGCGACCCGCGCCTGCCCGGCGACGGTCTGATTCTCGAAGAGTTGCCGCGGGGTGAGGTGGAGACCGGCTTCCCGTGCGAGGCCGATGATCTGGATCCCTGTGATCGAGTCGCCGCCGAGCTCGAAGAGATTCGCGTCGAGCGCAACGTCCTCGCGGCCGAGTGCTTCCTGCCAGCAGGCCAGCAGCTGCGCTTCCGCTTCGGTCTCCGGCGCCCGGGGCGCGCCCGCCGAGACCGTGGATACCGTCGGCAGAGCCTTTCGGTCGACCTTTCCGTTCGGCGTCAGGGGAATGTGATCGATCGCTTCGATCCGGTGTGGACGCATCGAGGTCGGCAGGGTCTCGGCCATCCAGTCCGGGAGGGCCGCTGCGACCGCTTCGGAATCCGCTTCGGACGCGAAGAACGCGACGAGCTGCGGAACGCTGGCCGGCGTCTGGACGACGACCGCCCCCGCGTCGACGTCCGGATGGGCGAGCAGCCGCGACTCGACCTCGGCCAACTCGACACGAACCCCGTTCAACTGGACCTGCTCGTCGAGCCGCCCGAGGTAGAGCAGGACGCCGTCCTCTCGCCAGACCACCCGGTCCCCGGTCCGGTAGAGCGTTTCGCTTCCCGCCCCCTCGGCGCCGCGGAACGGGTTCGGCACGAATCGCTCCGCCGAGAGCCGAGGACGATCGAGATAGCCGCGGGCGACACCGGGCCCACCGATGTAGAGCTCGCCCGGCACGCCGATCGGACAGAGCTCCCCCCACCGATCTAGCACGTAGAGCGCCACCCCATCGATCGGTCGGCCGATCGGGAGGTTGCCCGTGTCCGCCGGCCCGACCTCGTGCACGCAACAGCCGACGACCGCTTCGGTCGGGCCGTACTCGTTGAGGAGCGCCGCGTCGGGCGCTTCGCGCCGCCACGTCTCGACATGGGCCGCGGTCAGCGCCTCGCCCCCGATCACGAAGGCGCGCGGCGCGCGTCCCGGATCGAGTCCGTCCGCGAGGAGCGGCGGCAGCGCTCGAAGATGGGCGGGCGTGAGCTTCACCACGCCCGGGCGACCGATCGGCGGATTCGCCAACTCGTCCGCAAGCGCCGCGAGGTCATCGTCGTCGGAGACGAGATGGACCATCGCCCCGGCGACGATCGGAGCGAAGAGCGCGGTCAAGGTCGCGTCGAATCCGATCGACCCGTGGACGGGCGCGCCATAGCCCTCGTCGATCGGATAACGCCGCCGGCACCAGTCGAGGTAATGCGCGAGCCCCGCGTGGTGGATCATCGTGCCCTTCGGCCGACCACTCGAGCCCGACGTGTACATGACGTAGGCGAGTTGCTCCGGTCGCAGCGCCGGGAGGGCCTCGTCCTCCTCTACCGACGCCGCTTCGAGGTCCGCGAGGCCGACTGCGCCCTCCCCCATGACGAGACGACACCCCGCGTCCTCCGTCATGAACCGCAGGCGCGCCTCGGGCAGCTTCGGATCGAGCGGGACGAACGCGGCCCCTGCGCGCAGGACCCCGAGGAGCGCCACGAGCAGATCGACCCGCCGTGGCAGACGGATGCCGACCCGGTCTTCGGCGCCGATCCCCCGAGCGGCGAGCCCCCGGGCGACGCCGCGCGATCGCGCTTCGAGTTCCTCGTACGTGAGACTCTCCCCGTCCGCGTCCCGCGCCGCGATCGCCGAGGGCGTCCGTTCGGCCTGCGCGACGAAGGACTCGGGGAGCGTCGCCTGCGCGAGCGGCGGGGCCTCGTGTCCTTGCGCGAACGCGAGGAGCCGCGCTCGCTCGTCGGGCGAAACCGGCGTGAGGTCGGCGAGCCGCGCAGTCGGTGTCTCTGCGATCGCCTCCAGAAGACGCTCGAAATGCTTCGCCATCGTTTCGGCGAACGCTTCTTCGAAGAGCGAAGACCGGGTTTCGATCGCGACCAGTAGCCCGTCGTCCCGATCCAGCAGATGCCAGCTCATGTCGAACTTCGTCTGGTTCATCGTGACCGCGTGCTGGGTGATCGCCAGATCACCGAGGGCGACTTCGGGCGTGGCGGCGTTCTGGGTCCGATACCCGTCCGTCTGCGCCTGGAACATGATCTCGAAGAAGGGATTACGGGCCCCCTGGCGCGGCGGCGCGCAGGCGTCGACGACGTCCGCGAAGGGCACCCGCTGGTGTTCGAGGGCGCCCACGACCGAGTCCTTTACCGCACCGAACCAATCCGAGAGGCGCCCCTCGTCCGCGATCTCGAAACGGGTCCGCACGACGAGGGTGTTCACGAAGAAGCCGACGAGAGAAAGCGCCCGCGGATCGGTGCGCCCGCCGACCGGGACGCCGACGGCGAGGTCCGTCTCGCCGGTGTAGCGGTGGAGCAGGAGCTTGAACGCCGCCAGCAGGAACATGAAGTAGGTGAGGCCCGAGCGGCGAGCGATCTCTTTGAGGGATTCGTTCAGGGCCGGCGGCAGGGTCGCGATGAACGTTTGGCTGCGGAAGCCGGCCTCCGCCGGGCGCGGACGGCCCGTCGCGAGTTCGAGGGGCTCCAGTCCCTCGAGCTGCTTCGCCCAGTAGTCGAGCTCTCGCTTCGCTTGAGGGGACTCCCGAAAGGCGCGCTCCGCGAGGACATGATCGGCGTAGTGCCACTCGAGCGGTGACAGGACCGCGCCTAGATCCTCCCCCTCGCCGCCGGTCGCCGCGCGGTAGTAGGCGGCGAGCTCCGTCATGAAGAGCCCCCGAGACCATCCGTCCGCGACCAGATGATGGAGCACGACGACCACCACCACGTGATCTTCCGCGACACGCATCGGGGCGATCCGCAGCAGCGGTCCCTGCGAGAGGTCGAAGGCGAGATCCGCCAGCGCGCACGCCCGGCCGCGAACCCATTCAGGAAGGCCTTCCACGCCCACCGAGCGGTCTGCGTGGCCCGGCACGTCCTCCCACTCCAGGGGAACCGCGACCTCCTGGTGCACATCCTGGTAGGGACGCCCCTCCTCTCCCATCGGGAACGCCGTGCGGAGCGATTCGTGTCGCGCAACGAGCGCCGCGAACGCACGCTCGAGTGCCGCTTCATCGAGGGCACCACGCAGGGACCAGGCGAAGGGAATGTGATAGGCGGTGAGCCCGGGAATGATCTGATGGAGGACCCATACCCGAGACTGCGCCGCGGAGAGCGGAAGGCGCGCCGGTCTTTCGTGGACAGGCTCAGGCGCCGGTGCCTCTTCGGGCTCGAGCAGAGACGGATCGATCCCCTGCCCGATCAGCCGCTCTCGGAGCAGCTCACGTTGGGCCGGGGCGAGCGATGCAATTCGCTCCTGCAGTGCGGCGATCCTCTTCGGGTCCATCATCCGCCGCCGTGTCTCAGGCCGCGTCGTTCGCGGTCGGCCCCGCGCCCGCGTCGACGCGCTTCTTCAGCCCGGCGAGATGCGGGAGGGATGCCATCACGACGTCGTAGTCCTGGACGAAATCGATCAGACAACAGACTTCGTCGATCCCGATCGACTCCATCTCCCGAACGAAGGGCAGGCAGCCCTCGGGCGTCCCGATCAGGGAGCGGTTGCGCATGAAGCCTTCGACCCCGAAATCGAGGACCGCCGAAAGGTCGTCGTCGCTGAAGTCGTCCAGGCTCACGTCGAGCCCCATTCCTTTCGCGAGGTTCTCGAGGAGCCCGTAGTGGGTCTTCAGGTACTCCCGGAAGGGCTCGCGAATGTCGCGTTTCACGGTCTCTTCGTCGTCGCCCAGGAAGGTGTGCATCATGAGCGAGACCGTGCCCGCCGCCGGGTCGTGCCCCGCCGCGCTCCTCGCCTCCCGGTACTTTCCGATCTGCTCGGCCACGTTGTCGAGGCTTTCGCCGAGGACCGAGGTCAGGATGTTCACGCCGAGCCGCCCCGCTTCGACGAAAGTCTCAGCGGACTGACAGGTGATCCAGATCGGAAGCTCCGGCTGAATCGGTCGCGGCAGCGTCTTCGCTTCGACCAGACGTCCGGCCGCGTCTTCGAACTCGACCGCTTCGCCGCGCCAGAGCCGCCGGACTTCGTCGAGACTCCGCCACATGAGTCCACGACGGCTGCCGTGGGGCTCCGAAGAAAGGATGAACTCGTCCATCGTCCACCCGGTCGCCGCGGCCATCGCGACGCGCCCTCCGGACAGGTTGTCGACCACCGCCCAGTCCTCCGCGACGCGCACGGGATGGTGGAGCGGCAGCACGACGCTGCCGGCGCGCAACTGCACGTTCTCCGTAATCATCGCGAGGGAAGCCGCCGTAAGAGCCGGGTTCGGATAGAGTCCGCCGAACGCATGAAAATGACGCTCGGGCGTCCAGATCGCGACGAGGCCTTCGCGATCAGCGAAGCGCGCGGCGTCCTGAATGAGTCGGTAGTGATCGTCCCCGACCGCGGATCCGTCGCCGTCGAAGAAGAAGAGGCTGAACTGCATGAAGTCTTCCGTCAGTCGTGCCCAGCCGCGTCTTCGACGGGCATGGCTTCGATTTCGCCGAGGAGATCCTCGAGGGTGTCGACCTCCTCTTCAGAGAGGCCGAAGTCGCCGCGCTCGATCGCAGCTGCGATCCCGGCGACGGTGGGTGTGCCATAGAGAAGGGAGCGCATGGAGAGCTCGACCCCGAACTCCTTGCGAAGTCGAGTGACCGCCTGGATGGCGAGCAGCGAGTTGCCGCCCAGCTCGAAAAAGTCGTCATCGACGCCGACGCGTTCCAGGCCGAGCAGTTCCGCGACCGCCGTCGCGACGGCCGTCTCCACCGGGGTGCGCGGCTCCGCGTAGGTCGTCGAAAGCTCCGGCCGGGCATGATTGCCGCCCATGCGACCGACGGCGTCTCCCGCTCGACCGAAGGCAAGCTCCATTCGCGCATCGAGGTCTCGGGCGCTGACGGCGGCGTAGGTGAGCCCGGGCTCCGCGAGCGCCCGGCACGTCGCCGCCCAGACATCGTCCGGCGAGAGCGCGGTGGCGAGGAGCGAGGTCATTCGCGTCGGTCCCTCTTCTTCCTCGCGGACCGCATCCCATCCGAGACTCAACCACCGGACCGGGCCACGATGGAGCTGTGCCACGCCATCGAGATGACTGTTCGCCGCCGCGTAGGCTGAGAAGCCCACGCCCCCCACGACCGAGGAGAGCGACGACTGGAGCAGGACAAAGTCGAGGTCGATCCCTTCGAGCGCAGCCGCGAGCGCGCGAGTTCCGTCCACCTTGCTGCGCATGATCCGTCGCCGTTCGCTGGGGTCGAGGTCGGGCAGTGCGCAGGCGGAGTCGTCGCCCATCAGATCACTCGTGAAGACCGCGGCCAAGCTACCGGAAGCGCTGCCCGCCGCGCGAATCGCCGCGCCGATCGCGCCCGCGTCCGTCAGGTCGAGGGAAGAAAGCGCCCACGCCTTGCCTTCTTCGCCGAGCGACCGGATCTGCTCGATCGTCGCGACGTGTGCCGGCGACGCATCGGGATCCGCCAGCACCGCATCCCAGGCGTGCGGTTCCGGAAAGTCCTGGCTCGCGAGGAAGACGACCCGGGCATTCAACTCCTGGCGAAGGAACCGCGCGTAGAAGAGCGCGAGCCCGCCGGTCGGATCGCCCACGATCGCGTAGCTCGCGTCGCGGCGCAGACCGGGATCCCCCTCGGCAAGCGGCAGCCGCCGCTGACGACGCATCCATCGATAGGCGCCGCGGAGGGCGACGACCGGAACGAGCGCTTCCGGGGCCGCCTCGATCGTGCGCGTGAAGGCCTCGGCCACCACGTCCCCGGAGAGGTCGATCGTGCGAAGCGCGAGACCGGGTACTTCCTGGGCGACGACCTGCATCAGGCCGATCGCTTGTCCGCGATGAGCAACCGCCGCCTCGAGGCCCACGACTTCGAACGCATCGCGCGTCACCAGGTTGAATTCGACCTCGAGCCCCGTCGTGAGCAGCGCGCGACCGAGGGCCACGAGCACGTCGAGATCATGGGCGCCATGCTCGTCCGGCGCCTGGACCCAGAGGATCCGTGCCGCCTCTCGCCCAGCAAGGGACTCGAGTAGAAGCGTCCAGTCCGACTCGATCCTGGGATCGAGACGGAAGTCGAGATCCGACTGCGCGACGAAGGACGCTCCCCGCTCGACGCGAACGATGGAACCAGCCGATCCACTTTCCACCAGATCGCCCAACGGTCGCGAGCCGAAGACGACCGCGATCGTGTCATGCCGCTCCGGATCGCTGCCATGAGCGCGAGACTCCCCCCCTTCGAAGCGGAGGGCCGAACGTTCCCAGCGCGGAGCGTAGAACCAGTCACTCGGATCCGTCGCCTTCCGATTTGGATCGACCGAAGGCGTCCGGCTCGTTCCCGAGAGGTCGGGGTAGTAGCGCTTGCGCTCGAAGGGATAGGTCGGCAGCGAAACCGGAGGTGGCGGGGAAGCACCCTCCGCGCGGAGCACGCTCCAGTCGACGTCGGCTCCCATCATCCAGAGGCGTCCGAAGGCCTGCGCGAAATAGCGCTCGGCGTGCCGCGCCTGCTGGACCCCGGGCAGGCTCGGAATCGCGACGTTCGAGTTGCCCACGCACGCCACGACGGAGCGCGTCAGCGCGTCGCCAGGACCGATCTCCAGGAAGAGCGGCGCGTCGAGCTCCCCGACCTGCGCCACGCCATCCGCGAACCGGACCGGCTGGCGGAGATGCCGCGCCCAGTAGTCGGGGTTCGTCGCCTCCTCGTCGGTCAGCCATGCGCCGGTCACGTTCGAGATGATCGGGATCGTCGGCGGCGCGAGCGACGCGCCGCGCAGGTGCGCCGCGAGAGTCTCGGCCGCGTCGGCCATGCTCGCCGAGTGGAACGCGTGGGAAACGGCGAGACGCTTCATGGGCAGCTCGCGCTCCCGAAGCCAGGCCTCGGCCTGCGAGATTGCATCCTCGGGCCCGGCGACGGTCGTCGCCTGCGGCGCGTTGATCGCGGCCAGCTCGAGCCCGGGCGTAGCCGCGAGTAGCGCTTCGAGATCGTCGCCATCGGCAGCGACCGCGAGCATCGACCCGACCGGACAGGCCTGCATCGCGCGTCCCCGCTCGGCGACGGCCTCGAGGGCCGCTTCGAGCGTGAAGACGCCGGCGATCGCGGCGGCGACGTATTCCCCCAGGCTATGACCGATCAGCGCATCCGGCTCGACGCCACGAGACTGCCAGAGCTGCGCGAGGGCATACTCGAAGGCGAAGAGGACGGGCTGGGTGTGATCCGTTCGGGCCAGCTCTTCCGGATCGGTCTGCGCATCGACCAGTCGCAAGAGATCGAGCTTCGGCGCGAGGTGAGCAGCGCAAGCGTCGAGGGCTTCGCGAAAAACGGGCTCGCTCACGTAGAGCCGCCGCGCCATCCCCGGATACTGGGTTCCCTGTCCGCTGAACACGAACACGATCGGCCGGGAGGCACCGGACGCCTGCCCCCGCTGACCCGGCAACGGAGGCGCGGAGAGGGTCGCGATCGCGTCCTCGCGTGACTTCACCACGCAGATTCGGCGCTCGCCGAGGGCGCGTCGCCCCTGCTGGAGTGTGCGCGCGACCGAATCGAGTTCGGCCTCGGGGTGCGCCGTCAGATGCCGGGCGAGGCGCTCGGCTACCTGGTCGAGGGCCGAGGGCGTGTGCGCGGAGAGCGGGAGGATCTCCCACGCGTCGGTGGCGGCGCGACGGGAAACGGGCGTGGCCGGCGCTTCTTCGAGCACGACGTGGGCGTTCGTTCCGCCCATTCCGAACGAACTGACCCCCGCGCGACGCGGATCGTCGCCGCGCTTCCAAGGCGTCTTTTCGCGGACGACATCGAAAGGACTCGTTTCCAGACCGAGCTGCGGATTCGGCTGCGCGAAGTGCAGGCTCGGCGGAAGCGCTTCGTGGTGGAGGGCCAGCACCGCCTTGATGAGACCCGCGACCCCCGCCGCGGCGTCGAGATGACCGACGTTCGTCTTGACCGATCCAAGGGCGCAGGTCCGACCCGCGTCGCGAAGCTTGGCGCCGAGCGCCCGCTCGAGGGCGGCGAACTCGATGGGATCTCCCAGCTCCGTCGCGGTCCCGTGGGCTTCGACATACCCGACCGTGGAAGCGTCGAGGCCTGCACTCTCCCACGCCTTCTCGATCACTTCCGCCTGTCCGGTAACGCTCGGCGCGAGCAGGCCGACCTTTCCGGAGCCGTCGTTGTTGACCGCCGATCCCGCGACCACGGCCAGGATCCGGTCGCCGTCTCGCTCGGCCGCGGCGAGGGGCTTCAAGACGACGAGGCCGACGCCGTTTCCAAAGAGCGTCCCGCGTCCTTTCGCATCGAAGGCCCGACACATCCCGTCCGGCGATGCGATCCCGCCGGCTTCGAACACGTAGCCTTCCGGGTCGACGCGACCGATCGTGACGCCGCCGGCGAGCGCGATCTCGCAATCGCCCCGCATCAGCGCATGGCAGGCATCGTGGACGGCGACCAGCGATGTCGAACAACCGGTCTGCACACCGCACGCCGGGCCTTTGAGATCGAGATGATAGGCAACCCGCGTCGGCATCAGGCCCATGACGTTGCCGACGACCGCTTGAACGGGATTCGACGGGTCTCGAAAGGCGGGGTCCGCATTCAGGGCGAGCAGGTAGCTGTTGAGCGCGGCTCCTCCGTACACGCCGATCCGAGCACCCGAACGTGTCGAGTCGATCCCCGCATCTTCGAGTGCAACCCAGGCACACTCGAGAAAGACACGGTGCTGGGGATCGAGGATCGTCGCCTCGCGTGGCGCATACCCGAAGAGTCCCGCGTCGAAGGAGGCCGGATCCTCAAAGCTCGCATAAGCCCGGACATAGTCCGCGCTTGCCGCGACCTGCGGATCGACGCCCGCGGCTTCGAGCTCAGCGTCGTCGACATCGCGCACGCCGGAGCGGCCTGCGGCGAGCATCTCCCAGAACGCCTCGACGGACTCCGCCCCCGGCAACCGGGTCGCCATCCCGATCACCGCGACCCGGCGATCGCCGCCCTTCTTGAGCGTCTCGATCTGCAGGCGCGCCTCACGAAGCGCTTCCAGCATCCTCTGCTGCGAAGCGCGCGGCGGCGTCTGTTCTTCGGAATCACTCATCGGGTCGGGGTCCATGCTCGCTCGCTCGGCTCATCGGCGCGTCGGGCTTCAGTCGTTCAAGAGTTCGCCGAGGGCATCGAGCTCCACCGCGAGAGCGGCCTCGAAGTCCTCTTCTTCGCCCGCAGAGTGCGGAATCGGTTGGCCCGGTGTTCCGACCGGAGTTTCTGTTCGCGGTTGTTCCGGATCTCGGCCGGGCTCGGGTTCGGTCGCGTTCGCAAAAACCAACGCGTCGAGATGGTCCGAGAGTTCGGCGATGTTCGGATACTCGAAAAGCGTGGTCGATGAGAATTCGAGACTCGCCGACGCCTCCAGGCGCGCGGTGAGATCGACGGCCATCAAGGAGTCCAGTCCCAGATCGAAGAACCCGTCGACCGCCGAAGGTAGCTCGCCTTCCGGCAGCCCCAGGACGAGTCCGATCTCACGCTGGAGCCGACGCCGGATCTCTCCGCGGCGACGCTTCTGAGGCATCCGGTCGAGCCCCGCGAAGACGCCCTCGTCCGGCGAAGTCGTAGGGCCTTTCGGAGCGGCGGCAGGGCGCGCCGGCGACTCGTTTGCGAAGAGAGAGAAGAACGGGTCACGGGCGAAGCCGGACGCCTTCGCCCAGTCGATCGGGACGACGCCGACGCGGGTCACGTCGGCCCGGCCGAGCAACGCGCCGAGCGCCGCCAGGCCCTGATTCGTTCGGATCGGTCCGATTCCGCGTCCACGCATCGCCGCCGCGACGTTCTCGTTCGCCGCCGAGCCGGTCTCCGACCAGGGCCCCCATCCGACACTGAGAGCCGGGAGCGCCCGTCGCCGGCGATGGAGCGCGAGCGCATCCAGAAAACCGTTCGCCGCCACGTGCGCGGCCTGGCCCGGAGAACCGAGCAGCGAAGCCGCCGACGAGTAGAGCACGAAGAAGTCGAGTGAGCGCGAACGCGTCGCGCGGTCGAGCTGGAGCGCGCCTTCGACCTTCGGCCGGAGAACGGTTCCGATCTTCTCCGCATCGAGCCCCTTCAACAGTCCGTCTTCGAGGACCCCTGCCGCGTGCACGACGCCCCGGAGCGGACCGCATCGCTCCGCGACTTCGATCGCCGAATCGACGTCCTCGGCGTGGGCGACGTCCCCGGCCGCGCACACGACCTCGACTCCGCGATCGACGAGTCCGTCCAGCTCGGCCGGCATTTCCTCCGGTACGCGTCGCCCCATCAATACGATCGAGCGCGCGCCGGCGTCGGCGAGCCACCGCGCGGTCGCAAGTCCCAGGCCACCGAAGCCTCCGGTGATCAGATAACTGGCCTCGGCGTCCACCGGCATCCCGGAGGCGCCGAAGTCGAGCACGATCTTCCCGGTGTGCCGCGCGTTTCGCATGAATCGAAGCGCCGCGCCCGCATGCCCGACCGCAAAGATCTGTCGGGGCAAGGGTCCCAGGTCCCCGCGCTCGAGTGCAGGGAGCCACGCGTCGAAGAGGTTCGCGATTCGTTCCGGCTCGTCCGCGGCCATCGTCATCAGATCCACGATCCGATAGTCGACGTCGTCTCGGATCGCGCGGATGTCCTCTTCCCTCCGCAGGTCGCGCTTGCCGATCTCGAGGAAGGTCCCGCCCGGCGCGAGGGCGCGCAGGCCTTCGTCGATGAAGTCGCCAGTCAGGGAGTTCAGGATCACGTCGACGCCTCGCCCGTCCGTCGCAAGGCGAACCGCTTCTCCGAACCCGGGCCGACGGCTATCGAGAGGCGCCTCGACCCCCAACTCTCGAAGCGTCTCCCACTTCTCCCGACTCGCGGTCGCGAAGACCCGTACACCGCGGGCCCGAGCCACCTGGATCGCCGCCATGCCCGTGCCGCCCGCCCCCGCATGCACCAGCACCGTCTGCCCCGGTTCGATTCCTGCGACTTCCACGAGCGCCTGCCAGGCCGTGAGGAAGGTCGCGGGGAGCGTCGCTCCCTCGAGCGCCGAGAACGCCCCGGGGAGCCGGGCGAGATGCAGGTCTCGCACGATCGCGCGGTCCCGGAAGCTCCCTTCGCAGAGCGCGATCACCCGATCTCCGACGGCGCATCTCTTCACACCTTCTCCGACTTCCAACACCCGCCCGCAGCACTCGACTCCGAGCCAACCGCGCTCGAAGGGCAGCATGCCCATCGAGTCGAGCACGTCGATGAAGTTGAGCCCCGCAGCGAGGACTTCTACGACGACCTCGCCCGGTCCGGGCGCGTCCGTCGTGGCCGGCACGAATCGGACGCCTCCCTCTTCACCGCGCGTCGCGGGTTCGATCCGATAGTCGGACGCCGGACGCGGATCCGGAGAGGCGAGCGGCAGACGTTCGAGTCGTTCGACCCGCGTCTTTCCGTCTCGCAGCCGCCGCGCCTCACGAACCGGGGACGCAAGCGCCTCAAGCACCGCGGTCCGCTGCGCGTCGACGGCCGCGCTCGGATCGACGTCGATCCGCGCGCAGTCGAGCCCCGGGTGTTCCAGCCGCGCGACCTGAATGAGTCCGGCGAGCACGGCCTGCGTCGGCACTTCGTGCCCTTCCCCCGTCGCGCCGCGCGTCACCAGGGTCAGGCGAGGCCGAGAGGCGCGATCGACGAGGTCCCGGATCGTCGAGAGAACGCGATCGATCTGCTGCGCGAGCGCCTTTGGATCGGCCGACGGAGTCGGCACGAGGAGCACGTGATCGCATTCCGCCTCACCCAGAATGGAGCTTGCTTCGAGCGTCGAAGTGAGCGCGTTCACCAGGGGCTCGTCTTCTCCGAGGACGACGGTTCTTCCCAGCACCACGGAAGGAGATTCGGGACGACGAGCGACGATCAGGCTCTGTGCCGCTTCGTGCGATTCGCTCGGCCTGAGCGCCGTCGCCTCGAATCCGGATTCGCGCAGCAACTCGACCCAGGCGGCCGCCGACAGAAGTGGATGTGCCGGTCGGAGCGCCTCGTCCTCGAAGGCCCACCACCCCTCGGTCAGACCGAAGATCAGGTCGAGGAAGGGAACCACCGACGTCGACTCCAGCAAGAGCAGCGAGCCCCCGGGCGCGAGGAGTCCCCCGATTCGCTCGAGCGTCCTACGCAGGTCGGACGTTGCGTGGAGCACGTTCGCGGCCACCACCACATCATGGCTGCCCAGGGCGATCCCCTGGCCGACGGGCTCCGCGGTCACGTCGAAGCGTTCGAAGCGAAGCGACTCGTGTTCCCCGAATCGTTCGCGCGCGCGCTCGACGAGAAGCGGCGCGACGTCGCTCACCGTGTAGTCGACGCCGCCCAGCTGATCCAAGAGGAAGCGGGTCGTCGCCCCGGTTCCCGCACCAATCTCGAGGACCCGGAGCGGGCGCCTTTCCCCCCCGTTCTCGGCCACCTCTCGACGAAGCTGCGCGAACGCGGCCGCGACCTGTTCATTCATCAGGCGCGCACCGGTCGAGCTCGCGTAGATCGCCTCGACCAGCGTCCCGTCTCCGTCCGGAAAGAGCAGGGACATCGGTGCGACTTCGCCCCGCAACACCCCGGCGAGCGAGCCTCCGCAGCGCTCGAGCAACGCGGCCTCGCTCGAGGCCGACGGCGTGCTCTCGACGAGCGCGGCCAGAGATGCCCCGAGTTCTTCGGCCGAAACGCCTCCTTCGCCTCGGGTCTCGGCTTCGCAAGCGAGCTCTCGAATCCGGCGCCAGAGACGTTCGAAGCGCGGGGGGACCGTCGCGTCTTCGCCCAGGCGCTCGCGACAGGACCAGGCATAGCCGCGGGCGGCCGCGTCGAGCTCTCCGAGCACTTCGGTGTAGGCGCGTTGTTCGTCACTCTCGGCTTCGCGACGAAAGGCCGGTGTGAGCGCTTCGACCACTTCTTCCGGGCGCGGCTGAGGGAGAGCGGTGACGACGCGTCGCTCGTCGACGCGGACGTGATAGAACCAGTCAGGATCGACCCGTTCGTGATGCCAGCGCGCTTCGCTGATCGGTCGCAGTCTGAGATCGACGAGAGAGAGAAGCGGTCGCCCCTCCCCGTCGTAGACGTCGATGGAGACCGAAACAGAGTCACGCACGATCTCGGTTCGCAGATGGGCGTGAACGAAGCCGCCCTCCCCTGGCAGACCGTGAACGACGACCGTCCCCACGCTCGCAGGAAGGAAGGTCTCCGCTTCTGCCCGATCCAAGAAGAGTGCGGAACAAGCCTGGACGCAGGCATCCGCCACGATGGGGTCCCATGCGAATCCGAAACCGACCCGCTCGGGACGACGGATCCGCGCGAGGGCTTCGTTTTCTCCGAGCTGAACTGCCTCGAGCAATCGCCACGCAGGTGCGTACGTGACGGACTGCGCCGCGAGGCGCGCCCAGCAGTCTTCCGGATCGACACTGTTCGGACAGCGCCCACGAATCGCCTCCAGATCCGCGGAAGGCCGCGCGTCCGCCGCCGCCCCTGAATCGATCCGCCCGACGCAGTGCGTGTCCCAATCGCCGTTCGGCGTGCGGCTCAAGACGCGGAAACGACGACCGTTCGCGGCCGGCTCGACTTCGATCTGGGCATCTTCTGCCTGGTCCAGTCGAAGCGCGCCGGTAAAGTGCACGGCGGAAATCCTGAGTCGGGCGTCTTCGCCACCGAGTCGTCGTGCAGCCTCGAGGCCTAGGCCCCAGAGCCCCGCCGCGGGCAACACCGAGTCACCGAACACGCGATGTCCCTGCCAGATCGGCTGCGCGAGCACGTCGCGAGAAAGCGCGTGGATCGATCGGTCGCCGTCACCCGGATGGAGCGCGGGACCGAGCACCCCCTGTCGCCTCGGCTCGACCGTCGACTGCGCGAGCGCGGCGTGCCCCCTCTCGGACGCGTCCGGCGCGGCCCAATGCTCCCGACGCACGAAGCGATAGGTCGGCAGGTCCACAGCGGCTCCCGGCGCGTCTCCCCAATGGAGTCCCACGCCGGCTTCGAAAGCGGCCCCGAGCGCAGCCAGAAAGTCCTCGCCGTCTTCACTTCGTCCGCGGAGGCTTGGAATGCGGGGGCCCTGCCATTCCGGTGCGATCCGAGACGAGAGTGGAATCAGCGTGGGACGCGATCCGATCTCGACCAGCAGATCGATCCCGTCCTCGACGAGCGCCGAGACGGCCTCCGCATAGCGGACGGGGGAGCGGATCTGCCGCGTCCAGTAGGCCGCGTCGAGTCGCTCTTCGAGAACCCGCGCTCCGGTGGCGGTGGAATAGAAGCGCAGACCGGGCGCGCTCGGCACCGCCCGGAAATCGCGCTCGAAGTCACCGAGAATCGGCGCCATCAAGTCCGAATGAAACGCATGGGAGACCGCGAGGCGCTGACTCTCGAAGCCGAGCGCCGAAAGGGCTTCAGTCGCCGCAGCGAGGTCCGCGTTCGTCCCCGCGATCACGGTGTTCCTCGGACCGTTCATCGCGGCGATCTCGACGCCGGCGGGAAGCGCAGACCCGACCTTCTCCGGCTCCCCGAAGACCACGACCATCCCACCGTTCGGGGGGAGCGATCCCATCAATCGTCCCCGCAAGACGACCGCCTCGAGCGCCTCTTCCACTCCGAGAACGCCTGCCGCGACGGCCGCCGCGTATTCGCCGATGCTGTGGCCCAGGACCGCGCTCGGCTCGACGCCCCAGGCGCGCCAGGCCTCGCAGAGCCCATAGGCGAGCGCAAAGAGTGCGGGCTGGGCGTGCTCGGTCTTCTCGAGTTCGCGGGCAGCTCGTTCTTCCCATCCTTCGCCCCCGGGCGCCGGATGGATCAGACCGAGAAGGTCGAGACCCGCGTTCGCCGAGAGCCAATCCGCACATCGATCGATCGCCGCCCGGAATGCCGGTTGAGTCGCGTAGAGCCCGCGCCCCATGCCGATGGCCTGGGAGCCCTGCCCGGTAAACAGGAACGCAACCCTCGGCTTGCGGTGGGCCGGCTGGCGGACGCCACCGTCCTCCGCCGCGAGTCGAGTCTGGACGCGCTCGATCGCCTCGAGTGCAGACGTACGATCGCGAGCAACGACGGCGACGCGCTCCTCGAAACACTCGCGATCGCGCAGGGCACTGAAACAGACGTCGGTCCACGGCGAGCCCCCCGCGATCGAGTCGCGGAGTGCGTCGAGCTGCGCCGCGAGAGCCGGACGTTCGCGGGCGGACACGCAGAGCAACGAAGCACGGTCCAGGGACGGCTCCGGAGCAGGCCGCGCATCGCCTGGAATCGCCTCGGGTCCCGCGAGGACCACGTGCGCGTTGGTTCCGCTGAACCCGAAGGAACTGACGCCGGCGTTGCGCGCGCGGTCCGACTTCCAGGCTTCGGGATCACGCAGGATCTGGATCGGCGTTTCGTCCCACGGAATTCGGGTGCTCGGGGCCTCGCAATGCAGATGTTTCGGAAGCGACTCGTGATCGAGCGCGAGAATCGTCTTGATCACACCCCCGATCCCCGCCGCGGCTTCCATGTGTCCGACGTTGGTCTTGAGCGACCCGACGCGTACGACTTCGTCGCGCGCGCCACCGAAGACTTCACCGAGGGCCCGCGCTTCGATCGGGTCGCCGAGCTCGGTCCCCGTCCCGTGCGCCTCGACATAGTCGACATCGGCGGGCTCGATCCCGGCGTCGGCCAGCGCGGCTCGGATCACGGCCTGCTGGGCGGGGCCGTTCGGAACCGTCAGCCCCCCGCTCCGGCCATCCTGATTGACGGCGGAGCCACGTACGATCGCGAGCACGCGATCGCCGTCTCGCCGGGCCTCGTCGAGCCGCTTGAGGACGAGGACCCCGCAGCCCTCGGCTCGGCCGAAGCCATCCGCTCCCTCTCCGAAGGCCTTGCAGCGCCCGTCGGGCGCGAGCATTCGCGCGCTCGAGAAGTTCACGGTGAACTCGGGCGAGAGCAATCGATTCACGCCCCCGACGAGTGCCGCACGACACTCGCCCCGACGTAGACTCGCGACCGCGAGGTGGAGAGCGACGAGCGACGAAGAGCAGGCCGTATCGACGGCCATCGCCGGCCCGTTGAAGCCCCACGTGTAGGCGAGCCGGCCCGCGGCGACGCTATGCGAGTTGCCCGTCGCCAGATACGGATCGATCGACTCGAGGGGCCGCGACAGAAGTCGTTGGGAGTAGTCGTGGCCACTGATGCCGACGAACACACCGATGGAGTCACCCTGCCACTCCGACGGAACGACACGCGCGTGCTCCATCGCTTCCCAACCGACTTCCAACAAGAGCCGCTGCTGCGGATCGAGGGTCGCGGCTTCCCTCGGCGACAAGCCGAAGAAGGAAGCGTCGAACTCTCGAGGCGAACCGATGAACCCGCCTTCGCGCGTGACGACCTTTCCCGGCGTCGCGGGGTTGGAATCGAAGAGCGCCTCGGCGTCCCAGCGATCGGTCGGCACGGGGCCGATCGCGTCGCCTCCGCGATCGAGAAGCTCCCAGAAGGCATCCGGATCCTCGCCCCCGGGAAAACGGCAACCGAGCCCGATCACCGCGACCGGGGCGCGCGAAGCTCGTTCGCTCGCCTCGAGTCGTGACTGCAGCCGCTCGATCGTCTTCATCGCGCGGAGGAGTCGTTCGCGATCCTGACTCATGCCGGATCCTCGTTCCCGAGTGCGAGCAGCGCCTCGAGCTCATCGAGTTTCCGATCGATCGCGTCCTCGTCCGGCGCAGTAGTCGATTCGCCGCGCGGGTCGCCCGCACCCGACGTGGAGCCTTCCGGGGTGCGGACTGCGAGATCCGGCGTAGGCGCCGAATCGGGGAACAGGCGCGCCTCCAGCAGATCGAGCAGAGCGACCGGCGTCGGATGATCGAAGAGCAGTGTTTCCGGAAGCGCGATCCCGAGGTCGGATTCGATCCGGTTCCCCAGCTCGAGGGCCGTCAGGGAGTCGACGCCGAGATCGAAGAAGCCGAGACGCGGATCGATCGCATCCGGCGTGAGGTCGAGAACCCGCGCGAGATGTTCGATCACGTGCTCATCGAGTCGCTCACGACGTTCTCCGGGCGGGAGTGCCGCAAGGGTTTCGAGCAGACGCGCCGCTTCGACGCCGACCGGAGTCGCGCCGCTCTGGGCTGCGTCGGCTTCGGCGTCGGAGAGCACCTGCTCGAAGTAGGGAAGCGACGCGACCGCGGGAATCCGCGAGACCTGATCGAGGTCGGCCTCGATGATCCCGATCGTGCCCCGCCGCGCGTTCCACACGTGACCGAGATGATCGAGGGCCTCCTTCGGCGCAAGCATGCCGATCCCGGGCAGCGCGCCGAGCGCCTCTCGCCGCCCGAGCACCGCTTCCGACTCGTCTTCCACACCTTCTTCCGTATACGCGAGCGCGGCGCCGATCTCGCTCCAGGGGCCCCATGCGATACTCAAGGCGGGCAGGCCGAGAGCACGGCGATATTCCGCGAACCCATCGAGGAATCGATTGGCTGCCGCGTGGTTGGTCTGCCCGGGCGCGCCGAGCAGACCCGACGCCGACGAGAAGAGTACGAAGGCCTCGAGCGGGAGGTCCCGGGTCACGTTGTGGAGATGGACGGTCCCGTCGACCTTGGGCGCGAGGACCCGTTCGAAGTCCTCACGCTCGAGCCGACCGATCGCGCCGTCCGCGAGGGTCCCCGCAGCATGGATCACGCCCGCGAGCGGAACCCCACTCTGCTGCGTCGTCCACGGAGCCAACGCCTCGGCGAGGCCGGCTTCGTCCGTGACGTCGGCCTGGACGAGGGTGACCGAGGCGCCCAGGGCTTCGAGCGCGCGAAGGTCTTCTACCTGACGGCCCTCCGGTCGGGCGTTGCGTGCGAGGAGAACGAGATGTAGCGCCCCGCCATCCACGAGCCAACGCGCGACCGCGAGGCCCAGGCCACCGAGGCCACCCGTCACGAGATAGGCCGCGTCGTCGCGCAGTGAGAAAGGCACGGAATGGATCGCGGCCGCGTCCCCCGTGTCCCTGGAGAAGTCGAGAACGAGCTTTCCGACGTGCTGTCCGCGCTGCATCGTCCGGAACGCGCGGGTCGCCGCCGCGGCTTCGATCCGGCTCGTCGGCAGGGGGCGCCAATCGTGCTGGTCCACGCCCGAGACGACGCGTTTCAAAACGTCGGCCACTTCGCTCGGCGCCTCCGAGGACAGCGCCGCGAGATCGAGCACGAAATGGGAAAGGTCCGGGCGACTCGCCGCGATCTCCTCGGGCGACGGTCCCTGGCCCTTGCCGATCTCGACGAAGCGACCGCCCGCGACCGTCACGTCGATCGAGCGCTGTCGCATTTCGCCAGGGAGTGCACTCAGGACGACGTCGACGCCCCGCCCGCCTGTCGCTTCGAGCACCGCCTCTGCAAATCCCGGATCCCGGGAGTCGAGCGCGAGTTCCACGCCCAAAGCTTCGAGCGCGGCACGCTTCGAGGCGCTCGCGCTCCCGAAGACCCGAGCTCCCCGGGAACGCGCGATCTGGACCGCGGCCTGTCCCACCCCACCCGTCGCGTTGTGGATGAGGACCGTCTCGCCCGGACCAAGCGCCGCGCGGTCGAGCAACCCGGCCACGGCGGTCGCGAACGCGACCGGAAGCGTCGCCGCTTCCACGAAGTCGAGGCCGCGCGGCAGACGCACGGCGAGCCCCGCACGGACGACGACCTCGGATGCGAAACAACCGGCCCCGAGCGCCATCACCGGATCGCCCACGGAAAGGCCCTCGACATCCGACCCGATTTCCGCGACGACCCCGACGCACTCGCAGCCCATCTCGCCCGGCTCCGGGTAGAGGTCGAGGGCGATCAGCACGTCGCGAAAATTCAGGCCTGCCGCACGCACGTCGACGCGGACCTCGTCGGACCCGAGCGACGGAACGCACTCGCCGGCTTCCATCGCAAGCTGGTCCAGCGTACCGACGGCACGATGAACCAAGCGCCGAGGCGCCTCCGCGCCGTGAACGGAGCCTACCCGAGCGAGACGGGCGACGCGACGGCGACCGCCTGCGTAGTTCACCTCGACCTCGTCGTTCGTCGAACGAAGTTCCGCGACGGCCTCGGACGAAGAATCCGCCACGATGAGCCGGGTCCGCCAGGTCGGGCGCTCGAGGGCGAGGGCCTGGAGGAAGCCTCGGATCGCAGACGCCGCGAGTCGGTCCTCCTTCGAGGGATCGATCACGACGACGGAGAGTTCGAGATGGGTCGAACGCGCGGCCCGAGTAGTTTCCTCGAAGAGCGAGACGACCGGCTCACGGATCGAAGCGTCGAGCGAAGCTCCGGAGGGCGGAACGACGACGAGGTGCGCGTCCTCATCTTCAATGGAAAGAGACGAGCGCGACACGGGATGGCCCGCTTCGCGCAGCTTCGCCTCGAGCCTGTCGAGGGGATCGCCTTCGCCCACGAGCCGAATGGGCCGAGCGACACGCGACTTGAACGCGACGAGCACACTCTGCGCAGGCGCCGCCGCCTCCTCCGGGAGCATCGGCGCACTGTCCACGAAACCCGCCTCGGCCAGTACCGAATCCCAGTCCGCGCCCGAGAGCAGCGGCGCGTGCGCGCGACGGGACGCATCGTCGAAACGCCACCATCCCTCCGTGACGCCGAAGACGAGGTCGAGCCACGGCTGCGATCGCGTGCCCTCGAGCAGAACGAGAGCGCCGCCCGGTGCGAGAAGCGTCTCGATCTGCCGAAGAGAACCCACGACATCGGCCGTCGCATGCACGACGTTCGCCGCCAAGATCAGATCGAAGCGATCGTGACCGACCGCCGGGCGCTCGAGGTCGAGGGTCTCGAAGTCCATATTCGCGCGGTCGGCGAATCGGGCGCGGGCACGGGCGACGAGCTGCGGAGAGAGGTCGGTGAACGTATACGACGAGCCTTCGGCGCGATCGTCGAGAATCGACAGGACGTGCTCGGTCGTCCCCCCGGTTCCGCCGCCGAGTTCGAGGACCCGGAGCGGTCGCCCGGCGGCGGCGTCCGATAGATGCGCGATCACCCGGCCGACCTGAGCGTTCATCGCGCGCGCTCCGACCGACTCGCCGTACAGCGCCTGGAGCCGACCGGCGTCGCCCTTCGGAAAGAGGACCGACAGCGGATCGACTTCTCCGCGTAGAATCCGCGGCAGCGCTTCGCCGACGCGATCGACGAACTCGGCTTCCGTCTCGAGCGCCGGGTACCGGTTCACCAACGCCGTCCCATCGCTGCCCGCCGCTCCAGACGAAACGCTGGCGGCCATCTCCTGGAGGCGCGCCACGAATCGCGCCGTCGTTCTCGACGATCCCAACGCCTCCAGGTCGACGTCCTCGAGTGCACGCTTCGCGTGTCCCGCGGCCACGTGGTCGAGTTCGGCCAGTCCTTTCTGATAGGCCTCGACCTGCGGGTCGCCCAAAGCGCGGTCGAAGTCCGGAGCGATGGCCTTCGCCAGGACCGAAGCAGCCGGGAACGACGGGGGCGCTTCGATGGCCGTGCCTGACGCTTCGACGTACTCGACGTCGAAGTAGGGGAGCAGACGATCCCCCGCGAGCGCGGCCCCGGGGCCCGAGAAACGACCGAGAATCAGACGATCGAGGGTCGCGACGACCTGGCCTTCCAGACCGAGCCAGCGAACACACGCGCTGCCATCCTCGGACCGGGAGGCCTTGATCCTGCGCGCACGATCCAGCGCGCTCTCGATCCTCAACCCCCGTAGCGCGATCGGGACGAGCGTCTCGTCTTCACGCGACGGACCGAGATTCGTCTCGAAGAGCGGCCCCGCCGCCTGGAGTCCGAGGTCGAGCAACTGGACCGGATCCGCGCCGACATCGGCGTGAAGGCTCGCCAGCACCTCGTCGTCCTGAATCACGATCCCGTCGATCCCCTGGAAGCGGGCTCCGTACGCGAGCCCCCGATCGGCGAGCTTCGAGTAGAACTCGGAAGCCGAGACCGAAGGGACCGCGTGCCAATCGGCGTCCGGACCGTCGATCCCTGCTGTGATCGATGACGCGACCCGTTCCAGGCGTCCATGCGCATGGAGCACGAATTCATCGTCGGCCCGCGACCAGATTTCGAAGCGATGCCCTCCCTCCTTCTCGGGCTGGAGTTGGGTCTGGATCTCACGGCGGCACGAAGCCGGAAGCACGAGCGGTGCGCGCAGGGTCAGCTCCGAGACACAGGCGGTCGCGTCGGCGCGGATGTAACCGGCCGCCCGAGCCGCCGCGAGCGCGAGTTCCACGAATCCAGTCGCCGGCCACCAGACCTCGCCCTGGACGACGTGATCCGCGACACGGCGATCGCCCCCGTCCACCTCCATCGAGAAGCAGCGAACGAGGTCGCCCGCGATGGGAACGCGACGCCCGGGCCATGCGCTCGTCGTGAGGGGCCGTGCCAACTCCGCGGAAGCCGGATCGATCCAATAGCGCTCGCGCAGGAAGGGCTGGTTCGGGAGACGAGATCGCACGGCCCCCGCGGCTCCCGCGACGCCTCCCCAATCGACGTCGACTCCGGCGTCATAGAGGCTGGTCAGCGCCGAATCGATCGCCAGCACGCGCGCCGCCCCCGGCCGAGCGGGGCGTAGACTCGGCGCGCCGAAGAAGGGACTGCCGAGCATCGCGCGCGACAGCCCGAGCAGCGTCGAGCGGGGTCCGATCTCGACGAACCGCGTCGACGGCGCATCCTCCGCGACGCCGAGGGCGCCGAGGGCCTCGCGGAATCGAACGGGCTCCGTCAGCTGCCGCACCCAATGCGCGGCGCCGAGCGACGCCCCATCGACTCGGCTCCCCGTCACCGTCGAGGCCCAGCGTGTCGCAGCCGGCGCGAACCGGATCGAGGCGCCGGCCTCCGCGAACGCCCCCGCCATCGGCGCCATCATGCGTCCGTGGAACGCGTGGGAGACGCTCAGCCGCGTCGCGCGAATCGATCTTTCGGACGCGCGCGCTGCGATCCGTTCGATCGCGTCAGGCGGACCGGCGACGACGGATTCGGCCCCATTGTCAGCCGCAAGGTCGACGGGCTCCCCTTCGAGAAGCGCTTCGATTTCGCTTGCCGGACGGGAGAGCGCCAACATTGCGCCGCCGGGAAGCGCCTGCATCATTCGTCCGCGCTCCGCGACCCAGAGGAGCGCTTCGTCCCAGTCGAGCGCGCCCGCGACGCAGGCCGCGGCGAACTCGCCGACGCTATGTCCGAGAACGGCGTCCGGCTCGATGCCCCACGATCGCCAGAGCGCGACCAGCGCGCGTTGGAGCGAGAAGATCAGGGGCTGCGCGAGCCCCGTCTGCTCCAGCACCGCTTCCGAGACCGCGTCCGTCTCGCCTGAGAACACGGCGAGCAGGTCGGGACCACCGGCTTCGCGAAGTCGCGACGCGCAGCGCTCGATCGTTTCCCGGAACACGGGCTCACGTTCGAAGAGTTCGTGACCGAGGGCCGGGTAGAGCCCACCCTGCCCCGAGAACAGAAAGACGACACGGGGGGACGACGAGACCCGCCCGACGTCCGTGGTCGCCAGGGCCTCGAGCTCGTGAACGAGGGTTTGGGGATCCGCGGCCGCGATCGCGCGGCGATAGGGCCCCTGACTTCGACGTTCGTTGTGGAAGGCGCATCGCTCGGCCAGGTCGCCGCGAAGGCCCTCGCCCCAGCGCGCATAGGCGCGCGCGAGCACGTTCAGGTGGGAGGCGCTCTTCGCCGAGAGCGCGAGGACGGCTGGCCGGGTCTCGTTTCCCGCGGCTTCACGCGGATCGCCTCGGACCTCGGTCGAAAGCCCTGTCACGAGTCGACTCGCCTCCGAGTCGACGGATTCGACGACGAGATGCGCGTTCGTGCCGCTCATCCCGAAGCTGCTGATCCCGGCGCGACGCGGTCGATCCGCCTCGGGCCACGCGAGGGTCTCGGTCGGAACGGTGAAGCCGAGTCGGTCGAAGTCGATCCGCGGCGACGGTCGGTCGCAGTGGAGGTGACTCGGAATCCGAGCGGCCGAGAGCGCGAGGACCAGTTTCAGCAGGCCCGCAGCGCCCGCCGCGGATTCGAGATGGCCGAGATTCGTCTTGACCGATCCGACATAACAAGGCGCCTCTCGCGGACCGAGCGCGTCGTGCAGCGCATCGAGCTCGATCGGGTCTCCGAGCGGCGTCCCCGTCCCGTGCGCCTCGACGTAGTCGAGGTCGCGACCGGACCAGCCAGCGTCCTGGAGCGCGGCGCGAACGACCTCCGTCTGGGCCGATCGGCTGGGCGCCGTTAGGCCGTTGCTCCGTCCGTCGTGGTTGATCCCCGAGCCACGGATCAACGCGAGCGTGTCCTGAGGGTCCGCCTCGCCCGCTCGCTCGAGAACGAATGCCGCGCAGCCCTCACCGCGTCCATAGCCGTCGGCGTCTTCCGAGAAGGTCTTGCAGCGCCCGTCGGGCGAGAGCGCCCGCAACTTGCAACACGCGACCGTGGACTCCGGCGTGAGCACCAGGTTCACGCCGGCGACGAGTGCCCGATCGATCTCGCGCCGACGAAGCGCCTGGAGAGCGAGGTGGATCGCAACGAGTGAGGAGGAGCAGGTCGTGTCGATCTGGAGCGCCGGTCCGTTCAGGCCGAACGTGTACGCGATCCGACCCGCCGCGATCGCCCGCTGTGAACCCAGCGCGCTGTGGGCGTCGATCCGCGCCGGATCGCCTGATCGAACGGTGCGATTGGCGTAGTCGTCGAGACTGAGTCCGACGTAGACGCCCGTTCGCGAGCCACGCAACGAGTCGATCGGGATTCCTGCGTTCTCGAAGGCTTCGTGGGCACACTCGAGAAGCAGTCTCTGCTGTGGATCGAGGTTCCGCGCCTCGCGCGGTGAGATCCCGAAGAACCCCGGATCGAACCCGGCAGGATCTTCGACGAACGCGCCGCGTCGCGTGTACATCCGTCCGGGCACGTCGGGGTCCGGGTCGTACCAGGCTTCTACGTCCCAGCGCTCGGGCGGAACCTCGCTCGTCGCATCAAAGCCGCGTTCCAGGGCGGACCAGAACGCTTCGGGGGATTCGATTCCACCGGGAAGACGGCAAGCCAGACCCGTGATCGCGACGGGGGCGCGCTCCGCTGCGTCCCGCGCCTCCAGTTCACCCCGAAGCGCGCGCAGTTCGAGGGCGGCTTCGCGCAGGAGTGCATCCCGGTCGTCGACCGACCGCGCGCCCGATTCGGGCCCGGCACTCTTGCGCGACGTCACGCCTCACGACCTCCTGCGTCGCGCCCGGTCGAGTTCCGCCGCAAGCAGATCGGCCGCATCGCCCCCGGCGTCGGCGTCTGCGTTCGCGCCCCCCGGTTCCTCGCTGGAGACCATCGCTTCCTCGATCGCGCCTTCGCCCGTCAGGAAGCGAGCCACGTCTGCCGCCGTCGGGTGTTCCCAGGCGAGCGTCTCCGAGACTTCGTCCTCACGTTCGAGCCAGGAACCGAGCGCCGTCGCCAACTCGATCGCGCCCACGGAATCGAGCCCCAGCTCGCTCATTGGCCGGTCCGGATCGAGTTCAGATGGCGCGAGCCCCAATCTGCGCCCGACCCAATCGAGCATGAAGCGCTCGATCTCCTGCACATTGGCATCCGGCCGCGAATCGAGTCCCCGATCTTCGGCACTGCTTGGCGTCTCCGCTTCTGTCGGTCGCGACCACCGCGCAACTTCGCTGAGCGCGCCTGCTTGGAAGAGATCGCGGCATGCGACCCGCTGAACCTTACCGCTCGGGGTCATCGGCAGACTGCCCGGCTCAAGGAGCACGATCGTATGGGGCGAGACCTCGAACGCTTCAACGACGGCGCGACGGATCGATCCGAAGACCGAATCGGTCGAGTCGAGATCGAAACGCCGCGACACCTCGTGCACGATCACGAGCATGTCACCAAACTCCGATTCGACCGCGAACGCGGCGGTGACGTTAGTGGCCGCGACCTCGCTCGCTTCCTCAATCGCGCGCTCGAGATCGCTCGGAAAGAGGTTTCGACCTCGCAAGACGATCAGATCCTTGAGGCGCCCGCTGACGTAGAGCCGACCTTCCCGAAGAAAACCGAGATCGCCTGTTCGCACGAAGGGGCCGTCCCCCTCAGCCGTTCGGGCCCCGAAGGTCTCTTCGGTCGCCTTTTCGTTCTGCCAGTAGCCGCGCGCCACGCTCGGTCCTTGAATCCAGATTTCTCCGGTTTGACCTTCACCCTGCGTCTGCTTGGTCTCCGGATCGACGCAGCGAACATCGTGACCGGCCACGGCGCTCCCGCTCGAGACCCGCGCCAGTGAGCCCGACCCGTTCGTCTCGGAGGCCTCGGCCCGTCCGGCCTCAAGGGCTTCCCGGTCGACACGCAGATGCGTCGCCCCATCACCGGCGAAGCCGCCCGTCGCCATCAACGTCGCCTCCGCGAGGCCATAACAAGGCAACCAGGCTTCCCGACGGAACCCGGCCGGCGCAAAAGTCTCGGCAAAGCGTTCGAGTGTGAGGGACGAAACGGCCTCTGCACCGTTGAAGGCGACCTTCCAGGACGAAAGGTCGAGCTGGGCACGCTCCTCTTCCGAGATCCGCATGAGGCAGTGTTCGTAGGCGAAATTCGGACCGCCGCTCGTGGTCGCACGGAACGCGCTGATCGCCTTGAGCCAGCGCACGGGGCTCCGGATGAACGCGCCCGGCGCCATCAGGGTGACTGGGAAGCCGACGTAGAGCGGTTGCAACAGGCCACCGATCAGGCCCATGTCGTGATAGGGCGGGAGCCAGATCACACCGCGCGAATCTTCGTCGTGGCCAAAGCGTTCGCAAATGTGAGCCAGATTGTCCCCGAGGTTCGCGCAGCTGACCTGCACACCACGGGGGATGCCGGTCGAACCCGACGTGTACTGGAGGAAAGCCAGTCGGTCCGGATCGAAGGGACTCGCAGGCGGCGGCGCCCCCCCTTCCAGCGGCGCATCACTGACGACCGTCGCAGGCGCCTTGCCATTCGAGGCCCGTTCGTCCTCGAGCAGGTCGCCCAGATGACGGGTGACGCTCTCGGGCGCGAGCAGCGCGACTGCGTCGGAGTCGCGAATGACCCAACGGAGGCGCTCTTGCCTACGACGCCCGGGAGGCGGCAGAGGCACTGCGGTCACCCCCAGATGCAGGCACGCGAAGAACGCGGCTACGAACTCCAGCCCCGGGGGGAAAACGAGGATGACCCGGTGAGGCGCTTGCCTATCCGTTCGTTCGGGAAGGATCGGCGCAAGGCGCGTCGCGATCTCAGAGACCCAGCGTTCCAGTTCCGCGTAGGTCAGCGTGTCCTGACGGGCGGATTCGACCGGCTCGCCGTCATCCGCCAGGAATCGATAGGCAAGCTGATTCTGCTGATGAGTCGCACGATGTGAAAGGACATCGACGAGATTGCTAGAGAGAGACGGGCCCGATCGAACCGGCTCAGCTTCGGAGGGACACAAGGGCTACGCTCCTTCCGCCGCCCCGCAGGGATGCGGAGTCAAGAGCGCAGCAGCTCGGCCGGACTCCGGTCGAGGAAGTGCTCGTACGGGCACCTTGGGAATTCCTCGCACCGGACGGACGCAGACTGCCGGAAATGAGAGGCAGGATGGGTGAACCGCCACTCTACAAAACGCTGTTGCGCGAAACGCAACAGGGGCTTGAGTCTACTCGGGCCGGCCCGCTGTTCGCAACCCGATTGCATACTAATCTCGGCATGTTATATCATTCTCACACCCACGGCGCTCGCCATTAGACATCCACTAAGAGACCAGTCCTCGGCGTCTCGGCGTCGAGCCTCGTCTTGAGTCTTCCGAACATCTCCGTCCTCGCGAGCGCACCCGCGCCGAGGGTCTGCATGTTGGTGTTGCGGCGACTTTTCGCCCTTACGCTGCTTCTGACGCTCAGCGATTTGCTCTCGTGCTCGCGTTGATTCGCGCCGCGGTGGCGGACTGATGTCCTCTTTTCATGAGCCAATCCGAAGACATCGACCGCCTGCTCGCTCAACTCTTCCGTCTCGGCGTCCGCCTCGAGGCCAAGGGCGACAGCCTGAGGGCTTTTGGGCCCAAAAGTGCGCTGGACGGAAAACTCCGCCAGGAGATCCAGGATCGGAAGGCCGAGATCCTCGCGACCCTGGCCGCGCGAAAGCATAGTGCGGGTTCGGCCGCGTCGGCTTCGATCGGCACCAGTGACCGACCGACTAACCCTCCTCTCTCCTTCGCCCAGCAACGACTCTGGTTTCTCGAGCAGCTCCAACCCGGGACTTCGGCGTACAACCTTCCCCTTGGTTTCACGATCCAGGGCCAGCTCGAGCCGAAAGCCCTGATCGCCACGCTCGACGAACTCATCGCTCGCCACGAGATCCTGCGGACTCGCTACGTCCTCGACGAGGGCGAAGCCATTCAAGTCATCGATGAGGAAGTCCAACTCACCGTCCCCGTCCTCGATCTCCGGGACCAGGTCGACCGCGAACGCGCCGTCATCGCTGAGATCCGCTCCGCCGCGGCGCGCCCCTTCGATCTCGCGGCCGAACATCCGGTACGCGCCGCGATCCACCGAGTCGGCGACGCCCATTGGGTTGTGCTCTTCACCCTCCATCACATAGCCGCCGACGGCTGGTCCCTTGAGATCCTGCTGCGAGAGATCTCGACGATCTATCCTGCGAAACTCCTCGGGACGGAAGCCTCGCTGCCTGATCTACCTGTCCAATACGCGGACTTCGCGGTTTGGCAGCGATCCGACGCGCACGCGCAGACACTCGACCAACAGCTCCGCTACTGGCGCAAACAGCTCGACGGTCACATCCCCCGACTCCAACTTCCGACCGACCACACGCGTCCGCGCAGCCAGAACTTCAACGGGGACTTCGTAGAGTTCGAGATCGACCGCCACGTAGCCGACCGACTCCGGCAGATTGGAAAGACGCGCGGCGCAACGCTGTACATGACGTTGCTCGCCGCACTGAACGTCCAACTCCTCCGGTATACCGGCCAGCGCGACATCCTGGTCGGGTCTCCGATCGCGAATCGCCAACATGCCGAGGTCGAATCCCTCGTCGGGCTCTTCGTGAATACGCTGGTCATCCGTTCGCGCCTCGACCCCAAGGATCGTTTCGAAACCCTGGTCGACCAGGTCCGGGAGACGACCCTCGCGGCCTACGACCACCAGGACCTTCCTTTCGAGCTGCTCGTCGAGGCCCTCGCGCCCGATCGCGACCCTGGCATACACCCACTCTTCCAGGTGAAGTTCCGCCTTGAGAACGCGCCTGCCCAACGCCTCGAGATGCCAGGCCTGACCCTCGAGCGCCTTCGCCAGGAAACCGTGTCCGCCAAGCTCGACCTGAGCGTCGACGTCTATGAGACGGATGGAGGCCTGGCCGGCGCCTTCGAATACGATCGCGACCTCTTCGATCGCACAACGATCGAACGTATGAGCGCACAGTATGCAGCGCTCCTCGAAGTCATCGCGAGCCAACCAACAGCGGCGATCGGCTCGCTGTCCGCGCTGACCGAAGCAGAGATCACCCGACAGCAGCGCGAGTGGAACGACTCAACGAAGTCCTATCGCGACGACGCCTGCTACCACCACCTCTTCGAAGACCAGGCCGCCGCCCATCCCGACACGCTCGCGGTCCGATTCGACGACGGCTGCACGCATACGGATCTCACCTACGACGCGTTGAACGCACGCGCGAATCGGCTCGCGCGCCGATTGATCGACGAAGGCGTCGGCCCCGAGTGCGTGGTCGCGATCTGCCTGGACCGATCGCCGGAGATGGTCGTCGCCATGCTGGGCGTCCTGAAGGCCGGAGGCGCCTACCTTCCCCTCGATGCGGAGTACCCCGCCGAGCGGCTCGAGTACATGATCGAGGACGCCGCCGTCCAGCTACTGGTCGGCGGCGGTCAAGCGCCAAAACTCTCAGGCGCGAAGATGATCGACCTCGATCGTTTCGACTGGAGCGGCGATGACCCGGGCAATCCGGATGTCGCGTTGTCCCCCGACAATCTGGCCTACCTGATTTACACGTCGGGTTCGACCGGACGACCGAAGGGGGTCACGATCGCCCACCGTGGCCTCGTGAACCTGACCGAAGACAAGATCAGGAAGTGCGACGTCCGCCACGGCGACTGCGTTCTCCAGTTCTTCTCGTTCAGCTTCGACGGGTCCGTCCCGGAGTTCGTGATGACCCTCGCGACCGGCGCGCACTTACTGATGGCGCCGGCGGAAACGATGCTGCCCGGGCCGGAACTCGCGGACCTCCTCCGACGCAATGACGTCACGCACATCACGCTCACCCCGTCGGCACTCACCGCGCTCCCGTCTGGGGACTACCCCGCGCTCCGGATGGCACTCGTCGGCGGCGAAGCACCTTCTCCCGAGCTGATCCGGGAGTGGAGTCAGGGTCGGAACTTCATCAACGCCTATGGGCCGACCGAGACCACGGTCAACGCGAGCATGGTCTATTGCGGGAACGAGCACCCCGTCGAACCGACAATCCTGCCTAGCGCGAACAAGCAGCTTTACGTCCTCGACCCCGATCTCCAGATCACACCGGTCGGCGTCGTCGGCGAGCTGCACATCGGCGGGGTCGGTCTCGCGCGCGGCTACCACAACCAACCTGCGCTGACCGCAGAACGCTTCATCCCGAACCCATTCGCGACCGGCGAGACGGGCGAGCATGGCATCGGCGCACCGCCGCTCCTGTACAAGAGCGGCGACCTCGCCGCCTATCTCCATGACGGTCGGATCAAGATCCTGGGACGCGTCGACCACCAGACCAAGCTGCGCGGCTTTCGGATCGAACTCGGCGAGATCGAGCGCAATCTCGAGGCCCATCCGGCCGTCCGCGCCGGCGTCGTGGCGATCCGGGAGTTCGGCGACGATCGGCGTTTGGTCGCCTATGCCGTACCAAAGGACGCCCCGGTCGACCCGGCCGAAATCCGACAGTTCCTCGCATCGAAGCTGCCCCACTTCATGCTCCCGACGACGTGCGTATGGATCCCGGAGCTGCCGCGAACGAGCAATGACAAGCTCGACAGCGACGCGCTCCCCATGCCGAACTTCACGAAGGCCGAGCGCCGAGAGCCGCGGACGGAGACCGAGGCTCTCCTCGTCGAGACTTTCGCATCCGTCCTCGCGCTCGATCGTGTCGGAATCGACGACGATTTCTTCGACCTCGGCGGGCACTCGCTCCTCGTCACCCGGCTCGTAGCGCTCCTCAAGAATCGATTCGACGTCGAGGTCACGGTCATGGATCTCTTCGACGCGCCGAGCGCCTCGTCCCTTGCGCAGCGGATCGAACAAAAGCAGGTGATCGGTCGGCTCGTCGAATCCGACGTCGAAGGCGCAGACGACGACCGAGAGGAGATGGCGCTGTGAATGTGCGCTCCTCCGGACGTTTGAACCCGACGACGACCTTCGAGCCGCTGTGGAATCAGTGGTACGCGTGGAGCTATCTGATCCCGCCCGCCTCCGCGTCGCGGTATCTGACCGAATCCCATCTCGCGACGCTGCAGTCCTTCGCGGATGCGCCCGAAATACACGTCGAGGCGCTCCGCGATCCGGCGATGCGCGGCGGTCCCTTCATCGAATACGGCGTCGATCGCGCGGACGAGATCCGGGCGTTGTTCACCCGCACGACCGCGAAAACCACAGCCTTGGCGAACCTGAGTCTCGCAATCCGTAATCTCGAGGCGAAGCTGTCGGCCTATCCGCGCGGCATGTCCCTCGAACCGCTCTACGACGAGATCCCCGAACCCCTTCGCGGCTTCGTCGAACTCGTCTATGACGCCCGGGACAGCGCTGCCATCCGCTTCATCGAGCCGATGCTCTACCGGAGCGAGTTCTACGACCCCTCGCTCCAGACGATCGCGCTGCAGCGAATGGACGATCCCGACACCCGCGGCTTCGTGCTGAGCACGCCGCGCCTCGAGGCCGACCTCGACTGCCATCTGCCGATCCCCTTCGACGACGCGCGCATCGATGCCCTCGCGCGTACCCGTCGCGAAGCGCGGGTGATCGGCGAACTCGCCGAAGAACTCGGGATCGGCGCCGCTGAACTTGATCGTTTCGCAGCACTCTTCACCGAGACGAAGGCGCCCGAAGCCGGCGTCCGTGCCGAAGGCGTCCGCGTCCGATACCTGGGTCATGCTTGCGTTCTCCTCGAGACCCGAGACGTCACGATCCTCGTCGACCCGCTGATTCCCTACGCAAGCGCAACCGGAATCGATCGAATCTCGTACGACGATCTGCCGGAGCGGCTAGATTACGTTCTGATCACTCACAACCATCAGGACCACGTGATGCTGGAGACCCTTCTCCAGCTGCGCCACCGGATCGGCACGGTCGTCGTCCCGCGTTCCCAGAAGGGCTCGATCCTCGACCCGTCGATGCGTCTATGCCTGAAGCGGATCGGCTTCCGGAGCGTTCGGGAGATAGACGAGCTGGACGCAATCGACCTCCCCGATGGTGAGATCGTTTCGCTTCCCGTACTCGGGGAACACGGAGACCTGAACATCGGGGCGAAGAGCGCCTACTGGATCCGCGTCCTAGGACGATCGATCGTGTGCGCCGCCGACTCGAACAGCATCGACGACCGACTCTACGCCCACTTCCGCCAGCTACTCGGCCGACCGGATCTCCTCTTCATCGGCATGGAGTGCGACGGCGCCCCCTTTACCTGGTCCTATGGGCCGATCCTGCCCACGCCGGTGCCCCAGCGGATCGCGAAGTCCCGCCGCCTCGACGGCTCGGACGCCGAGCGCGCTCTGCGGATCGTCGACGCGCTCGATCCGAGCGCCGTCTACGTTTACGCGATGGGCGGCGAACCGTGGCTGACCTTCATCACATCGATCGCTTATACCGAAACGTCGCGCCCGATCGTCGCGTCGAACCGATTCGTCGAAGCCTGCCACGAGCGCGGCCTCGACAGCGCGCGCCTCCTCGGGCGACGGGACTTCCACTTGACGCCCGGCAACGGGACCACCGCCCCCTCCGCGGCCCCGCTCCCGGCTCGGCTCGACCCGAACCTCGAGGCGTCGCCGCAGCCGGTCGCCGCGTCTAAGCGCCCCTCGGAAACCGCCAGTGCAGTCTCGGCCCGTCGCGATGGCAAAGGTCAGAAGCTAACGGCGCTCCTCGCGGAGCTCGAGTCTCTGGACGTCCGCTTACACGTCGACGGCGAGCAGCTGAAGGTGAACTCGCCGAAGGGCGCGCTGACCGACACGCTCAAAGCCGCGCTGAAGGAGCACAAGGCGGCGATCGTGGCGCTCATCTCGGGCGGCCGCGATAGCGAGGCGAAGGCCGGACCGGAAGATGAGCGCCCCGCGCACGAGGGTGCCGAAGACGTTCGTCTTGCCGCGGACCTCGTCGTCGCGAGTTCGCGCACCCCGCGCCACGACACCACGCCGAGCGAGATCCTCCTGACGGGCGCCACGGGTTTCCTCGGCGCCTATCTCATGGACGCGCTGCTCGAACGGACCGACGCCCGCATCACCTGCCTCGTCCGATCGGACTCCACCGAAGCCGGACTCGAGCGGATCGCGGAGGCCTTCTCGCTCTACGCCCTGGACTCCGGGCGCCTTGAAGCGCGGATCGACGTGCTCCCGAGCGACCTCACGAAGCCCCGCCTTGGGCTCGACGAAGCGACCTTCGATCGACTCGCGTGCGAAATCGACGTGATCCATCACGCCGGCGCCATGGTGCACCACGCTTCACCCTACTCGCAGCTCCGCGACGCGAACGTCGACGGCACCCGTCGGATCCTCGAACTCGCGGCGGCGGGCGGCGGCCTCCCGGTCCACTACGTCTCGACCCTGAGCGTCCTCCCGCCCCGTCCATTCCCCGGGAAGACCCGCTTCCACGAGCACGATCCGATCGACGCGTTTCCGGTACCGGCCGGCGGCTACAACCTGAGCAAGTGGGTCGCGGAGCATCTCGTCGTCGACGCCCGCCGCGCAGGGATTCCGGTCTCGGTCTACCGGCCCGGTCCGGTTTCCGGCGACCAGCGCACGGGCGCCTTCAATCGCGACGACTTCCTCTACCGCTTGATGTCGGGATACCTGCAGTCGGGCCTCGCGCCGGACGGCGAGACCTCCCTCGACATGCTGCCTGTCGACTTCGTTGCCGAGACGATCGTCGCGCTGGCGGACGATCCGGATTCCCTTGGACAGACCTTCCACCTTCTCCACCCGAATCCCGCCTCCTCGGAGATCCTCTTCGAGGTCTGCCGTGAAGCGGGTCATCCGATCAAACGCGTGCCCTATCAGCGCTGGTTCGAACACCTGACCGAAATCGCGAAGCACGACGAGAACCATCCGCTCTATCCGCTCGTAGGGCTCTTCTCGTCGCGCTCCGGACGAAGCGATTCGGCCCCAGCGCCGGAAGGGCCGCCTGAGCTGCCATTCGAGACGGCGAACCTGCACGCGGGCCTTCTCCGCGTCGGTCTCGAGATCCCGCCCCTCGATCACGCGCTCTTCCATACCTACGTGGGCGCGATGCTCCCCGCCGAGGGCGAAGACGTGCGGCGCGCGATCGGAGGCGAGCGATGAGCGCGCGCTATGACCGATACGACGGTTGGGCCTCGCTCTACAACGCCACGATGGGGCCCGAGTACGGGCACGCGCAGTTCGAGATCGTCGAGAGACTGATCCTTCCGTCGATTCCCGCGCGCGCGACGATCCTCGACCTCTGCTGTGGGACCGGCCAGCTTCTTACCCCACTCGCGGAAGCAGGCTACGCGGTCACCGGTCTCGACGGCTCGACCGAGATGCTCCGCTTCGCCGCGGAGAACGCCCCCGACGCGAAGCTCGTCGCGGAAGACGCTCGGGAGTTCCGTAATCCCGAAGCGTTCGACGCAGTGGTGTCGACGAGCGCCTCGCTCAATCACGTGGGCTCTCTCGATGATCTCCAGTGCGTGTTCGGAAACGTCTTCGCCTCCCTCCGTCCGGGCGGCGGCTTCCTCTTCGACCTGAATCACCCCGCCCAGCTCGAACGCTGGTGGAACGGTCGCCCCACCGAAGGCGAGATCGACCGACACCTGGCCTGGATGATCACCCCCGAGTACGACGCCGCCCGGAGTGAGGGCCGCTTCACGGTCACCGTCTACAGCGCACCCGAAGCCTCAATCCGCCCCTGGAAGACCCCGCTCTACCGACTCCTATCGCTTCCACGCTTCATCGGGCTCCGCCTGTGCGCAATCGGCCGCTTCGATCGACTCGAACCTGAATGGGCGCGAGATTCCATGGCTTTCCCCGTTTTCGGCCACTCCATCGACGGCGTCCGCGAACGACTGGAGCGTGTCGGGTTCGATGATATTTGCGTCGAGACCGCCGACGGCATGCCTCTCGACGAAAACCACTCCGCGCATTTCGTCTGTCGGAAGCCTTCGGAGGACGCGTAGTGAGCAAGGCGACGAAGCAGAACCGCGAACCGGGCGCGGCACAGCTCCGCGCGCAGCTGATCTCCGAGCTCGGCGCGCGCACGAGCAAGTCGAAGGCCTACGCCGAAGAGCACCGACTGCACCACGCGGACAAGAGCTCGATCGGCGCGGACTTCGACCCGCGCCTCAAGGAGATCTTCTACCCGATTGTGACGACACGGGCCGAGGGTGCCCACTTGTGGGACCTCGATGGCAATCGCTACGTCGACATACTCCAGGGGCTCGGGGCAAACCTCTTCGGACACAACCCTGACTTCGTCCGCGAGGCGATCGCCAGCCAGCTCGAGGACGGTTTCCCAGTGGGACCCCAGACACCGCTCGCCGGCGAAGTCGCCCGCCAGGCGGCTCGCCTAACCGGAGCCGATCGCGTCTGCTTCAGCGTGACCGGGACAGAAGCCGTGATGACAGCGATCCGTCTCGCGCGAACCTCGACCGGCCGCAACAAGATCGTAGTGTTCACCGACTCCTATCATGGCCATTCCGACGCCGTGCTTAATCGAGCTTCGATCGTCGAGTACGCACGCCGCAAGGTTCAGGGTGCTCTCGCCAGCCGCGGGGCGCCCGGAGCGATCGTCGAAGCGCTTCGCCGCCCCCTGCGGACCCGCGGCGTCCCCGCGGTGCCGGGCATCCCCGGTTCCGTCGCTCGTGACGCCCTCGTACTCGAATACGACAACCCGCGTTCCCTCGACGTGATTCGACGCAACCGGAAAAAAATCGCGGCGGTGATAGTCGAACCCGTTCAGAGCCGCTGCCCCGAACGCCAGCCCGTCGAGTTCCTCAGGGATCTGCGAGCGGTCACCCGAGAACACGACATCGCCCTCGTCTTCGACGAAATGGTGACCGGATTTCGAACCCACCCCGCCGGTGCACACGGCCTCTTCGAGATCGAGCCCGATATCGCAACCTACAGCAAGGTCGCGGGAGGAGGGCTTCCGCTTTCCCTGATCGCGGGTTCCGCGCGCTACCTCGACGCCATCGACGGCGGCGCCTGGCGCTTCGGCGACGAGTCTGCGCCGGAGGTCCAAACCACCTTCTTCGCCGGCACCTTCGCGAAGCATCCACTCTCCCTGCGCGCCGCTCACGCGGTTTTCTCGCGCTTGCTCGATGAAGGACCGGCCTTCCAGGCAGGTCTGACCGAAAAGACGGCGGCACTGGTAGAGCGGATCAACCACACGACCAAGGCTGAGGGTCTGCCGGTCCGGTTCACGCACTTCGGATCCTTCTTCGCGATCGCGCTGAGCGAAAGCCGCATGGATCCGCACGCCGTGGTGCTTCTCTCTTATTGGCTTCTTCGCGAGGGAATCTTCCTTCGCCCCGGAGACAAAGGCGGCTTTCTGACCACTGCACATGACGAGCAGGACACCCACGCGATCGCGACGGCCTTCGAAGGTGGGATTCGAGCCTTGCGAGACGCACACGTATTGCCGGCTTGACGCCGGTCGACTGACCAAATGCTGCCCGATTGGGCGCACGCAACCTGAAAGACGAACATGAGTGAAACGAATACGACGGACAGCGCGATCTTTTCGGTCGTCGTCAGCGAAGAAGGTCGTTACTCCATCTGGCCAGAATACAAGGAGATCCCCTGGGGTTGGCGGGCAGATGGCAAGCGCGGATCGAAGGCTGAATGCCTCGACTACATCGAAACCGTGTGGACGGATATGCGCCCCTTGAGCCTTCGCCGTGCGATGGACAAAGACACCTCGAGCAACTAGCGGCGAACGAGCAGAGTCACGATGGAACCCATGCCCGAAGAGCGCGATAAGACGACCGAGGAACCGCAGGTTCTCGATCTAGTCGCACCGTGGAATCTTCCGCTCGCGCTCGACCTCGGCGATCGTGAGCGCGAGACGATCGCGGCTACGCTCACGGAGCTCAACGCGGAGCTCGCGTCCGAGCAGCCTCGCTCGCAAGCCCTCGAGAAGCTGATCGAGCGCTTCCCAACGCCAACTGTCCAGAGGCACTCGATCACGGACACCAAGTCGAACCTCACGTCCGAAGACGTCGAGTCGTACGACCGCTACTTCGAGGTTCGGCACGTCGATACAGAATCGCCCGCGCGCTCGATCGTGCGCAGTCTGCTCATGACCTGCCATTCTTTCCTTTCACTGCGTGAGACCGGCTTCTCGTTCGATTCCGAACAAGTCGCCCTGCAGACGACGGGTTTCCGCGAGCATGCGCGTCTGATCGCGCGGATCTGCGGAATCGCACTGGAGCGCTGATGTCGACTTTCGCTCCGAACATGTCGACACCGTCGGCAATTGAGCTCTGGAAGCGTTTCCACTGGGCGTTCTTCGTGAACACCCAGGGGCTCCTCATGGCGCTCTCTCGATTCGAGCGTTTCGTGGAAACGGAAGACTTCGAGGGTGCTCGGCGAGAGATGGCCGCTGCCGCGACGCTCATGCGGGCCTCGGGCGCGTCGATGCAGTTGGCAGGCAGCTTCACCCGGCAGGAATACAAGGACCAAGTCCGACCATCGATGATGCCCCCGGAGCTGGAGGTCGCGGGATTCAGCGGCCTCATGTCCTGGGATCACGCGAGCTTGATCGAACTCTGGCGACGACTCAGCCCGATCTTCGCTTCGCTGCCTGACGTACTCAAGCACGAGTATGAGGACTTCGTAGCCGCCTACGGCACGCTTGCTGACTCGCATAGTGCAGTCTGCTCACGCTTCGTCGCGAAGGGCGAGGGCTCGATCCGCTACGAGGGCGATGAAGCCATCGAGTCCTTGTCCCGATTCCGCAAGGGACGGGAGGCGATGATCGCTCCGCAGGGACGCGTGAGTGGCTGCCCCGCCCACGGCGCACCGGCGACGCACCGCGACGAAGCGGACGACGACATCGAGAGCTGAAGATGTCGCGCGAAGCCATCCCTCACGACCGTATCGAAGATGTCTATCCGCTGACCCCGACTCAGCAAGGCATGCTCTTCCACGACCTGATGCATCCGAACTCCGGTGTCTACGTCGTGCAGGTTTCATTCACGGTTTACGGCGCGATAAACGAAGCGGCCTTCGCCGAGACCTGGCGTGCGCTCCAGAAACGGCATCCCGTCCTCCGGACCGCCTTCGCGTGGGAAGGACTAGCCCGCCCGATGCAGGTCGTTGGACGCGAGGCGCCGGTCGGGATCACGGACGTCGATGCGCGAGGAACGAGCGAGCGCGAACGGAACTCGTTGCTCGAGGGCTGGCTGGCCGAGGACCTCTCGCAGGGCTTCGACCCGAGCCGCGCGCCGCTCATGCGCGTCGCACGGATCCGGTTGGACGAGAGAACGACCCGTATCGTCTGGACCTATCATCATCTCCTCCTCGACGGCTGGTCTCTTCCTCTCCTGCTCGGCGAGTGGATCGCCTGTTACCAGGCCGCGGCCCGAAACGAGTCACCGCCCCTGGGTGAAGCGCCGCGCTACCGGGAGTTCGTCGACTGGCTGGAGGCGCAGGACCAGGCGGCAAGCCGTGCCTACTGGACGGAAGCTCTCGAAGGTTGCACCCCTACCCACGTGAGCGGCGGCCATCGCGACCCGAAGGAGACGCGTCAGGCGCGAACGATCCGAACCCTCAAACCCGAGACGACCGCGCGGCTCCGGGCCTTTGCCCGAGCCGAACGCGTCACCCAGAGCACCGTCCTTCAGGCCGCCTACGGTCTCGTACTGGGACGCCACTGCGAGCAGGACGACGTTCTATTCGGCCTCGCCCGATCGGGCCGTCCCCACGCCCTCGATCGGATCGACGAACGCATCGGTCTCTTCCTCAATCTGCTGCCGACACGAGTGGAACGGCACGAGGTGGCGACGATCGGGGACTGGCTGCGCGCGCTCCAGGCACGCTTCGTCGAGCAGCAACGCTTCGAATACTCCTCGCTCCGCGACGTCCACGTCGCGAGCGGGGTCGCGGCGGATCAGCAGCTCTTTTCGTCGATTCTCGTCTTCGAGAACTACCCGACCCTTGAGGGGGGAAGCGAGGATGTCCCGAGCGACGGCCTCAGGATCTGCGACGTCGACGTCCGCGAGCACACGAACTACCCGCTCAATCTCTACATCTCGGGCACCGACGCCCTTGAGCTTCGACTGCTCTATGGACTCGGCCACTTCACTTCCTCGGAAGCAGACCGCCTCGTCGGCCAGATCGCTTCGACGTTAGACGCGATCATCCAGGACGGCTCGCGCCAAGTCGGCTCGCTGACTGCCGCCTCCCTCGCGGAGATCCACGAGGCGCACGTCGCCCCAAACTCGACACGTAGGGACTCTCAGCCCGAGTCCGTTCTCGAGTCGTTTCGGAAGCAGGTCACCAGCGGGCCGACACATCCCGCGCTCGTCTGCGGGGATACGCGACTCGACTACACCACGCTCGCGCGAGAAGTAGCCGCTATCGCTGAACGCTTGCGCGCCACGGGGATCGGCGAAGGCCGCCTCGTCGGAATCTGTCTTCCGCGAACGGCCCGCCTCCCGATCGCTCTCCTCGCGGTACTTTCAACCGGCGCCGCTTACGTTCCGCTCGACCCGTCGTTCCCCGAACAGCGCCTGCGCCAGATCGTAGAAGACTCCGGGATCGCCTCGGTGCTCGTCGACGACGCAACTGAAGCGCTCGCACGATCTCTCGGCGCGGCGCCGGTCCGCGTGGACGCGGACAACGAAGCGCCCTGCTTCGAGCTCGGCGAGGCTGCGCGCGCGCAAGAAGCCCTCGCCTACGTGATCTACACGAGCGGGAGCACCGGTCGACCCAAGGGCGTCGCCGTCACCCACCGCAACCTCGAGAACCTCCTCAACTCGATGGCGGCCCGGATCGGCTTCGGCGGCGAAGACCGATTCCTGGCCGTCACGACCTTCTCGTTCGATATCGCGATGCTCGAGCTGCTCCTTCCCCTCGTGACCGGCGGCACCCTGGTCCTCGCCCGCGACGAAGACGTCCGCGACGACCGAAGACTCGCTGCGCTCATCGAGAACGAGCAGATCGATGCGTTGCAGGCAACGCCCGCGACGTGGCGGCTACTGCTCGCCGGAGGTTGGGAAGGACGACCCGGGCTGTGTGCCCTGTGCGGCGGCGAAGTGATGGATCCCGAGCTCGGTCGTTCCCTCCTCGAGCGGGTCGATACGCTCTGGAACGTCTACGGACCGACCGAGACGACCATCTGGTCCGCGGCCCTCGCGCTCTCCGCCGAACACCTCGAACGAGACCAGGTCCCAATCGGCGGCCCACTCGACGAAACCGTGCTCCACGTGCTCGATCGCAACGGGCGCCCCGTCGCAGTCGGGCTCCCCGGCGAGCTCTGCATCGGCGGCGCGGGCGTTGCTGCTGGCTACTATCGCGACCCCGAGCGCACTCACGAACGCTTCATAGAGAATCCACTCGCGCTCCCGAACGCGAACTCCCTCCCTGAAGCTCCGATCCTCTACCGGACTGGCGATCGAGTCGTCCGCAACGGCGACGGGACGTTCCGCTTCCTTGGCCGCAACGATCATCAGGTGAAGGTCCGGGGCTTCCGCATAGAGCTCGGCGAGATCGAAGCCGCGATGTCGGCCTATCCCGACGTCGATCAGGCGGTCGCCGTGGTCCTTGACGAACGGACCGCCCGCGCGCGAATCGCCGGGGTCGTTCGCCTCACCGGCGGCCGCGCCACGGGCCCCGGTCTCGCGACCCTGACGAAGGATCTCCGCGCCCGGCTCTTCGAGTCGCTGCCGCCGTACATGGTCCCGGGCACGATCGAGATCGTCCCCGCGCTCCCTACGACTCCGAACGGCAAGCTCGACCGGGCCGCCGTGGCGCGACTCTGTACCCGCGCTACCGGGAGCGGCGGCGCGCCGCGCACGCCCCTCGAGCGATCGATCCTTGATCTCTGGCGCGACCTGCTCGGGGTCGAGAAGATCGGCCCGGCCGACAGCTTCTTCGAGCTGGGCGGCCATTCCCTCCTGCTCGTGACGAGCCGCGAGCGCCTCCACGCGGAGCTCGGCCACGACGTAGCCCTCGTCGACCTCTTCCGGCATCCGACCGCGGAGTCCCTCGCCGCGTTCCTCTCCGTCCCGGACCGGGACCCGCTCGACGCCGACCCCGTGGCAGACGAGGCGCGCCGCGCCGCGGGCGCGACCCGGCGCTCGACCCTGCGCGACCGACGGCGGCGCGCCGCGGGAGGGCCGACCGGATGAGTGCGCCCGTGACTCCGCCGTCGGGAACCGAGATCGCCGTGATCGGCATGGCCGGTCGCTTCCCCGGCGCCCCCGACCTCGATCATTTCTGGCAGAACCTCGCCGCCGGCCGCGAGTCGATCCGTCGCCTCGACGAAGCGACCCTGCGCGAACGCGGCGTCGCCGAGGCCCTGCTCGCGAATCCCGCCTACGTGCCCGCGGTCGGCGAACTCGACGAGGCGGACGGGTTCGATCACGCGTTCTTCGGCGTGAGCCCACGCGAAGCGGAGATTCTCGACCCGCAACAGCGCGCGTTCCTCGAGTGTGCCTGGAGCGCGCTCGAAGACTCCGCTTGTGATCCGGAGCGATTCGCGGGACCGATCGGCGTCTTCGGCAGCGCCGGGATGAACGGCTACCTGCTGAACCTCTATGCGAACGCCGACATCCGCCAGAGCGTCTCCCCGTACGAGCTCTTCGTGGCGAACGACAAAGACTTTCTCGCGAGCCGGGTCTCGTACAAGCTGAACTTGCGCGGGCCGAGCATGACCGTCCAGACGGCGTGCTCCTCCTCGCTCGTCGCGGTCCACCTGGCCTGCCAGAGCCTGCTCTCCGGCGAGTGCGACGTCGCCCTGGCCGGCGGCGCCGCGATCACGCGCCAGGTCGGCTACCTGGCGATGGAGGGCGGCATCCAGTCGCCCGACGGCCATTGCCGTGCCTTCGACGAGAAGGCCGCAGGGACCGTCGGCGGGAACGGAGTCGGCGTTGTCGTCCTCAAGCGGCTCGAGGACTGCACCGCCGCCGACCAGATCGACGCGATCATTCGCGGCTCC
>PAQX01000020.1 GCA_002709835.1 Deltaproteobacteria bacterium
ACGAGGGCCGCGACTTCGCGGCCTCTCAGTGCATGCTGCTCGGCTCGATCGTGATCGAGGTCGTGCCGAAGACGATGCTGATCGCGGTCATGCTCGAACTCCACGAGTGGAGCCCGCTCCGAGACGTGGTGGGCCGCCAGCCTTGGGCGTGGGCCGTCCTCTTCCTACTCGACGACCTGACCTACTACTGTTTCCACCGGCTGAATCACGAGGTTCGCTTTTTCTGGGCGGGCCACGTGAATCACCACTCGTCGGAGCACATGAACTACGGGACCGCTCTACGCCAGGGCGTCGTCGAGCGCGTATACAAGCTGGTCTTCTGGTTGCCGATCGCGGCTCTGGGCTTCGATCCCGCGATGATCCTGCTGATGATGGGATTGAATCTCACCTATCAGTTCTGGACCCATACCGAGGCGGTTCGGCGGCTCCCGGCCTGGTTCGAGGCGGTGTTCAATACGCCCTCCCACCACCGGGTCCATCACGGGTCCAACACCCGCTATCTCGACCGGAACCACGCCGGGGTGCTGATCCTCTGGGACAAGCTCTTCGGCACGTTCAGCGCTGAGCTCGACGAGGAGCCCGTCGTCTACGGGCTGACGAAGAACCTGAATACGACGAATCCATGGACGGTGCTCGTACACGGTCACGCGGAGCTCTTTCGAGACATGATGCGCTCGGGTGATCTCGGGACCGCCCTGCGATATTTCTTCGACGCGCCTGGCTGGAAGCACGACGGGCCGGACGAGCGGGCCAAGATTCTGCGAGTGAAGGCGGGCGTGTGAGCGACGCCGAAGCCGGTCCGCCCGACGGGGTCCGGCGTGCCTGGTCCGAGCTCGAGGGCGGCTTCGAGATCGAGCCCGGAACGACGGGGCTGCTCCACCAGACGTACCGGGTGAACGCGAGCGGGGGCTCGAGGTTCGTTCTGCAGCGCGTGAGCGACGTCTTCTCTTCGGCGATCCAGCAGAACATCGCCGCGGTCACGCGCCACCTGGCGGCTCGCGGCTTCGGGACGTTCGAACTCGTCGAGACGAACGAAGGCGACCTCTTCCGCGACCTCGGTTCCGACGGTCGCTGGCGCCTGCTCACTCGCCTCGACGGAGTGAGCTTCGACCGCCTCGACTCCTCCCGGCAGGCCCGGTCGGCCGGTGCGCTCGTCGGTCGCTTTCATGCCGCTCTCGACGACTTCGACGCGTCACTCGCGCCGATGGGGATTCCCTTTCGGGAGACCGCGCTCTATCGGGAGCGTCTCGTCGACGCCATGGCGCGCCATGGCAACCACGACCGTTTCGCCGACGTGGCCGTGCTTCGCGAACGGATCGAAGCGGGGTTCGCCCATCTGGGCGCCCCGCCTGAGACGCGGGACCGGGTGATCCACGCCGACCTGAAGATCTCGAACGTGCTCTTCGCCGACGCCTCCGGACCCGCGCGCGACGAGGCAGTCGCGCTGATCGACTTCGATACCCTGATGCGCTTTCCGCTTCACGGAGAGTGGGGGGACGCCTGGCGTTCGTGGTGCAATCGGCGCGGTGAAGACGAGCGCGAAGCGGTCTTCGACCTGGACGTCTTCTCGGCGTCGATCGAGGGCTTCGTCGAGGGGTTCGATCGGCCGATCGAACGGGCCGAGCGCGACTCGCTCCTCGAGGCAACGGAACGGCTCGCCCTCGAGCTCGCGACCCGGTACGCGACGGATGCCCTTAACGAGTCGTATTTCGCGTGGGACCAAGCGCGCTTCGAGCGAGCGGCCGAACACAATCTGGTCCGCGCCGAAGGGCAGCTTTCGCTCTTCGAGGCAGCTCAGCGTGGTCGCAGTGACCGCGCGGAGATCCTCGAGGCGGTTTTTCCCGACGCGGTCTGAGGCGGGCTCGGGGCGTCGCGATTGAACCGGCCCACCGAATTCTGCATTTTTGGCGGGTCGCGCGTGATGCGCAGGGCGGACCTTCGTTGCCGCGTTCGATTCGTGCACGCGCTTCATGTGGAAGGGGGAAAGGGTGCGAAAGCTCCTGATGGCTGTGGCCATCGTTCTCGTGGTCGTGGCCGGCGTCGCCTTCATCGCCGTGTCGAACCTGAACGGTTACCTCGAAGACAATCGCGAGACGCTTGCGGGGCTTGCGAGCGACGCCGCCGGGCGAAGGGTGACTTTCCAGAAGGCGGAAGTGGCGTTCTCGGGCGGTCTCGCGGTCCGGGTTACGGGACTGCGGGTCTCGGAAGATCCGCGCTTCGGTGAGCCCGACTTCCTTTCTCTCGACGAGGCGTACGTCGGTGTCCGGATCCTGCCGGCCCTCTCCGGGAACATCGAGGTCAGCGGGATTCGATTGGATGCGCCTTCGATCCGGGTGATCCAGACCGTCGATGGCTTCAACTTCGAGAGTCTCGGCGGACGGGCAGCCGAATCGGCTCCGCCGGTCGCCACGGAAGAAGAGTCGGCTCCACTCGCCCTCGCGATCGCCGCGCTCGAGATCGACGGGGGCACGCTCGTCTACGAGGACCGCACGAGCCCGGAAGGCCTGGCCCTCGTGATCGACGACTTCACGAGCACGGGGACCGACCTGGCCCTCGATGGACCGATCGCGATCGATTTCTCTGGCCGCACCCGGTCCTCGAAATCGGGAGACGAGGCGCTCGGGAGCGACGTCGAAGGAGCGGTCCGCCTCGCCGCGCTCGATCCGCTTCAGGGAACGGTCGTCCTCGAGAGCCCGTCGCTTCAACCCGCGCTCTTCGGCGTCCGGCTGGAAGAGGGGGACGTCATCGAGCACGTCGACGCGCTTCGGATCGACGCCGAACTCACCCCGGATCCAGCGAGTTCCGGGGTTCCGGTCTCGGTCCGATCGGCCGAGGCGCGACTTGCGGGCTTCGATCTTTCGGAAATCGCGATCGACGTGAACTATCGAAGCGCCGCCAACGGCAGCGCGGTCACCTTCGATCAGGTGGCAGTCGGACTCGCCGGGGGCACCGTCGAACTCGATGGGGACGTCTTCCTGGGGCCGCCCGGTGCCTCGCCTTTCGACCTGAGGGCGAAGGTGCGGGATCTCGACGCGGGGGAGTTCGCGGCCGTCGTGATGGGCGTGCCGGCGGACGCCGTGACCGGGACCCTCGAAGGCGACTTGGACCTCGCCGGGGACAGCCTCGAGTGGGAGGCCCTCAAGCGGAGCCTGGTCGGCAAGCTCCGACTCGACGTCGGGGCCGGTGCGCTCGAGCAGGTGAACGTGTTGGACACGCTGGTCGGAAGCCTCGCCGTGGACCCGGGGCTCGGGCAGCTCGCCGCAGCTTCGATTCGGGACGTCTTGCCCGAGGCGCTCGCCGCGGATCGCACGCCCTTCGATGGCATCGGCATGGCCCTCGAGGTCCTCGACGGCACGATCCACGCCCGGGATCTCCAGATCGCGGCGCACGACTTCGAGATCGACGTGGTCGGTAAGGTCGCGCTCGATGGGGCGGTGTCCGCGGACGGCACGTTCCGCTTCTCCGAAGCGCTCTCGGAGAAGGTCCTCGCGAAGGCGAAGGATCTCGCGCCGGTGCTCGGTCAGGATGGCGTCGTCACGCTTCCGCTCCACATCGGCGGGACCACGGATTCGCCGACCCTCGCACCGGATCTCACCGCGCTTTCCGGCAAGGCGAAGGACGAGCTCAAGAACAAGGCTGCACGAACGCTGACGGACAAGATCTTCGGCAAGCGCAAGGGCGGAGATTCCGCCGAGGAAGAGGCCGACCGGAGCGCGACCGAGAACCTGCTCAGGGAAGGCATCGGACGCTTTCTCGGGCGTTAGGCGTCATGTCGCGGCAGCGCGTCGGGCAGGTTCCGCGGCGGCGCGTCAGGCCGGTTCTGCGACGAGGTCGAGGCCCTCGAGGCGTCGGATGAAGATGCTCTTCGCGTAGCGCGCCCAGGCAGGACGTCCCCGCTCGGGGTGCTCCGGCGTCACGCGGTGTGTCGCGGCGAGGACCTCCTCGACGACGACCCGGGCTTCGAGGCGGGCCAGGGGCGCGCCGATGCAGAAGTGGGCGCCGCGTCCGAAGCCCATGTGCTTCTTCGGGTACTTGCGATCGAGGCGAAGCGCGTCCGGATCGTCGTGGACCGCCGGGTCGCGGTTCACAGAGGCCCACAGAAGCATCAGACGATCGCCTTCGGCCAGGTCGTAGCCGCCGAGCTGACAGGCGCGACGCACGACCCGGTAGTGGAAGTTGAAGGGAGGCTCGAGCCGGACGACTTCCTCGATGAAGCGGGGAACGAGTGTCGGGTCCTCGCGAAGCCGGTCGGCGAGGGCTTCGTCCTCGGCGAGTACGCGAAGCGCCGAGCCGATCAGCGCCGCCGTCGACTCGCCACCGGCGCCGAACATCACGACGGCGATGCCGATCGCCTCCTCCCGGGTGATCCGGCCGTCCCGGGTCGCGAGAGCGAGGGCGTTCAGGAGGGGGGCATCGGTCGCGGGATCGGGTCGATCGAGCGCATCGAAGTGTCGGCCGAGGTAGCGCGCCATGTTGCCCGACTCCGTCGCCAGGAACTGGAGGCGCGCGCTGTCCGCCTCGCCGGCCAGGATGTCGCCGCCCATCATCGACCAGGTCCGGAAATCCGAGACGTCGGCTTCGGGCAGACCCAGCAGATAGGCGACCGCGAGGGCCGGGACGACTTCGGCGATGGGGACGACGTCGCCGCTTCCCTCGGCGAGCCAGGGGGCCAGCGCGCTTCGCGTCCAGGCCCGTATGCGCGCCTCCATTTCGGCGGTGGTCGTGATGCGCGCATCGAGCCGCGGCTGCGCGATCGAGCGGTGGATCCCGTGATGGGGCTCGTCGGCAGTCGCGATCACCGCATTGCCGCCGGTCGCGAGAGGGAACACGTCCGGGGCGCCGTCGGGGTTCCGGAACAGCACGCCGGTCAGGTTGGCGGAGAAATCCGCCTCGCGGCCGAGGACTTCGTCGACCAGCGCCCAGCTCGCGACGGTATGCACGCCGGATTCCCCGATACGCGCGAGAGGCGCCTCGGCGCGCAAGCGCGCGTAGATCGTCTGGGGCGATTCGATCGCGGCGGGCGAGAGGATCTCGTCCGCAGTCTCTGAGTAGGCCGGGGCACGCATCAGATCGTCTCTTCTCCCCGCAGCATCGCCGCGGCCCGCTCGGCGAGGGCGGCGATCACGATGTGGGTGTTGCTCCGCGTGACCCGCGGAATCGTGGCGCCGTCGATCACGTAGAGGGACTCGGTCCCCCGGACGCGGAGGTCGACGTCGACCGGAGTCGCTTCGTCGTCGCCCATCCGACAGCTTCCAACGCCATGGTAGAACGCGCCGTGGTTCGCGGCGATCCATTCGTCGATGTCCGAATCGGTCTGGTCCGCGAGGGCGCGCAACGGCGTCGGGTCCTCGCTGACCTTGCTCTCTGCGAGGAGGCGTGCGGCGAGTCGGTAGCCATAACGGAGACGTTCGACGTTGCCGGCTTCGCTCGGGAAGGGCCACCCGAATCGACCCCGTTCCTCCGCATCGTCACTGACGGCTTCGATCCTCGCCTCACCGAAGGGCTGCTGGAGCGAGATACTCAGGTTCAGCTGGCAGGCGTCGCGCCCGGTTCGCTCGCACCAGGGCGTGATCTGGAGATCGTTTTCCCAGGGCGACCCCTCGGCGGAGACCCGCGCGAGGATCTGGATGCCGTCGCTGCCCGGGCGTTCGAAGCGAGCGGACAGAGGAGCCGAGAGCTGGATCACCATGTGATCGGTCCAGTGTCGCCCCACGCCAGGCAGGTCGAACTCGGCCGGGAGGCCACGGGCGCGGAGTTCGTCCGCGGGACCGACACCTGAACGCCAGAGCAGAAGCGGCGTATGAAGGACCCCCGCCGAGAGGATCACGCGGCCGGCTTCCAGGACGTCGCCGGAGGGCAGCGCTACGCCGGTGGCGCGGGCGCCCTCGAATACGACGCGCGCGACCTGCGTCTCGGCACGGACTTCGAGGTTCGTGCGACCCAGGGCGGGGAAGAGATGGGTCGGCCCCGCCGAGAGCCGTCGCTTGCCCTCGCGATTCATCGGAATGGGACCGACGCCCGTCGTGTCCGGCGCGTTCTGGTCCGGACATTCAGAGAGGCCCTGACCGAGGCAACCCTCGTAGAAGGCGTGGTAGGCCGGATCCCAGGCTTGCTCGGCCCAGCGCTGGATCGGGATCGGACCGGCGTCTCCGTGGTAGTCGGCCTCTCCGTAGTCGGCGTCGGTCTCGAGTCGACAGAACCACGGCAGCATCGCGTCCCACTGCCACCCGCGTGGCCAGTTCGCGAGGTCCGCGGGCTCCGCGCGCATCGCGACCCCGCCGTTGATGCTCGAAGACCCGCCCACGCCCCGGCCTCGGAGGTAGGGGAGGGTGCGCCCGTCGCTCGACTGCACCGACTCGCCCCATTCGATCGGCCATGCGTAGCCCCGCCCGAGATACTCGACTTGTTCCGGGAGGGCGTTCGGGTCGTGGGTCGGGCCGGCTTCCAGGAGGAGGACGCGATGGGTCGGATCCTCGGAGAGCCGCGCGGCGAGGACGCAGCCGGCGGACCCGGCGCCGACGATGATCGTGTCCCAACTCATGCAGACCTCTCCTGGTTCGACGTGAAGCTTTCGAGGATAGCGACCTGGCTCGGGCGCGAAGCGGGGCGAGCCCAGAGTGCGGATCCGGTCAGAGACGCGGCCTTGCTAGGCGTCTCCGTCGTCCGCGGGACGTGTCTCGAGCGCGTCGACCCGGCTGCCGAGGCGATCGCCCATGTATTCGATCAGCTCGACCACGTAGCCATCGGGGTCGCGCAAGCAGACCACGGACTCCACGCCCGTCGTCGGGTTCGGGTCCATCGGTTCGCCGATGAACTCGAAACCCTCCGCCGAGAGCTCGTCATAGGCCGCGCGGAGATTCTTCGTTCGCAGCGCCAGGATGCGCGGGACTCGTCCGGGATCCGGCGGGGCGTCGGGGTTCTCCCATCGGGGTTCGAGCCACTCGATCAGGTCGAGGCGCGTGTGGTGTTCGGAGGTGCCGAGGCCGAGGAGGGCGCCGCGACCCTGGGCGCGTTTCATGCCGAAGTTCCGGCCGACGAAATCGGGCCAGACCACGTCTCGGTTGTCGCGGAGGACCTGGAAGCCGAGGCGCGTGTAGAAGGCGAGCGAGCGCTCGAAGTTCGAGGCGTTGACCACGAAATGGAAGAGGGACTGGACTTCCCAGTCGCCGGATCGGACTTCGCTCATGTCGGTTCTACTCCTCGCTTGAACGCCCGATCTTCGCGCGGCCCGAAGAAACGCGCGAGTGCGGCTCGTGCGAGTCGGGTAGAATAAGCCGAGGAGGTCCGCCCTTGATCCTCGACATTTTTTCCGAGCTGCAGCGCGCGCTGCCCCCGGGCCAGGAGGCCGACGCCGCCTTCGAGGGCCGTATCCTGAAGGACGCGATCGAACAGGCGAAGCTGGCAGACGAACTCGGCTTTGGATGCTGGTGGACGGTGGAGCATCACGGGGCGACGGAGTTTTCGTACAGCTCGTCGCCGGAGATGATGCTCGCCGTGCTCGCGCAGCACACCGAGCGCATCCACCTGGGCCACTCTGGGGTGTTGGCGCCGTTCAACATCAATCATCCGCTTCGGGTCGCCGAGCGCGCCGCGTTCCTCGATCAGGTGAGCGACGGCCGCCTCGAACTCGGCCTCGCACGGTCGGGTGGGACGGAGTGGGAAACCTTCGAGGTCGACCCGGATTCCTCGCGCGAGCAGCTCCGCGAGGCGCTCGCGATGATTCCCAGGATGTGGACCGAGGACGTGTTCGAGTGGAAGAGCGAGCACGTGACCATCCCGCCGCGGAACGTCGTGCCGAAGCCGGTCCAGTCGCCACATCCGCCCTTGTGGCAGACAGTCACCAGCCCTGAGTCCTTCCGGATGGCCGGCGAGCTCGGGGTCGGCGCGCTGGCGACGACGCTCGTTTCGCCGCTCGACTCCCTCGATCAGATGCTTCGCGAATACGAGAAGGGACTCGCCGTCGCGAAGCCGGCGGGCCGCTTCGTGAACGCCCAACGCTCCGTCTTCACGTTCATGCATTGCTGCGAGACACGGGCGCAGGCGATCGAGTCCGGGGCCGCGGAGGCGGTCCTGTGGTTCATCAACGCGGCGCCCGCGGTCTTCCACGTGCCGCGAAACACCTGGATCGATGCGATCCGTGGCGACCTCAAGGATTCGGCGCCGTCGAGCGATGCCGCCCTCGATCAGCCGGAATCCCACGACGATCTCGACCTGAACGATCCGATCCCGGTGATCGCGCTCCTGAACCGGCAGCTCGTCGGGGAGAAGCTCGATCCCGAGGAGGTCTTCGAGGTGATGGAGCCGATTCCCTCGGTGGTGATCGGGGACGTCGATGCGTGTGAGGAGAAGCTGCGCGGCTATCAGTCGATCGGCTGCGACCGGCTGATGTGTCTCATGCAGATGGGGCACGTCAGCCAGGAGAGCGTGCTGCGGAGCATCCGCCTGACGGGGGATCATCTGATTCCCCGGTTCGTGTAGGCGCGCGACCGCGACGGAACACGATTCGCCTGCGGCCGAGCCGGCCGTCGCTATCCTGCGCGCCCATGCCTTACGAGGTCACCGACTTCCAGACCCTGATGGCCCTCGAGTCCCATGGACCGGACGTGTTCGTGGGAATCGGGCCTGCCTATCCCTGGGGCGGTCTCTACGGCGGGCAGGTCGTCGCGCAGGCGCTGCGTGCGGCATGTCACACGGTCGATTCGGATCATCTGCCCCACTCGCTCCACGCCTACTTCATCCGCGCGGGCGATACCGAAGAGCCGATCCGCTTCGAGGTGGACCGGATCCGGAACGGTCGCTCCTTCGTGACCCGACGGGTCGTCGCGCGCCAGTCGATCGGTCCCATCCTGAATCTCTCTGCCTCGTTCCAGATCCAGGAGCCGGAGCAGTCGGACGCGCAGACGCAGTCGATGCCCGACGTCGCCGGCCCCGAGACGCTCGAGCCGGACGACTGGGGGCCCATTCTCTCGCGCCGTTCGGTCAAGGTCGAGAAGGAGGGGGCCCATTCCACCGCGTGGCTGAAGATCGCCCAGGAGATCGGCGACGATCCCATTCTGCAGGCCTGTGGTCTTGCCTACGCCTCCGACGACATTCCGACGGAGGCCGCGAGCCTCGCGCATCCGCGGCGACCGGACCCGTATCACGACGCCGAGAACTACAGCGACGTCTTCGTCGGGGCGAGCCTCGATCACGCCATCTGGTTCCACCGCGCCGGGCGCCACGACGAGTGGGTCCTGCACGATTTCGCCGGTCACGGTGTGACCGGCGCCCGCGGCCTCGGCATCGGTCAGGTCTACGCGGCGGACGGTCTCCACCTCGCCACCATCGCCCAGGAAGTCCTGATCCGGGAGAAGAAACGTTAGGTCGCGTCAGTCGCGCTCATCGACGGCGTCGAGGATACGGGCGACGAGTCCCTCGATGTCGATCCGGGGGCCCCGGTCAACGCCCAGCCGAACGACGACGAGCTCCTCGGAGGGGAGGACGACCACGTACTGGCCTTCGAATCCCGTGGCGGCATAGACGTCCGGGCCGAGAGAGGGCCAGCGGCGTTCGCCCTCGGAGGGATCGGCATTCAGCCACCAATGGGCGCCGTAGCGTCCCTGGTCGTTCGTCGGGGTCGGTCGGCGTGTGTATTCGATCCAGCTCGGCGAGAGGATCGTGCGCGAACCGACGCGGCCATGATCGAGATAGAGCTGGCCGAAGCGCGCCCAGTCCCGCGCCGTCGCGAGCATGTGGGAGGATCCGACGTAGACGCCGCTCGCATCCGGTTCGAGGACCGCACTCGCCATGCCGACCGGGCCGAAGAGCGCTTCGTGGGGAAAACGGAGATAGGTGGCGAGGTCGCCGTCAAAGACCTTCTCGAGCATCGCGTACTGCAGCAGGTTGGTCGTTCCGCTCGAGTAGCTCCAGAACGTATCGGGCGGATGAGCGAGGCCGCGGGTCGCCGCGTAGCGGCCGCGGCGCATTCGTTCGGTCCCGAAGAGCATCTGCGTCGCGTCGGAGCTCGCCTGCTCGTAGACCTCGCGGAAATCCAGGCCGCTGCTCATGCGGAGGAGCTCGTCCCAGGTGATCGCCTGTCGCGGGTCGCCGGCGGGCCATTCGTCGAGAAGGACCGGCGACATCACGTCGAGCCGGCCGCGATCGGCGAGGAGACCGACCATCGCGCTCGTCACGCTCTTCGTCATCGACCAACCCGGTAGCGGGGTTCGATGGTCGAAGCCGTCGGCGTAGGCCTCGGCGGCGAGCGCGCCGCGATGAAAGACGACGACCGCGCGGGTGCCGTAGCCGAACGCGTCCGTGGGGTCGAAGGCGGTTTCGACCGCGGCATCGAGGGCCGGGTTCGGGGCGAGCACGCGGAGTGGGCGGAGCGGTTCGGGATGCGGCTCGAACGCGACGGCGTCGAGGGGGGAGGGGGCGCCCTCCGGGTCGTCGAGGGTGCAGCCGAGGCCGGGGCGGAAGCGCGCGGTGCTCGGGACAAAGAGGCTCGCGAAGTACGCGGTCACCGACCGCTTCTCGCGATCGACCACCCCGGGAATCGGAAGCGGAATCGGCAGCGGGATCGTCACTTCGACCGCGTCCTCGGGCGTGCGGCCCGACACGAAAACGGCGCTACAAAGCCGCTTCGCGACCCAGCCCGTGCCGACGAGCGGGACGTGGCGTTGCCAGACGGCGAGCCCGACCAGCAGGACGGCGAGCAGACTGAGGGAGCCGCGCAGCTTCGACATGGGGCCGGATGCTAGTCGCTCGCCGCCTCCGCCCCAAGCGTCCTAAGAACAACCCCGGTCGCGCGCGGGCGGGAGGGGCTACCGTCGGTACGTGACGCCGCTCGCTCCTGGTCAGATCTCGCTGCGCATCTATCCCCACCGCCTTCCGCCGGTCGAGCAGGTGGAGCAGATGCGCGCCCAGGCGCGGACCGCGGAGTGCGCCGGATGGGACGGGCTCATGACGAGTGAGCATCACGGTGGCTTTCCCGACTACGTGCCGAACCCGCTCCAGCTCGCCGGCTGGCTCCTCGAAGCGACGGAGCGGATCTGGGCGGGCCCGTGCCCGCTGCTCCTGCCCCTCTACGCCGATTCCCACGTGGCCGAGCAGGTGGCCTGGCTCGCCGCACGCTTTCCGGAACGAGTCGGACTGGGAGTTGCGGTCGGTGGCCTCGCGCAGGACTTCGAAATGGCGGGGCTCGACTACGCGGAGCGAGGGGGGCGCTTCGCGGAAGCGCTGCCGCGGCTCGCCGCGGCGCTGCGTGGGGAAGCCGAGGGGCCGCTCTCCCAGGACCCTGCGGTCGCGGCGACACGGGCGGCCCCGGTTCCTGTCGTGTCCGCGGCGCAGGGCCCCAAGGCGGTGGCCCGCGCGGCGGCTGCGCAGGTCGGCGTGCTCTTCGACTCGATGCAGACGCCGACGCGGATGCGAGAACTCTCGGATGCGTACGTCGACGCGGGCGGGAAGGGCGCACGCATCGCGATCCGACGTGTGTGGATCGGCGCGCCGCCGTCGGCCGAGGTCGCCGAGCAGATGGACTTCTACCGGAGCTACGCGCCGAGCGGTGCTCAGGATCACTGGGGCGACGGACAGCAGATGATCGCCGCCGAGCGGGCGGACGACGTGGCGGAGGGGCTGATCCGCGTCGCTTGGGACGGAGGCTGCGACGCGTTCAACCTGCGCCTGCACGTCAAGGGCGTCGAGGCGGCGCGGGTCGACGATCAGATTGCGCGCGTCGGCGAGGAGCTGCTGCCGCTCCTGCGCCGCGCGCTCTGACCCTCGTCGGCGTGGCGACGAGGCTTCTCCTCGACGGCCGGCGTCGCGACGACGTCTCGACTACTCCTCGACGAAGGTGTTCTCTCCGAGTCCTTCGAGGACATGCTTCATGACCTTGCCGGTCGCGTTGCGCGGCAAGGGCTCGGTCCGGATCTCGACGAACTCGGGGACCTTGAAGTAAGCGAGGCTCTCGGCACAGAAGTCGCGAATCGCTTCTTCGGTCGGGGCGGCGCCCGGGTTCGGGACGACGACGGCTTTCACGCGCTGGCCGAGCTCCCGGTCGTCGACGCCGTGGACGGCTACTTCGGCGACGTCCGGGTGAAGCTCGATGCGATTCTCGATCTCGGCGGGATAGATGTTCTCGCCGCCGCGGATGATCATGTCCCGCATCCGGGATTCGATGTGGAGCTTGCCGTCGATCAAGCGCCCCAAGTCCCCCGTGTCGACCCATCGGCCCGGAAGGAAGTTCTCCTCGTTGGCCTTGGGATTGTTCAGATACTCGAGCATCACGAGAGGGCTGCGAACGCAGACGCGGCCGGCGTCCCCGCTCGGAAGATCCTTCCCTTCGTCGTCGACGATCCGGATCTCGACCGTCGGCAGCGGCGGGCCGACACAGTTCTCGGCGTTCTTCAGCATGGCGTTGTTCGCGTAGCTGACCAGTCCGCCCGTTTCGCTGGAGCCGTAGCCCGAGCCGACTGAGCCCGCGAGCTGGGGGAACTTCTCGGCGACCGTGCGCAGGAGTTCCGGGGTCGAGGCGGAGCCCCCGACGCCGACGCTCGTGAAGCGACCGGTGTCGAGCTTCTCGATGTCGGGGTGGTCGATGAGGCGGAAGACGTGGGTGGTCGCGCCGCTCCAGCTGGTGATGTTTTCGTCGAGCGAGAGCTGGATGATCTTCGCCGGGTCGAAGCGGCCCATCGGCCAGACGCTCGTCCCACCGCCCGCGAGCGTCGCGGTCGTGCTGCCCATCGAGCCCGACAGGTGGAAGAGCGGGAAGGGCGCGAGGGTCGCGCCGGGCTCTCCCGCCGGCGGCTCGGTCATCGCGCGCCGCGCGCCGATGAAGAAGCTCGACATCGTGAAGCCGACGAGCGTGCGATGGGACACGAGGGCCCCCTTCGGTCGCCCGGTCGTTCCTGAGGTGAAGAGGAGGAGGCACGGGTCGTCCTCCTCGATCGGCGTGTCGGGCAGCGCGGCGCCCGGAGCGAAGGTCCGGATCGCCTCGAAGTCCTGCTCGAAGGAGACGACGGGCATCTCCGGCGCGCGCTCCATCTCGGCGAGTCGCTCCTTGCGGCGCTCGTCGACCAGCAGGAGCTTCGGCTTCGACAGATCGAGCCCGTACTGGATCTCGTCGCCCTGCCACCAGCCATTCATCGAAATCACGACGCCGCCGAGGGAGACCGTCGCCCAGTATGAGAGGATCCACTCCGGCGCGTTGGCGGCGAGGATCGCGACGTGATCGCCCTTGCCGATCCCGTAGTTCTCCTGGAACGCGCGGGCGACACTCGCGACGTCGGCGAGATGGTCGGCGTAGGTCCAGCGGCGGCCGTCGCCGAAGACCATGTAGTCCTTGTCGCCGTGGGCAGCGGAAGCCTGCAACAGCTCGCGGAGGGACTTCGCACGGTTCTTGTACACCTGCATCGTTTCGCCGAGCACTTCCTCCTCGGTGAGCTCGAAGGGGCTGCCCGGGGAGAGCAGTCGGGTCGAAGCCTCCTCGAGGGAGAGCAGGGCAGGGTTGTCGCTGGACATGGGTCGGAACTCCTGGCCGCGCGGAGCGGCGAGCGGGAACGAGGCGGGCTCTAGTAGGGCTCGAACTCGATGGGCAGGGAGGCGAATCCCTGGACGTATTCGGTGTACAGGCGTTCGGCGGACGCCAGGTCGACGGTGTAGTCGGGCATCGCCGAGAGGATCTCTTCGAGGGCGACGCGGGCTTCGAGTCGCGCCACGTGGCGGCCGAGACAGGCGTGGGTGCCATGGCCGAAGCCGACGGTCCGGGGCGCGCGCCGGTGGAGATCCCAGGTGTCGGCGTTCGGGAACTCCGCCTCGTCGCGGCTCGCACTCGTGTAGAGCAGCAGGATGGGCCGTCCTGCGCGGACCTTCACGCCGCGGATCTCGGTGTCGATCTTCGCGACGCGGGCCATGAACTGGGTCGGCATGTCGAAGCGGACCGTTTCCATGAACGCGTCCAGCAGGAGCGTCGGATCGTCGATCACTTCGCGCCGTGCATCGGGTCGTTCACCGAGTCGGAGCAGCGTCGCCGCGAGCATCTTCGGCAGGGTCTCGGTCCCCGCGACCACCAGCTCCTTCATGAGCGACGCGACCTTGTCGTCGCTCATCGGGCCCTCGGCCACCTGGGCTCCCAGGTAGCGACCGAGGATGTCGTCCCGCTCCTCCCCCGACGCGCGTCGTGCCCGCACGAGTTCGAGACAATAGGCGTCGAGGTTCGCGAAGCCGTCGATCCCCGCCTGGGTGATTCCGATCTGCCCGGGCTCGCGATAGAACACGGCTTCGACCCAGCCCCGAAGCATGTCTCCGTCCGCTTCGGGAAAATCGAGGATCCGGCAGACGGCCCCGGTCGAGAGATGGCTCCCGAGCTCTTTCACCACGTCGACCCGGCCCTGGCCGCGCGCGATCTCGAGTCGGTCGCGGACGATCTTCCGGAGGGTCGGTTCGAAGCGCTTCACGAATCCGGGCAGGAAGCGTTGGCTCACGAGCGCGCGATGCTCGGTGTGGCGCGGGGGATCCATCATGTCGAGGGCCGGAAAGACCTCGACGACGTTCTGGAGGACGTGGCCCGCGGTCGTGCCCTTCTCGGCGGTGTAGAGGTCCGGCGACTGGCAGGCGTTCCAGACGTCTTCGAACGTGGACAAGGCCCAGCAGTCGAACTCCTCGACATAGTGGACCGGACTCTCGGCGCGCAGGCGTGCGTAGACCGGGTAGGGGTCGTCGAAGATCGCCGGATCGAAGGGGCTGTACTGGAGGGGGGCGCTCATGGTTCGTCCTGGAAGGGACCAACGGGTAGCTCGCCCGGAGATCGTCGGGAAGGGAGGTTCCGTTCCTGGGGCATCGGGGGTCAGGCTGGGCCGAGAACCGCGCGGTCGCCCTCTTCCATGATCGCGACGCAGGTTCGGCGTCGGCTGCGCCACCCCGCCTCGGTTCGGACGAGCTCGTCCTGGTATTCGATCCAGCTCTCGTAGGTCTTGCCCTTCTGGTCGCCCTTGCCCATGTGCATCACCCGGCAGTAGTGCTTGCTCCGGGCCGAGTCTCCATCGAGTTCGATCCGGTAGTTGCCCAGCAGATGCTGGCTCGGGCCACAGCCGTCGAGATAGCTCCGGATCGATCCAGTCGATTCGGCCAGCCCTTTCTGCTTCCACTCGACCCAGTCGATCTCGACGTCCTGGGTGAAGACGTCGGCGAGGCCCGGCCAGTCGCGCTGGTCCAGGCATTCCGCGTATCGGTCGAGGGTGGCGATGATCGCGAATCGGTCGTCGGCGTCGCTCATCGGGATTCGTCCTTGTTGAGGGTCTCGGGCTTCCGGAGTCCGAGTCGTTCGTAGTACTTCGCAGGAATGTCTTCGGGACGTTTGTAGAGATACGTTTTGCAGGTCTCGAAACCGAGCCGTTCGGCAGGCTCGACGACGAAGAGCGGCACGCCGGTCTTCTCGATCGAGTCGATCTCCATGATCGGTTCGTGGCAGCAATAGACGGGGATCTCGTCGCGTCCGTAGGTCAGGGGATGCGGTCCTTTCACGACCAGATCGTCGCGTGGGGACGCATAGTGGCCCGCCGCGATCATCCGGCCGCCGCTCGGGCAGATCGCGCAGGCGAAGGTCAACTTCTCGTCGTCCTCTTTCAGCGGGACGGGCTGGAGATGGACCCGGGTGAAGTGGGTCAACGCTTCCGCGCGCTCCCGGAAAGACGCGTGACCGATCATGTCCCCGGACATCGCTTCGCCGAGGGCGGCCTGGATTCCCTCGATCCCGGCTTCGCGGCCGATCCACGAGAGGATCGCGGAGACCCGGGACATGCCACGATCGTGATGGAGGAGCGCGTTGTCGTGCAGGGCGCGGGCTCGTTCGATCGTCGCCGCGTCGTCCCCCGACTCGAGCGCCGCAAAGATCGCGGAGGCTTCCTCCTTCCACCGCGGGGCGGGGTCGCTCGGATCTCCGCCGCGTTCCGGGGCCGCGTCGAAGTCTTCGATGGCCGCGAGCACCTCGCTCCGGTCGTGGCCTTCGCGTTCCCGCTCGACCCAGGCGAGGAGGGTCTCTTCCCAGCCCGCGTAGTTCCGAATCATCGACAGCACCTCACGGCGCAGGCGCTTCACGAAGCCGAGCGCGGCCTCGCGGTCGCCCGCTTCGAGGGCTTCCGCGAGGGCGTCGGCCGAGCGCATGCCGAGGATTCGTAGCTCCTCTATCGAAAATTCTCGTTCCAACTGCTCTCCCTCGGATCCCTCCAGCGAGGATGCCGAAGATCGCCCGAACCTTGTAGAGGGGCGGGTTCATCTGGAGGGGTGCGAACCCGCCGCAAGGGCCGGCACGCCATCGGCTCGGATGTACGCCACGCGCAGGACCCGTCGATCGCGGCCAGATGCAGAGCTCGAGACTGCCTCGCGACGAGCCGTATTTTCTGTCCAAAACACAATGGCGACAGACACGGAAAGCGCAGGGCGCCTCGCGCCTTCCGGGGCGCCAGTGGCCCCCAAAGGAGTTTCTCCCGATTTTCCCCGATACGAATCGTCTCTCTCTTCCGTCTCCTCATTCAGAAAGGGCGCGATGCAAGCGCCTGGATAAGGAGACTTCACCATGTTCCGGTCAAATCGACGTAATTCTCTGAAGGGCCCCGTTCGCGGCCTCACGCTCCTCATGACCCTCGCCGCAGGCGTGGCCGGGGCCCAGTCTACGGGTGACCGTGACGGCGATGGTGTTCTAGACACCCTCGACAACTGTGTCGAGGTCCCGAACGGGGCCGCGAGCGGTGACAACCAGGTCGACTCCGACGGCGACGGATTCGGAAACGCCTGCGACCCCGATTACGACAACAACGGCATCGTCTCGACGACTGATTTCGGAGTCTTCTACGACGCTTTCATCGGCGCTTCGGCGAACCTCGCGACGGATCACGACGGCAACGGCTCGACGTCGACGACAGACTTCGCGGCTTTTGCGGCCAGGTTCGGGAGTGTCCCTGGCCCTTCGGGACTCGCCTGCGCAGACCCGACGATCGACGTCGCTGCCGGTCAGCCGGCCTGCACTGCGGGCCGCCTCGCGGGTCCGGCCGAGGTGCTCGCCCGCAAGACGCGTAGCCTCGACGGTCAGGTCTTCGTTTTCGAGAAGCGGCAGGACGCCAACGGTCAGGTCTCGACGGTCATCCTCGACGAATCGGGCAAAGAGGTGAGCGAAACCGAGCTGCCCAGCGTGGTCGCACCGATGATCGACATCGAGCTCCAGGAGCAGATGGCCCGCTCGGGGGGCGAGCCCCTTCGTGTCCAGATCGCACTGGCCTTCCCCGAGGAGCAGAGCGAGGAGATCCCGCAGACGGGCGAGGTGGGGACGACCGAAGGTCGAGTCCTCCTGGCGCGGGTCAACGGCCAGAAGGTCTCGGAGCAGGAGCTGAACCGACACGAGGCGAACGAGGCCATGGCTTCTCGCAAGAGGTTCGCCGAGCAGGTACCTGAATACAGCAAGCGGCTGCAGGCCTGGGCGGAAGCGAACGGTCTGGGTCAGGCCCCGGGGCTGNCCGAGGCCCTCGAGTCGACCAGCACGACTCTGGTCGTCGANCTGACGCCTTCGGAGATCGCTCGGCTGGCGGAANCGCAGGACGGCGTGGTGCAGGGCATCGAGGCGTACGCGNAGCCCTCGGACGAAATCGCGAGCGCGATGCTGGANACGAACCTGACGAACTGGGCGCTGCCCTACGCGACTCGCCGGGCGAGTGGCGTCGGGATCTACATGACCGAGTCCGGTTGTGCTCAGGAGTCGCGCTTCAGCAACTACCAGCGGCTGGCCGGGTCCGAGACCAACCACTCCCGGAACGTCGGGGGGATCCTCAAGGCGGCGGCACCCGACAACTATCTCTACTGCCGGGGTGGGGCGGTGCTGCCGACCTTCTCCGATCTCTACGGGGCCATGCTCAACGATCTCTTCCCCTTCGACATTTTCGCAGAGGTCGAGGGGCCGCAGATCCAGGTCGTGACGCGCTCTAACGGATCGGGTGATTCCGATAGTTACTCGACGACCGACCGCGATTGGGATGACTTTGCCTACACCCATATGATTCCGACTTTCAAGTCCGCAGGAAATAACGGGAGTGGGAGCGGAAACGTGAGCGCGCCCGGAAAGGGCCTCAACTTGATCACCGTCGGTAACTACGACCACACGACGGACACGATCGCGGGTTCCTCGTCCTTCGTGGACCCGGCGATTGGCGCAGAGAAGCCCGAGATCTCGGCTCCGGGGACGGACATCACGGCGGGCGGCTTCACCATGAGCGGGACCAGCATGTCGGCGCCGCACGCGGCTGCCTTCGCGGCCGACCAGATGTCGGACTCGACCTGGCTGAAGTTCAAGCCGCATCTGGTCAAGGCGAAGATCCTCTCGGGCGCGACGGACGTGATCTCGGGCGGTGCCGACCGGGTGGGCCTCGGAGGAATCGACTTCCTGAGCGGCCACTACAACGGCCACAACTTCTGGTGGAGCGGAGGCAACGGGGCCTTCTCCAGCTGGGACAGCGCCGACGGTTCCTCGGATGGCTACATCGAGCGAACGCTCACGATCAGCAACTCCTGGGACTCGGTTCGGGTGGTGCTGAGCTGGCTGACTCGGGGAACCTACACCTACGCGCACCGCACCGATGCCCACGCGATCGGTATGGATCTCGATCTTCGAGTCTACGATCCGAGCGGTGCGTTGGTGGGCAGCTCGCTCTCCTGGGACAACAACTTCGAGTCCGTTGAGTTCGAGCCGACCACGACCGGGACGTACACGTTCAAGATCAATCGCTACGCGAACCGGGACACGAGCAACAAGCTCCGTATGGGGCTGGTGGTGAACTACTTCAACTGAGAAGAGTTCCGCAGAGATCGAAGAAAGAGGGAGCGCCCGTCGCGAAATCGCGGCGGGCGCTCTCCGTTAGGGGGCTTCGGATTCTGCTCGTAACGGGGTACTCCCCGTGATTGCTCGTGCCGGCAAAGCGCTGGGGCCGCTCGCAGCGCCGGGAATACTTTCCGGGTTTTGCGCGTCGAGGGGATTGCCTAGCCGCTTCGCGCTCGAAGCTCCGAAAGATCAGCAGTGCCCGGCGCGTTCTCGGACGGTCTATGTCGAGGGAGCCGAGGAGGATCCGCCCGAAGGTGCGGCTTCAGCCTCTTTTGGGGCCTCGCCCTTAGGGTCCGGGGCGCTTGGCGTCCATAATTGTCAACACACGGGGCTTGGCACAACACCATCCGGCAGGAGTTCCCCCGCCATTACGATCGTTCGCGCTGCGAAGCGCCAGCGCTTGCCTTCCTGGACCAGCTCGTCGTGGTAGCGTCCGATGGTCGCGACCAGGAGTTCGCCCGACTCGTTCGTGGTGGAGACCGAAAAGTCGGTCCAGGCCAGAGCGCGGTCGTCACCTTTGAGATCGATGACAGGCAGCAGGCAGAGGTGTTTGGCTGGGCGATCCGGAGACGGCTGCATGCCGCCTATTTCGGCCACGATACGCGCGCGGGACGCGCAGGTCCGACCGTAGACGCGGAAGCGGGCTTCTTCGATGAAGAGCTGCCCCCAGTCGTCCAGGCGCCCGCTATCGAGGAGCTGGGCGTAAAGGGCGATCAGTCGCTGAATGGCAAGGCGTTCGGTCGTTTCTCGCAGCTCGTCCATGGAGGCCTCGGCTGATTGCGTGTGTGTTGAAGTGCCCGCATTCGGATCTTTCAGCTCATTCGAAGGTAGGACATCCACACCGCAGCCGATGCTGGATCGCCCGCGGCCATCTCGAGGCGCTGGAGATGGGTGAGTGTCCCCTTGATTGTGAGGCGTCGGATTTCTTCGATCGGATGGGCTTCGCTCAGATCTTCGGGGGAGCGCATCGCCCAAAGGCGGGCGTCCGGACTCGACGTTGTCGAAGGTCTGGAGCTAGGTCTTTCGTGCCCGGAGGATCGCTACGTCGATGCTCGAGAGGTGCTCTCGCGTCCGGTCCACGATCGGCCCCATCGAGGTCGCGGTCACGGTGTCCTCGTGGAGGAGGTTCCCCGTCAGCCCGCCGTGATGCCTCGTTCTTTGGCCTCGCGGTTCTGACCCCATCCTTGAGCGTGAGGGGGAACGTCATCCCGGTGAGCTGCGTTCCGAGGAAGGCGAAGCGGATCCTATGCTCTCGGCGCGAACCGCGAACCGGCCGGCTCGATCTCACCACTGGGCACGACCACAGGGCGGGTGTCCGGCCCGATCTCGGAGTACGGTACGAACGCCACGTTCCCGCCGCTGGAATGCCGCTCTGCCATCCCTTGGCTCTCGTTCGACCCGCGCGGGCGACTGTCGACGACGAAGCGTGATCGCGCGCTACTTCCCCTCGTTCGAGCCGACGCCGGCGACCTTTTGGACCAGCGCGAGCGCCGCCGTGCCGGGGATCGTGAGGGGATCGAAGTGTTCGGTCTCCGAAAAGCGGAGCACGACGCCCGGATTCACCTTCGCCAGGTCGGTCGAGCCCATGCGCCAGGCGGAGAAGCTCCGTTCGGCGATCTCCTCGTAGGCGAGGAGGGTGACCTGAACATGACGCGGATCGCGAATGATGTTCGCGTAAAGCTGGTTGACCGCGCTTCGGGATCCTTCGAGAACCTGGAGGAAGAGATCGCGTCGCGGATCGACGCAGAGCATCCCCGTCACGCCGTGTTCGGCGTTCGAAAGCCGTGATTGCTCGAGGACGGTCTGGATCATCCGTTCGTTCATCGTCTCCACGGAGTAGCTCGCGTAGACCAGGCGATTCAGCATGCGCTCTCCCTTCTTGATTCTCCGCGAACGCGGGGCTGGCTCAGCCTGAGATTCGACCGTGGAGGAGAGAGAGGAATTCGCGGCGGAGCTCCGGGGAGTCGAGGAACGAACCGCGCATCACGCTGTTCGTCATCTTCGAGTCCATGTCCTTGACGCCGCGCCACTGCATGCAGGAGTGATCCGCTTCCATCACGACGGCGAGCCCATCGGGCTGCATCTTGGTCTGGAGGAGATCCGCGACCTGCGCGATCGCTTCCTCCTGGATCTGCGGTCGCGACATCACCCATTCGATCAATCGAGCGTACTTCGAGAGCCCGATCAGCTCTGAGTGTTCGTTGGGCATGACGCCGACCCATATTCGACCGATGATGGGGCAGAGGTGGTGGGAGCAGGCGCTTCGCACGGTGATCGGGCCGACGATCATCAACTCGTTCAGGCCGGCGGCATTCGGGAACTCGGTGACCTTGGGCGGTGCGACGTAGCGGCCGCCGAAAACCTCACGCACGTAGAGCTTGGCCACACGCTGCGCGGTCTCGCGCGTATTGTGGTCGCTTCTCGTGTCGATCACGAGCGTTTCGAGAACGGCCTTCATCTTCTCGGCGACTTCCGCCTCGAGCTCCGGCAGCTCCCCTTCCTCGACGAACTCCTGAATGTTGTCGTTCGCGTGGAAGCGCTTCCCGGCCCTCTGGATTCGTTCTCTAATCCGGTCGGCCACGGGCGTGAGCCCATCCGTGAGGGGCCATCCGCGGCCCTCTTCCATCGTCGTGATCTGCGTCGCCATCGATTCTCCTAAGCCGCGTTCTGCGGGATCTTAGACGAACCTTAGACGGTAGTTAGACGGTGGGAAGAGGGCGGGCGAAAGTAATCAAGATCGAGGTTCTCTCCCGATGAGGCACGACGCCGCACGGGCGAGTGCCGGGCAGAAAGCTGTATTGCTGGCTCGGATTCGCGGTTCAGCGCTTCGCGGGAGCGCCTTCGGCTCGAACCGCCGCCATGCGCGGGTCTTCGGCACGCTGCAGGCACTCGATGGCGACCTCGTTCCCGCGCACGCGGCCCTCCGGCACGAGGCGAACGAACCCTTCGAAGGCGCCGTCCCGGTCTCGACAGAGCGCCTCGATCTTGCGGAGGTCGACGCGAACGCGACCCACTTTCTCGCCGTTCCGGCGGCTCTCCCGCGTGAAGACGTTGATGAAGGTCGAGTCGGCCCCGACCGCGAAGGTGGCCAGCCCGGCCTGCGCCTCCGAAGCGAGGAACAGGGCGAGAAAGAAGATGGAGAGGAATGAACGGGTCAAGAGGATCACCACGGCACGGGCGCGACGAGGTGGGCCGGAGGGGGAACCGGCGGATTGACTGAACCTTAACGACGTCCCCGCCTCCGGGAAGAGCCGTGCAGCGGATTGTTGACGCTTCGAACGAGCGTCAGGTGTCGCTCGCGGCGAGAGCCCGCCAGAGGGCCAACCCCAGCGCGGTCGCGAGAAGCAACGCGCCGAGTTCGATTCCGCCATGGCTGTGCGCCGGGCCCGCGGCAGCCTCGGGATGCCCCGCGTGGGCGAAAGCCCGTTCGGTCGCGCCGACGAGGAGTAGGGTTGCGGTCGTAATCGAGTGGCCGATTCGTCGAGTCATCGTCGTTCCATTCGCCTGACGCTGTTCCATCGATCCCACCCCTCTCGTGAATGCACTCGCGAAGCGGACGCTGCTCGCGAGCGCTCAATCGTACACCGCGAACCGGATGGGAGCACGAACCGACCCGGACCGGCCCGACCGCGACCGGCGCGATCACGACACGAACCAGCGCCCTCCATTCACCGCGACACTCTGACCCGTGACGGGCTGGGACAGGTCCGAGGCGAGATAGAGGACGGTACCGGCACACTGGTCGGCGGTTGGGACCATGCGAAGCGGGACGTCCTTGCACTGGTCGCGCTCGAACTCCTCCGGCGTCATGCCAGCCTCCTTCGATCCCGATTCGATCCAGCTGTCCCAGTTCTCCCCCTTCACCGGACCGAGCTGGACTCCATTCGCACGGATGCCCTCCGGACCGAGCTCGACGGCGATCGTGCGGACGAGGCTCGCGAGTGCCGCCTTCGAGGCGGCATAAGCGCCGAGGGTCGGGGGCGGGTCAGTGCTGGCACCGGTGTTGATCAGCACGATCCGTCCGTCGCCGCGGCGGCGCATCGAGGGTGTGACGAGTTGGACGAGATGGAGTGCTCCGAAGAGGTTCACTTCCATGATCGCACGCCAGTCGTCGGGATCCGAGTCGGCGACGATCTTGTAGTCGCCGTCGAAGTGACCGTTCTGGACGAGGATGTCGATCTGGCCGAAACGTTCGATCGTCATGGCAACGAGGTGTGCACAGGCTGCGCGGTCGGTGATGTCGGTCGGAACGGCGAGGACCTCGCCGCCGGCCGCCCGAATCTCTTCGGCCACGGCCTCGAGGCGGGGCTCACGTCGTGCGGCGAGGGCGAGCCGGGCGCCCTCCCGGGCGAATTGTCTCGCGATGGATCGGCCCATGGCGGGGCCGATTCCGGTGACGAGGGCGACCTTGTTCTCAAGCAGCATGCGGATCCTTCCTGGCGCGACCGATCGGTGTCAGGACCAACCGCCGTCTTGACTGATCACCTGGCCGAAGATGAATGAAGATCGTCGGCTCGCCAGAAAGAGCGCGAGCTCGGCGGTCTCGTTCGGCTCGCCGAGGCGCTGCGCCGGCACCTCGCTCTGGAGCCGCGTCTTGAACTTCTCGTTCTCCTGAATCGCCGGGGGATAGTAGGTGTCGTTCTTCACGAAGTTCTGGGCGATCGCGTTGAGTCGGACGTCGAGAGCGGCGAGTTCGTGTCCCGCCGAGCGGACGAACGCGTTCTGGGCGGCGCGCGCGGCGACGTAGCTGGTCGCGTGGGGGTTCATCCGCCGAAGCGGCGAGGAAGAGGTGAGGGCGACGATGGACCCGCCGCCGCGCTCGATCATGCCGGGAGTCGCTGCGCGGACGAGCCGCATCAGTGGGTGGACCATGGCATCGAAGCCTGCGAGCCACTCCGCGTCCTCGATGTCCCGAACGCGCGCTCCGTAGGCGGGCAGGTCGAGATTCGCGATCAGGGAATCGATCGGGCCCGCGCGTTCGACGAGCGCTGCGGGTTCGTCCGGTCCGAGGAGCGACCCCGGGTCGGCGATCACGTCCGCCCCTTCGCTGCGGAAGAGATCCACGATGGTGGGCCCCATGTAGGTCTCGCAGCTGGTGACGAGCACGCGTTGGCCGCGTAGGCGCTGGCTGGATCGATCTTCGGACACGCTGCCCTCCATGAAAGGTTTCGGCCGCAGGATAGCGATGGGAGGAGACGAGAGGCGTTCGGTCCCGGCGGGATCGATGGATTCTCCTGGACAGGGGCGATAGCGTCTTCGCTTCCTCCAATTTGACGATTGCAACAGGGAACCTGGCCACGATCGATCTCGACGGCGCACTCGACCTGACGAAGTACAAGTGGCAGGAGTTCCACTACGAGGACGATCACGGCTACCTGGTCCATCACGATCAGACCATCCTCGACTACGACCGAGAGCGAGGGACCCTCGACCTCCTGGTTCGCTGGGGGAAGGACGGGGGCCACTGCATGGTCCATCGCCACATCGCCTCGACGACCTGCATCGTCCTCGAAGGCGAACAGCACTTCTACGACTACGACGAGAACGGCAAACGGGCGACGGAGCCGCGGATCCGGCGTGCCGGTGAACACGGTCTGTCCAAGGGACCCGACACGATGCCCCACATGGAGCGTGGGGGGCCGGACGGCGGCGTGGCCTTCTTCAGCATGCACGGCGGCGGCCCCGACGCCGTCCTGTACGATGCCTACGACAAGGACATGAACGTCGTCGTCGAGGTCACCCCCGACATGATCCTTCAGGACTTCGAGGCGAACGCGAAGTAGACGCTTCGCAAATCAGAGCTTGCGACGTCCGGCGGCCAGCCAGTCCGCTTCGTTCCAGACATCGTGGTTCTCGCCCCAGATCTCTCCCCCGCCGTACGACCAGCGGACCAGGTTGAGCGTCGCGTAGACTCCGTTGCCGGCGTTGGAAGCCATGGTGTTGACGCACGTGCCTTCGATCTCGAGGCTTCGTCCGGCGGCATCGACGGCCGAGATTCGGATCGACTCCGGGAGCCCGTCGCGGAGCCTCGTTTCGCGCAGACCCTCGACGAGCGCGGCCTCGACGCCGCCTTCGAAGTGATATCCATGCGTGATCCGTTCGACTCCTTCGGCCGTCGGATTGACGTAGGCGAAGAAGGCGAGCGTGGGGGCGGTCGCGTAGGCGTTGCCGAGGCGTAGACGTTCGGGCATCTGGCGGGGGCCCCAGGAGTGGTCCCGGATCGAGTGGCAGTCGATCGCGATCTCGCGTCCGCGAAGGACGAGCGTTCCCGTGACGCGTCCCGGCTGCTCGAAGTGCCCAGCGAACATGCCCGGAGAGGCTTCTGGTGCCACGGGGTTGGGCGGCATGATCGCCTCGAAGAGGAGGTCGAGTTCGACGCCTCGACCTTTGTGACGGATCCGGTGGCGGCGAAGGGCTTCGAGGCAGTCGATCTGGAGACGCTCTCCGAAGTCGAGATGAAGAAGATTCGGCGTGCCTTCGATCGGCACGGTGAAGCGGTCTCCGAAGAGGCCCTCCGAATCGCCACGCCAGCCCGCGATCGTCACCTCGAGTTCGCCGAGATTCGGGCTGAGGCGCACGCGGATCGAGCCCGTCATCGACTCCGCCGGCACCCAGAAGGGGAACCACATCGTCTCGATCCAGCTCGGGTCGGGCGAGGTCGGTGGGTGGAAGGACTCGTCTACGGCGTCGACGACGAGCTTCGGATCTCGACCGATCATGACGGCTCCAGGGGTTGGGGAAGTCTCGAATAGAGTGCCCCCATCAACGACCGGCGATCTCGCGCGAGCCGGAGCAAGCGGAGTGCGTGCTCCGTGGCTCGACCCTCGAGGCTCTGCTCCGGGACTCCAGGATCGGTCTCGTCGGGAGACGCCGGACGTTCGATGCCCAGGTTGTCGCAGAGGACGAGAGTGGCCGCGCGCATGAGGAGCGTCTGGTAGAGGGTCATCTCTCTGACGTCCATCGTGGGCGTCGGATGGGCGAGGCCGAGGCCGATCATCACGCTGTTCCGAACGAGGACGAGTGCGCGATAGAAATGGATGCGACGAAGGTCGATCCGTTGCCCTCCGGCTGCTTCATATTCCGCGAAGCGTTGCGCCAGATCACCGACCGGTGTCGCCATGTCGCGAATCGCGATGGCAGCGAGATCCTCCATCGGATCCCCAAAGTGCGCGACTTCCCAGTCGACGATTCCCGTGATGCGATCCTGCTCGTGGAGAAAGTTTCCCGGCCCCATGTCGCTGTGGACGAGCGAGAAGCGTTCGACCCGGTCGGGCACGTGGTTTTCGAGCCAGTCCAGAGCGAAGGCAAAGAAGGGATCGGCGTTTTCGCCGAGTCCCGCGAGTGCTCCGCGGGTCTGTGCGAGGGTGTCGCGTGCGCAGTCCTCGGCGGTTGCGGGCAACGCGAGGTGGGGGATGGAAAGGGACTTCGGATCGAGGGCGTGCAGGCGGGTCGTCAGCGACATGAGGTGCCGGGCGATCGGCTCGCGATGCGCGGGGTCCTCGACGTCGGGGAAGCTGGATTCGCCGGCGAGGCGGGTGAGCAGAAGTGCCCCGTGGTCGGCGTCGATGGCCACGACCTCCGGAACGGGCACTTCGGTCGGGCCCAGGGCGCGGAGAACGGCCGCGTCGCGGGCGCTCCCCCCGCCGCGGTTTCTGTCCTGGAGAAGAAAGAGCGAGCGTGGGGCGTTCTCGGACCCGGTCTCGATTCTCCAGGCCGATCGGCTGGCGCCCGCGCGATGGGGGGCCGCCGCGAGGAGGGGTTCGCCCGTCTCCGACGTGACCCAGTCTGCGAGCGCGTTCGGGAGATCGATCGCGTTCCCCGAGCTCACTCGTCGACCGCGGGTGGGAAGAGCGTGCGAATGCCTTCCGGCGAGACGTCGACCTCTCCGCGGACGACGACCGTCGGCGAGTGGTCGATGTCCATGAACTCGGCGAGATCTGCCCAATGGGCCCGTCCGCGCTCGGTCTCTTCATAGAAAGCGCTCGTCCTGGCGAGGCTGTCGGCGTCGGGCCAGTGATTCTCGGCGATGCCGACGTAAGGCGTGTCGCCGCCGATCAGAATCAGTCGGTTCTTCGTGATGTAGGGGTGGTCGACGAGGTCGAAGTCGCGGGTGTGCTCGGCCCAGCGCTGGAAGAAATCCTCGTCGCTCCAGCCC
>PAQX01000021.1 GCA_002709835.1 Deltaproteobacteria bacterium
GAGGGCGATTGACGGGATTTCGATCGTGCTGTCCGCGGAGCTCGTTCGGAATCCGTTCGAGGTCGTCGAGCACGACGTAGCGTGCGGGGAGGTCGCGTCGCAGATGTCCCGCGACGTGACGCGCGAGCGCCCGATTCCCCCCGCCGAGTAGAAGGTGGTGGCGGAGCCGACGACGCCCATACCCGTGGACGGTGATCACGACATCCACGTGATCCAGGAATCGGGCGAGCGCCTCCGAGTGGGCCGGGTCGAAGGCCGTGGAAGCAAGATGCGTCCGGCTCGGGGCGGCCTGGGCAACGGTGTAGAGGGAGGCCCCGGTCCGTTCGGCGACCTCGGTCGCAACGGCGTCCGTCGTCCGCTCGAGGTTTCCGCCGTGGTAGGCCATCACGCCGAAGCGGCCGCCGATCACGCATCGCTCGACCACATCGGGTCGCGCCAGGAACTCCCGCAGCTCTCCCATGCCTTCCGATCCGTCCCGCTTCGGGATTCACGCCGTCCCTCCGCACTATAGACGCAGGGCGTGCGCACGGGCGCGCGACTTACCCCTACCCCCCGCGGGAAACGCCTCGACTCACTCTCTATATCTGGATATCCGCATGTCCTGATGTTACCTTCGAGCGCTCGAACCGGCCGTGCCTGATCCGCGGCCGACGCGCCGCCCTGCGTGGCACCGGAGCCCCGCCCATGTCGACCGCTCGCCCTGCTCGTCCCGAACGCATCGAAATCCTGAAAGCACTGCTGCGCGAGAAGATCCTCGTGCTGGACGGCGCCATGGGCTCGATGATCCAGGGATTCGGGCTCGAAGAGAAGGACTTTCGCGGCGATCACTTCACCTCGCACTCAATCGAGTTGAATGGCAACAACGAGCTCCTCTCCCTAACGCGCCCTGACGTCATCCGGAAGATCCACGACGACTTCTTCGAGGCCGGCGCAGATCTCGCCCAGACAAACACCTTCGGGTCGAACGCGATCTCGCAGGCCGACTACGAACTCGAGCACACGGTGCGGGATCTCAATCTTGCCTCCGCTCGGATCGCGGCGGAGTCCGCCGATGAATGGACAGCGAAGAACCCGTCGAAGCTCCGCTTCGTCGCTGGTTCTGTCGGCCCCACGCCAAAGACCCTCTCGATCTCTCCGGACGTGAACGATCCTGCGGCGCGCAGCCTGACCTTCAGCGAACTCCAGCGGGCCTACCGGGAACAGGTCGACGCCCTCATAGAGGGCGACGTGGACATTCTCCTCGTCGAAACGATCTTCGACACCCTGAACGCCAAGGCCGCGCTCGTCGCGATCGACGAAGCCTTCGAGGCGAGCCGCATCCGGCTTCCGCTGATGATCTCCGTCGCGATCACGGATGCGAGCGGTCGCACGCTCTCGGGACAGACACTCGACGCATTCTGGCGCTCCGTCGCCCACGCGAATCCGATCTCAGTCGGTGTCAACTGCTCCCTCGGCGCCACGAACATGCGACCCTACGTCGCGGAACTCTCCAAGATCGCTGACTGCTGCGTTTCTACCTACCCGAACGCGGGCTTGCCCAACGCCTTCGGCGAGTACGACGAGGAGCCCTCTTACACCGGAGAACTCGTCGGCGAATTTGCCACGAGCGGGCTCGTAAACATCGTCGGCGGCTGCTGCGGAACAACCCCGCCCCATATTCAGGCAATCGCAGAAGCCGTCGAGGGCGTCCCCTCGCGCGCGCTCCCTCGGGAAGACGAGGAAGTAACCTACTACTCCGGCCTCGAGACCCTGGTCATCCGGCCAGACTCCAACTTCCAGATGATCGGCGAACGCACCAACGTGACCGGCTCGGCGAAGTTCCGAAAGCTGATCGAGGCCGACGACTACGACTCCGCCCTCGGAGTCGCGCTCGACCAAGTCCGGGGCGGCGCGAACATCCTCGACGTGAACATGGACGAGGGCATGCTCGACAGCGAAGCGGCGATGACTCGCTTCCTGAACCTGATCGCGAGTGAGCCCGAAATCGCCCGCATCCCGATCATGATCGACAGCTCGAAGTGGAGCGTGCTCGAGGCAGGCCTGCGCTGCGTACAGGGCAAGGCGATCGTGAATTCGATCTCTCTCAAGGAAGGTGAAGCGGATTTCCTCGAGAAGGCGAAGGTGATCCGTCGCTACGGCGCCGGCGTCGTCGTCATGGCCTTCGACGAAGAGGGCCAGGCCGACACGACCGAGCGCAAGATCGAGATCTGCGAGCGCTCCTACGAGATCCTCGTCGAACAGGCCGGCTTCCCGCCGGAAGACATCATCTTCGACCCGAACATCCTCGCGATCGCGACGGGCATCGAGGAACACGACGACTACGCGAAGAACTTCATCGAGGCCAGTCGCGAGATCCGGGAGCGATGCCCGGGCGTCCACATCTCCGGCGGCGTCTCGAACCTGTCCTTCTCGTTCCGGGGCAACAACCGCGTCCGCGAAGCCATCCACTCGGCCTTCCTCTACCACGCGACCCAGGCCGGCATGGATATGGGCATCGTGAACGCTGGCCAGCTCGAACTCTACGAGGACATCCCGAAGGATCTCCTCGAGCACGTTGAGGACATCCTCTTCAACCGCCGCGAGGACGCGACCGAGCGGATGGTCGAGTTCGCCGATACGGTGAAGGGCGCGGGCAAGAAGCGGGAAGTCGATCTCACCTGGCGCGAAGGCAGCGTCGAAGAGCGCCTCTCGCACGCCCTCATCCACGGCATCGTCGACTACATCGACGACGACACCGAAGAAGCGCGCCAGAAGCTCGGTCGCCCGATCGACGTAATCGAAGGACCGCTCATGGACGGCATGCGCGTCGTCGGCGATCTCTTCGGCGCGGGCAAGATGTTCCTGCCCCAGGTCGTGAAGAGCGCGCGCTCGATGAAGAAGGCGGTGGCCTATCTCGAGCCCTACCTCGAGGCCGAGAAGGTCGAGGGGTCCAGCCAGGGCAAGATCGTGATGGCGACGGTCAAGGGCGACGTCCACGACATCGGAAAGAACATCGTCGGCGTGGTGCTCGGCTGCAACAACTACGAAGTCATCGACCTCGGCGTGATGGTCCCCGCGGACAAGATCCTCGATGCCGCGATCGCCGAAGGGGCGGAGATGATCGGCCTCTCGGGTCTGATCACGCCGTCGCTGGACGAGATGGCGTCGGTCGCCAAGGAGATGGAACGGCGAGGGCTCGAGCTGCCGCTCCTGATCGGTGGTGCGACGACGAGCCGCCAGCACACGGCGGTCAAGATCGCCCCGAATTACGGGCAGCCGGTCGTGCACGTCCTCGACGCGTCGCGCTCGGTCAACGTCGTCTCCGACCTGCTCTCGGACGAACGCAAGGCCGCCTTCGCGGCCGACAATCAGGAAGAACAGGAGAAGCTCCGGGCCCTCTACGAGGGCCGGAAGGAGAAGCCCCTGCTCTCGATCGCGGACGCACGCGCGAACGCCCAGAAGCTCGACTTCGGCGCCGCGCCGGCCAGGCCCGCATTTCTGGGCAAGCGCATCGTCGACGACGTGACCGCCGCGGACCTCGACCCGTTCATCGACTGGACCTTCTTCTTCTCGACCTGGGACCTGAAGGGCAAGTACCCGAAGATCCTCGACGACCCGAAAGTCGGCGAAGCCGCTCGTGAGCTCTACCAGAACGGACGCGCTCTACTCGACGAGATCATCGAGAAACAGTGGCTGAAGCCGCGCGGTGTCTACGGATTCTGGCCGGCGCGACGCGACGGCGACGACGTCGTGCTCTACGCAGACGAGGATCTCGCCGGCGAGGTCGCACGATTCCCGATGCTGCGGCAGCAGGCCATCGCCCAGAACGGCAAGCCGAACCGATCGCTGGCCGACTTCGTCTCGAGCCAGGAAGACGGCGTCCCCGACTACGTGGGCGCGTTCGCGGTCACGAGCGGTCTCGAGGCCGACGACCTCGCTGCCCGCTTCGAGAAGGACCACGACGATTATAAGGCCATCATGGTGAAGGCCCTCGCGGACCGACTCGCGGAAGCTTTCGCAGAGTACCTGCACGCGCAGGCGCGGAAGGACTGGGGCTACGGCGCAGGCGAGGCCTTCTCCAACGAGGACCTGATCGCGGAGAGCTACCGCGGCATCCGCCCGGCCTTCGGCTACCCCGCTTGTCCGGATCATCTACCGAAGCGCACGCTCTTCCCGCTGCTGGACGCCCCGTCGGTGGGCATCGAGTTGACGGAGACCTGCGCGATGACCCCGGCGGCGAGCGTCTCGGGCCTCTACTTCGCCCATCCGGATGCCCGCTACTTCACGGTCGGGCGACTCGGACGCGACCAGATCGAGGACTACGCGGAGCGCATGGGCCTCTCGGCTGACGAGGCCGAGAAGTGGTTGGCCTCCAACCTCGGGTACTAGTTTCAGTCGGCGCGAGGCGCCTTTCGCCATACCCTTCCGGATGGAACGCCTTAGGCCGAGGCCTCTCCGGGGATGAGAGAGGGCCCGACCTAGACTGAAGGCGCGCTTCCTCGCCGGTTGCAAGGTGGGCTCGGGGGCAGGCAGACTTCCGTGCGTGAGCGGTCTTTCGTTTGCTCGACTCGGAGGGTTCCCATGGCTCGTTTCGCTTCCGTCTTCTTCTTCGCGACGCTCGCGCTCGTCGGCGCGGGATGCCAACTGCTCGGACAGGATGCCGATGCGCCGGATCCGGTGGCGGCCGCGATCGAGCGGGCCTCCACGGATCCGCATCGAAGCGAGCAGAACATTGCGCGAAACGCCTATCGCCACCCCGTCGAGACGCTCCGCTTCTTCGGGTTCGAGCCGGGCATGGCGGTCCTCGAGGTCCAACCCGGCGCAGGCATCTGGTACACCGAGATCCTCGCGCCACTCCTCGCCGAGCACGGCCGCTACGTCGCCGCGTCCTACGACCTGACGAACCCGGAACTCTCGGACTACGCGAAGCGGGCCCACGAAGCGCTGGTCGCGCGGTTCCGCGAGCAACCCGAGCGCTATGGCGATCTCGACCTCGCGGTGCTCCATCCGCCGGAGATCCATCTCGGTCGAGACGAGAGCCTGGATCTCGTACTCAACTTCCGGAACACCCACGGTCAGATACGGAGTGGCGCAGCAGAAGAGATCTATGCCGCTTTCTTCGCCGTCCTCAAGCCGGGCGGCGTGCTCGGTGTCGTGCAGCATCGTACGGGCCCCGAAACCGACACGTCGAAGTTCAACGGCTACGTCTCAGAAGAGACCGTGATCGCGCTCGCGGAAGGTGCCGGCTTCGTCTTCGACGCGAAGAGCGAGATCAACGCGAACCCCAACGACCGCGCCAACTACGCACGGGGCGTCTGGACGCTTCCCCCGTCTCTGACCCTCGGCAACGAGGACCGGGAGAAATATCTCGCGATCGGCGAGAGCGACCGGATGACGCTTCGATTCCGCAAGCCCTGACGGCCCCCCGAACGACGCGCTCCGCCCGAGCCTTTGCAAGATAGCGGCCTTCGTTTCTACGGTCCGGCGAAGCGCGCGATCGGATCAGACTTCGGCCGCGTACGGCGGCGCCGGATCGTATTCCATCATCTTCTGGGTGATGCGCGCCTGCGGGACGCCGTAGAGTTCGCCCACGAGCCAGAGCGCCGAGTCGATCCCGGCGGAGACGCCGGCGGCGGTCAGCAGGTTGCCGTCCCTCACGTAGCGCACCTTCTCGAGGACCTCGCTGCGACCCGCGGCATCCTCGCGGAGGGTCGGCAGATAGCCCCAGTGGGTGGTGATCTTCTTGCCCTCGGTCAGGCCGGCGGCATCGAGGATGATCGAGCCGGTGCAGACCGAAGTCACCCACTCTGCGCGCTCCGCCTGCTTGCGCAGGAAGTCGAGCATGACCGGGTTCTTCCTCTCCGTCCGCGTGCCGATCCCGCCCGGGATGAGGACGACGTCGAAGGGCGGCGCGTCGGCAAAGGCGTGATCCACTTCGTTCCGAAGCCCCTTCGCGCCCTTCACGATTCCGCCCGTCTCGCTCACGAGGACGACCTCGAGCCCGCTCGCCGAACCGTTCTCCCCGGACGCCTCACGCGCCATCGTGAACACTTCGAAGGGGCCGACCCAGTCGAGCTCCTCCGCTCCGTCGAAGAGCACGATCCCGATCGTTCGCTTCTTCGCTGCCATGACTCCTTTCCTCTCTGGTTTCCATTCCCGTCACGAGGCGCCGTGGAATCGCTCGCGATAGGCCGCAGGCCCCACGCCGATCTGGCGAAGGAAGGCGCGGCGCATCGTTTCCGCCGTCCCGAACCCCACGTCGCTGGCGACTCCGTCGACGGAGCCGGACGACTCCTCGAGCCGTCGACGGGCGGACTCGACCCGAACGCGCTCGACGAAGCGACCCGGCGACTGCCCAACCTCCCTGGCGAAGACCCGCGAGAAGTTCCGCGGGCTCATCGACACCCGCTCGGCGAGTCGCGCCACCGCGTGATCCTCTGCCGGGTGCTCGACGATCCAGGTCCGTAGCTCGCGAAGCGGGTCGCGCTCGGGCACCTGTCCCGCGAGCTGGGCGGAGAACTGAGACTGCCCGCCCGGCCGCTTGAGGAAGAAGACCATCCGCCGGGAAACGGAGAGCGCCCACTCGCGACCGAGGTCGTCCTCGACCAGCGCCAGTGCGAGATCCATCCCGGCCGTGACCCCCGCCGACGTCCAGACGCTTCCGTCCCGGACGAAGATCGGATCCGGATCGACCTCGACCTTCGGGAAGAGCTGCGCGAGTCGATCGACGCTGCGCCAATGGGTCGTCGCCCGCCGCCCCTCGAGAAGACCCGCGGCGGCAAGCACGAAGGCGCCGGTACAGACGGAGCAGGTCCGGCGGGCACGCTTGGCGCTGCGTTGGACGGCCCCAACGACGCGCGGGTCGACGAAGGCCTGGGCCGTTCCATGGCCGCCGGCGACGATCAGCGTATCGATCTCTTCGGGGAGGTCCTCGTAGGCCCGGTCGACCCCGAGCGAGAGCCCGGACGAAGCACGAACCACCCCCGGCTCGGAACCGACGATCGTCAGCCGATAGCCCCTCGCGTCCGACTTCGGTGGACCTTCGAGCACCGCCTCACTCGCGGCCGCGAAGACCTCGAGCGGACCGACGACGTCGAGGAGTTGAACACCCGGAAAAGCAACCATGACGATGTGGCGCGGCGCGGGGTCGAGAATCGGCATGTCGAGAGGATGCCGACCCTGAATAATGTCATCAATGACATTGAACCCACTATTCATGACAACTTTGATCCGAAATAAGTCCCCTGGGGGTAAACTGGGCTCCTCGATTTATCGCCCGGCTGGAAGGGCACAGACGGCCGTCGACATGCGAACGGGGCCGCAAACCGGCTCGCGACCGCGTCGCTCACCGGCCTCCCGCCAGCGGGTCGCTCGTCGCCGGCAGCACCGAGCGCCCCTGCCCGACGGCGCCGGCCTTGCCGAAACCGCCGCACGTGCAGGCGGCCCACGAGCGCGCCCCTGCACCAACGAGTCGACACCGTCGGGATCGAGTCCGACTGCAAGGGCGAATCGCTCCGGCCCCTCGCGCCTTTGCGGACACGTGACGCGTCCAGCCGACCCGCGAGATCCGACGTCCAGGGAGGCAGCGCAAGACGCCGGAAGACCGTGGCGTGTTTGCCAACCCGCCGCGCACGACTCGACTCGCGCGCGCTCCCCTCCACGACGAAGCACCAAATCATTCGGAGCGGCGAGCGCAAAGCGCGGTTCGTCACCGGCGTCGCTCGCGCGCGGGATCCGCCCGTGCGAAGAATGTGGCACGCGGATGCGATATCGTCCCGCGAATTGGGGGAGGATGCCCGCGAACCGATGACGTCGAACGCGGACACGACTGAGGCCGAAGAAGCGCCCGACTACGATCGGGATCTCGGCGTGATCGAAGCGATCACGTTCGTGACGCGTTCATGCCCGAGCGGCGTCGTCGTTTCGGTCGCCGAGCAGGCGCTCGAAGCGATCAAGCAGAAGGGCGCCGAAGCGATTCCGCAACAAGCCTATTTCGTGCTGACCTCGATGCAGGGCTGGCGCGGCGATCGCGCGCGACAGGTCCACCGCTCCCTTACGAAATTTCTCGAAGAGCGCGAGCGCTCTTCCTAGCGAATCGAGCCGAGTTGCCATGTCCCGCAAGGAAGTACTGAAGATCGCCAAGACGTTCGAGGACCTCGACAAGCTCCTCGGCCGGATCGAGGGCGGGAGCCTCGCGAAGCCCGACTGGATCCGACTCCAGGGCGACTGCGACCTCGAGGACATGACCGAGGAGCAGCGCGTCGCTTTCCTCGGCCGGATCCACAAATGCGTCCTCCGCGGTTTCAAGGACGCCTGCGGAATGCCGGACAACAAGAAGGAGCGGCTCAAGCTCTGGCAGTCGATCACGCGCTGCGGCTTCCACGATTTCAGTGAGCTCGGCTGGACGAAGAACTACGACTCGCCCTTCGTCGAGAACTACGACTACATCCAGGCCTATCAGACGGGCGGCATCGACGCGCTGGACCCCTACAAGGTCTATTCCTCGGTCCTGGGCACCTTCGACTTCGGCGTCGAGGACTTCGTCGAGACGAAGATGTGCCGGAACGTCCGCACGATCGTTGAACCGATGGCCGGCACGGCGGAGTTCTGTCACACGGGCCATTTCCGCTACCCGGACTTCAACTACCTGATGATCGACCTCGACGAGGAAGCCGCGGGGCTCGTGATGGGCCAGGACTGGCTGCCCCAGGCGAAGAAGGAGTACATCGTCGGCGACGTGCTCGCGTCCAACGTCTGGGACGGAGTGAAGTCGAAGACCGAGGGAGAATCCCTCGCCTACATCGGCAAGCAGAGTCACCACTTCTTCGACGCCAAGCAGCTCATGCAGCTGATGAAGGTCGCGACGGAGCACGTCGACTACCTCATGCTGGAGACCCCCCAGATCTGTCTGGTCTCCGAGATGGGAGATACGGACGAGCTCACGCGCCAGGAGCAGGAGGATGCCGGCTTCAAGTGCGAGCTGACCGGCGAGAAGGGCGGGGATCCGAACCCGCTGACGAATCAGCTCTCGTTCCGACTCCAGGCGACGAACGGCCGCAAGGAGAAGACGATGTTCAACTATCACGGTTGGACGTCCTGGGCCCACTCGACTCTGGTCGCCTTCGCCGACCTCCTCGACCTGAACGCCTACTACTACCACTCGGAAGACGAGGAATTCACGACCGTCCGCGAGTGGGACGAGGATGCGGACTGCGAAGAGAACGTGACCTTCATGCTCTTCACGGCGCGAAGCCCGTCGGACGACGAGGACGACTAGATTGGCCCCGGACGCGATCGCTGCGAGTCTCCGCCACCCGGGCATCCGGAATCGGCGGATCCTCGACCGGGCGATCCTTGCCGACGACCCTGAAGAGGTCTTCGAACCTCGACTCCGACGGAACGACTCCCGGCAGCAAGGGCAAGCGCCGACGCCATGAGCCTCTCGAATCTCTTCTTCAACACGCTGAACGTCGTCATGCGGCCGCTCCTCCGAACGGGGGTCATGAAGGCCAACCTCTGCATCCTCCGCTACGAGGGTCGTAAGTCGGGAAAGCAGTACAAGACTCCGCTCTCCTACGTGCGGGAGGGCGAAGTCGTCCGACTCCTCTCCAGCTATAACACCCGCTGGTGGACGAACTTCGTCGCCGAGTCGCGACCCGTCGAAGTCGAGATTGCCGGCGAGCGACAGGCCGGCTCCGCGCGCGCGATCACGGCGGACAGCGAGGCGTTCCGAGACGGCGTGCGGCGCTTCCTGACCGCGCTGCCCCGGGACGCGAGCGTCTACGGGATCAAGCTCGAGTCGGACCGGACGCCCCGCGAATCGGACATCGAGACCTGCGCCAGTCACGTGGTCCTGATCGAGGTCGCGCTCGAGGGCTGATCGGAAGGCCAGGGTCGAGCTTCCTCGACCGACCCGTCGCCGCTACGAGCCTCCGGAGCGTGTTCGAATACGGCGAAGCTTCGAGGGCCGCCTACCGCCCGGCGTGAGTCCGGACGATGTCGAGGATGTCCTCACCGAACTTCTCGATCTTCGCCGGCCCGAGCCCGGGGATTCGCGCAAGGTCATCGAGCGTCTGCGGCTCTTCACGGTCGATGGCGAGCATCGCCTTCCGCTGAAAGACCATGTACGTCTTCCAACCGAGCTTCTTCGCGCTCCGCTTGCGGTAGTTCTCGAGCGCGCGCGCGATCGGGCCGCCGTAGCGGGATGAAGCCTTCTTCGGCGGTCTTGAATCGCTCGTCCCCTCGGCGCCTCGGGTCCTCTGCGCCCGGACCGGCTTCCCGGGGATCCAGACCGTCGGGTACTTCTTTCCCTTACGTTCGAGCCGCCCCCGCGCGAGCAGGGTGTCGATCCCGGTGATGAGCCGGTCCTCCTCGTAGTCCGAGAGCGTCCCGTACTCGGGCAGGGTCAACAGTCCGCCCCGCGCGAGGCTCTTCGCCCGCCCGCCCCGGAGCGCCTGGGCCAGATTTCGCCTCCCCACCGGCCGCGACAATCGGTCGACCGCCGAGACGATGGTGTCTTCGACCTCGAAAGGCAGCGGCTCTTGCGGGGCAGAGCGCGAGGATCCATAGACCTCGGTGTCCACGTCTTCTGCGCTGCCATCGCAGACGTCGCATCGCCCGCAGGCTGGCTCGTTCTCGGCGCCCGTGAAGTGTGAGACGAGGCCCGCGTGGCGACACGCCATCTCGGTCGCATACCGCTCGATCTCGCCGAGGGCGTCCTCGCGGCGCTGATCGAGGGCCGCACTCGACGGGTTGCTCTGTGCCAGCCGTCGCTGGGTCTGCAGGTCCGCACGCCCGAAGAACAGAACGCAACGCGCCGGATCTCCGTCGCGTCCCGCGCGACCCGCTTCCTGGTAGTAGGCCTCGAGGCTTCCCGGCGTCTGGTAGTGGACGATCAAGCGGATGTCGGGGAGATCGATCCCCATCCCGAAGGCGTTGGTGGCGACGAGGATCCGGGTGCGGCCCTGCTCGAAGGCCTGCTGGGCACGCTCCCGGGCGAGGGCCGTTCGGCCGCCGTGGTAGTGACCGACACGCAGCCCTGAGGAGCGGAGCGACTTGGCCACCCGCTCGGTCACCTTGCGGGTCGAGCAGTACACGATCACGCGACCGCTTCCGCCGCGACCGCGGATACTGGCCGCCTCGATCGCCTCGAGGGTCGCCTCGGTCCGGGCCTTCTCGGTTCGGATCGCCTGGACCCCGAACGTGAGATTCGGGCGATCGAAGCCCGTCCGGATCCGCGCCGGCGAAACCAGCGCGAGCCGCGCCTCGATCTCCTTGAGCACGACCGGCGTCGCCGTCGCGGTCAGTGCGATCATCGGGCAGTCCACGACGTCCCGGAGTTCCCGGAGCAGCATGTAATCGGGCCGGAAATCGTGCCCCCATTGAGAGACGCAGTGAGCCTCGTCGATCGCGACGAGCGCGACGTCGATCCGCCCGAGCATGCGGCGGAAGCTCGCCTGGGCAGCGCGCTCGGGGGAGACGTAGAGCAGCGAGAGCTGCCCGGAGAGCAGGTTCCGAACCGTATCCGACTGCTCGTCGTCGTCTTGATGGGAATGGAGCGCCCCTGCCGCGACGCCCTTGCCGCGGAGCGAGCCGACCTGATCCTGCATGAGCGCGATCAGGGGCGAGACGACGATCGTCGTCCCCTGCCCCGCGCGGGCGAGGGCGATCGCGGGCACCTGATAACAGACGGACTTGCCGGATCCGGTCGGCAGGAGGACCGCTGCGTCCTGCCCCCGGAGCACGGCCTCGACCGCCTCGGCCTGACCCGGCCGGAAGCACGGATGTCCGAACACCTCGGCGAGGACGTCTCGTCCCAACGCCTCGGTCGCGTCTCCGGACGCCCCGCGCTCCCCCTCCTCACCGGACATGAAGAAGAGGTATCACGAAGCGCAGACGAACGCCGGACTACATCCCCACGTTCGGGTTCGCGCGCGGTGCCGTGGTCTCATCGAGGTGGGCGATGCAGGCGAGGAGGTCGACCCGGTGGTCCAGACGGCCGCTCTCACCGCCGCGAGGCGAGAGAATCGAGACGGACGTGTTCGCGAGCGAGACCCCGCCGTCGGCGTTCGCTCGTTCGGCGAGTCCGTCGGCCCCGACCAGTCGGCGCTCGAAGAGCGAACGCAGGACGAGACCGTGGGTGACGATGCAGAAATGATCGTCGGCGGTCGCGTAGTGCGCATGCCAGTGGTCCTCGATCCGAGCCCAGACCGAGTCCACCCGGTCGTGGAAGACCTCCCAGCTCTCCCCGGCCGGCGGGACGTAGCCCTGAGCGAAGGGGTCGAATCCGAGCTCCGAATAGGGGCGGCCGCGCAGATCGCCGAGGTTCCGCTCGCCCAGATCCTCGACCACCTGGAGCGATGCCCCGGTCGTCTGCTCTAGGGCCTGCGCCGTCTGGTGGGCACGGGCGTGGTCGCTGACCCAGATTTCGCGGATCGGCTCGCTCGCCATCCGCTGCCCCACTCGCGCGGCCTGCTCGAGACCGCGGTCCGAGAGGGGCGTATCGGGGAACTGGATGATCCGGTCGCGGTTGCCGGGCGTCTCGCCGTGTCGAATCAGGATGATCGCCATGGCGCTGCACGGTAGCAGTGGCCGGACGGTCTCCTAATGATGGGCGGCGCTGAGGGCCGAAAGCACCCGGGCGAGGTATTTCGGCTCGACGAGCATGTGAGAGACGGCGGTGAAGACCTCGTCCCGCGCGTCGATCCGCAGCCGGGTCGAGAAGACGATCGTGTCGGAGGGCGCATGCGTCTTCACGAGCATCGCGAGTTCCGGCTCCTCGACGAGCGCGGCGCCGACGAACCCGGCGTGGCCTTCGAGCAGCCCACCGAGCGCGCTGGACACGCCTTCGAGCAGCGTGCGCGACAGGGTGACGAAGGCCCCGATCGGATCCTCGCCCCCAGCGAGGCGCGCCCAGAGGAGCGCCTCTTCGGGCTCGAGTGACAGACAGAGCGTGCCGGGGAGGCGCCCTTCCAGTCGGCCCATCGTCGACGCGACCAGGTCGTCCGAGAGACACAGTCCGCGCTCACCAAACTCAGCGAGCGCCGTCGCGCGGATCTCTTGCACCTCGACCTCGGTGTCGCAGCCGGTCTTCTCTCCGAGGGCCTCTTCACCGACCGCAGCCGCTTCCGCGAAGAAGGTATGCAGCGCGATCATCTGTTCCGTCGAAATTTTCAGGGGGGTCATCTCCGGATCGTACCGCTCCGGCCCGTACGTGCCGTGATCACGTCGGGCCTCAATCGGGCCACCCCAGCGGTGGACCTTCAAGCTATCGTCCTTTTGGGAGCGAATAGAAGGGTTTTCCCATCACGTCCCTCGGTTTTTCGTCTAGAACGGCACTCCACCGGCAACTTCGAAGCAGCCCTTCGGCGGGCGCGAGTTGCAGGACGAACGACCGCGGAGCCCCGCTCCCCGACCGTCTTTCCGCTGACCGAACCTGATCAGGAAGGGACCGATGCCGCTGGTGCTCTCGAACGATGATGGCGTTGCCGCTGACGGACTGGCCACGCTCCACCGGGTCCTCGCGCCCCGCACAGAGTGCCTGATCGTGGCTCCGGCGGGCCCGCAGAGCGGCGTCGGCCACGCGGTGACGACCGGCGAACCGCTCCGCCTGGACGAGCACGGCCCCCTGCGTTTCGGCCTCGCTGGGACCCCCGCGGACTGCGCTCGAGTCGCCCTCGGCCGCGGTGCTGCCTTCGCGCGCCAGACCCTCGGCGCGTCGGGCGACGATTCCCTCTGGCTCGTCGCCGGGATCAACCACGGCGCGAATCTCGGAATGGACACCTACATCTCCGGCACCGCCGCAGCGGCCCGAGAAGCGACGATCCTCGGATACCCGGCGATCGCCATCTCCCAGTACGTCGGGAAGCACCGCGCCCCCGATTGGGACGCGACCGCCGAGCGCGCTCACCAGGTTCTCGAGGTCCTCCTCGAGCGCCCACCCCGCCCGGGCCATTTCTGGAACGTGAACCTGCCGCACCCGGCAGACGAAGGAACGAAACACGAGCTCGTCTTCTGTCCCCTCGACCCGAGCCCCCACGCCTTCCAATACGAGACGCGGGACGGTGGCCTCCACTGGGTGAGCGATTTCCACGGCCGGCCCCGGATCGCGGACCATGACATTTCCGTGTGTATGGGAGACGGCGCGACCTCGATCACCGAGATCCCGGTCCAGCCCCCCCACGACGCCTCCGCCTAGCGTCCGACCGCTCCAATCGGCCGGCGACGACGCGCCTGCGTCGGGAATTTTCGTGAAGCCGCGAAAACGCCTTTGACTTCGACCGGCTCAACCGATAAAAAACGGCAGTCGAGATCCGCTCCCGGATCGCCAACCGACAGGTTTCCCGCCCCGATGATGTCTACGCCTCACCTTGCCGCGACGACCCCGATGGTCGTTCCGCCGTGCGCCTTCAAAGGCGGAGGGCGAGGCGGTGTCGTGGTCGGCGTCGAGCCGAGCACCCACGCGACGCGTGGCGATTCGAGCAAGCGGGTCCTCACGGCTTTCCTGCAGGACGCCGCTTCGCAGGACGGCTGCTCGAAGAGGCACAACCTCGAAGAGGCACAACGGAGGGGGACTCCGAACCCGGGTCGAGGTGACCCATCGCAGCTGAGCGAATCACCTCGACACGCCCCGTGAGACGCGGGGCCCGAGTCCACGAGAACCCCTCCCGCCCGACCGGCCGGAGGGGTTCTCGCGTTCTGGAACCCAGTCCCGGGCATTGGCCAACTCCCCGGCCAGGGATGGGAACGAAAACGACGGATCGCACCTCTCGGGGAAGGCCCCCGCGACATCGAATCCAGGAAGAGAGAGCCACCATGCAGCGAAGAATCGAAGCCGACGACCGCGCCGCGCTCTGGATCGAGCGCATCGTCTGGAACGCCGCGGCCGCCGCCGCACTCGCCGTGATGATCCTGGTCCTGCTGGGATCGCTTCGGTGGCTCGACCAGGTCGTGCCCCGCTCGGGGAGGGCCGCGCAGCCGACCGCGGTCTCCTCAGCTGCCGTGGGGGCCGAAATCGAGCCCGCCACGGCGGCCGTGAACCGTCCTGCGGGCTAGGCGGTGCCCGTTCGCCGCATCGCACGAACGAAACGGGGCCGTGGCCGGAGACAACGCAAAGCAGTTATCCGGGCACGGCCCCCGTTCCGGATCCGCGCCGCGTGACGGCGGCCCCGGTCTTTCGTCGCGCGCGATCCGGCTAGGGCCGAAGCGCCGACCGGGCGTCTTCCGTGGCGGCGCCCATCGCGCTTCCAGCGGAGTCCGCCGCGGCGCCCATCGCGTCCCCAGCGGAGTCGATCGAATCGCCCATCGCATCCACCGCGCCGTTGGCGGCGTGGCGCGCGGAGTCCGTCGCAGCTCTGGCGGCATCGGCGACCGCATCGGCGGCGTCGCTCGCCGCCTGCGTCGCGCCGTCCACGGCGGCGTTCGCCAGGTCGTTCGCGCCGTCGACTGCGTCGTTCACCAATTCACTGGCGCCGTCCACCGCGTCGTTGACGATCCCGTTTGCGGTGTCGAGCGCGTCACCGGCGCTCTCGCGAACGCGGTCGGCGGCATCCTGGAAGCCCGCCTCGACGCTGCCCAGCGTGCTGTCGAGCGCGTCGCTGGGCGTCGGCTGATCTTCGCTGCAGCCGACCGCCGCGACCGCCATGGTCATCACCGACGCAAAGATCGCGCCCTTGATGCTCGAAATCGTCATCTGGAACCTCCCCTGTCCACTCATCTGCCCCGCCTAATGGAGGCAGGACAAGATTCGTCACACGACGCACGGAGACGTAGCTGGGCAGTCAACAAGAGGAAGAGGAGAATCGCCGTGACGGAGGTCACCGAATCGGGCTCGAGCGCCTCCGCTGGGCGCCTCGGGCGCGACAGAGCCCGCCCAGCAGCCCAGCTCCGACGAGGAGGCCCAGCCCCGGCCCCGGCTCCGGGACACTCGCCAGCCCTGCTGGCGTGAACCGGTCGAGACTGAGGGTTTCGCTCGTCGCGCCGGTCGCCGGGTCCACCACGTTATAGAAGGTTCGAGTGCCGGGTGCCGCGAACGACGTGCCGATCACGTAGGCCATGCCGGACTCCGCCGACCAGGTCATCGAGGCGCCGGTCCAGAACGGGCCGGTCCCGGGGAACTGACTTGGCGAGCACGACGGCGGGCAGCTGCCCATGTCGAGCTCCCAGAGTCCATTCGGCCCGAAAGGCGTCGCGAAGAGGAGCTTATCGAGGGTCGGGTCGAAGGCCAGGCTCGAGAACGCGCTCGCCTGTGCCCAGCCCAGGCTGCCCAGGAGGTGGGCCGTGTTCGGCGAGGCCGGGTCGATCCAGCGGAGCTCGCCGGTGTCGCCGGTCGTAACCTCGAGACCGATCAGACGATCGTCGGTCGTCGCCGAGGTCGCACCGGGGTCGTAGGCGAGAGAGACGAACTCGTCGGTGCCGTTCGCGATGAAACCGACCGTCGCGAGCTGCAGACCCGTGTCCGGATCGATCGTGATGACGCGATCGTCGCCGACCGTAGGGACGATGCCGTAGACGAGGTCCCCGTCGGTCGAGTACGCAAGCGCGCGCACATCGTCGGCGGCACCGGTGATCGGACCCAGGTCGGTCCAGTCGCCCGTGTAGCCGGAGATGCGCAGCATGTCCTCGGGCGCGAGGCCCGCGTCGCCGGGATCCGCCGCCGCCAACAGGTGGACCCCGGCGTCGCCGGTCATCGGACCGCAGCAGCCGCCGGAACAGATTCCGCCCGCGTCGTCGCACTTCGCCCCGTCGGCGAGAGGCGACCCCGCGTCGTCGTGGCAGTTGCAGAACTCCCCGCTCGACGTTTCCGTCCGCGCGTCCCGCATGTGGGCGCATTCGGTCGTCGTGAGACACCCCCCGAGGCCGGGCGTGAAGACGGTGCCCTGCATGAGCGCGCATTTCGGTGTGGAGACGTGCTGGAGACACGCGTTGTGACCGCGCTCGTGGGCGATCACGCTCGGCAGCGTGCCGTCCTCGTACGACTCGACCGTCACGTACATCCAGAGGTCCGGATCATCGTCGCCGTTGCTCGTACAGCTCGGTCGACGCGCGCAACCGATGGCGGACGGCGACGAGCCGTTGCAGTAGGTCAGGCTATCGACGAGGAAGGCGCTCGAGCCGGGAACGCTCCAGTCGTCTGCGAGCGCGGTCTGGTCGGCCATACTGTCGATCACGTCGAGGCCGTCGCCCGCGTTTCCGAACGTCGTGACGGCGACGCTGTGGGTCATCTTCGTACAGCAGACGTTGTCGACGGGCCCGTTCCGACCGGCGAGGAGTCGATTGCCTCCCTCTACGGATTCCTCGATCACGTTCGTCCAGAAGGCCAGGTCCCGACCTACGCCGGCGTCGATCAGATCGACGTGCACGAACCAGGTGAGATCGTGGAGGTCGACCTCCGGCGCCGCAAGGGCCGGCGAGGCCCACAAAAAGAAGAGGAGCGCGAGCAAGCGAGAGAGCGAGGCGGAAGGGTTCATCCGCCGATCTCCGGCCGGCCTTCCAGCCGTGCGCTTCGGCGGGCGCGCGTCCGCTCGAAGTGGGCGCGCAACTCGGGTTCCGCCGTGCGCTCGGCGGCACGACGAAGCGCGTCGTCAGCTTCCGGCGCGTCGGTCTGCGAGAGCCCCTCTGCGGCGGCGCGCTTGCGCAGCTTCGTGAGCCGTTCGCCGCGATGATGCCGGAACGTCCACTGCGGCGCGTCGTCGTTCTCGAGGCGCGCGGTGAGACGGGCCACCGCGCGCGGGTCGTGCTCCGCGAGTTTCGCGAGCGCGAAGGGCAGCGTCTGCCAGGCGCGGAAGGTCGCCCGGTCGATCTCTCCCTCCCGAGGCTGGTCCGCCCAGGCGGTGATCGCCTCCAGGCCGCCTTCGGGGCCGCAGTGTCCGATCGCCAGGAGGATCTCAGCGTGACTCTGGGCCTCGACGGGATCCCCGAGCAGCTCGACCAGTCGGGCGCAGCCATCAGGCCCGATACGATCCGCCTGATCTCCTGGCAGCCCCTCGTAGTGGCGCATGCGCACGAGGTCCTCGGTCTCGCCGATCGACAGTCGTTGTGCCGTCGCGAGCCCCGGGACCACCGATAGAAGAACGACGACCGCAGCGATCGCTCGACCACGGGAAAGGAAGGGAATCGGATTCATCGACTCCGAAGCCGATCCAGACATAAGGCGAACGCTGACCTCCGCTGCATCATCTGCTGGTCGCGGTGACCCGCTCGCAGGCAAGAAACACGCCACCGCGCTCCGGCGTTGACACCCTTCCCTATTCGGCGATTCTGCCCGGGCGGAGCAGCGTTGCCCCCCAGGCCCGCCCGCCTCCGCCCTTTCTTGCCGATCCGATTCCGCTCCGTGACCCCGAGATGCACACGTTGCGCACGCGGGGATCCGTGAGATTCGTACAGGGAGCCCCCGAGGCCATGAACTTCGACTTTTCTGACGAGCAGAAACTTCTGCAGCAAACCGCGAGGGACTACCTCGAAGCCAACTCGCCCCTCTCCACCTGCCGCGAAATCCTCGAGGGCGACCAGCCCTACGCGACCGACCTCTGGAAGGGCGCCGCGGAGATGGGATGGCAAGGCGCGGTGGTCCCGGAACAGTTCGGGGGAGCGGAGTTCGGCCACCTCGAGCTGGCGATGATCGCGTTCGAGATCGGTCGATCGCTCGCGCCGATCCCCTTCGGCCCGAGCGTCTACGTCGCCACCGAGGCGATTCTCCGCTTCGGCTCCGACGCCCAGAAGAACGCCTGGCTGCCGAAGCTCGCCGAGGGTTCGGTGGTCGGCACGTTCGCCTTGACCGAGAAGCCCGGACAGAACGCGGTCGTTGGGATCGAGGCGAGCGTCGCCGGCGGATCGCTCAGCGGAACGAAGATGCCGGTCTCCGACGGTGACGTGGCCAACGTCGCGGTCGTGGCCGCGACCGAGGGCGGCCAGACCGGCCTCTACCTGGTCGACCTCGACGGGTCAGGTGTGACTCGTGAAGGCCTCGACTCCTTCGACATGAGCCGGACACAGGCACGGCTCGTCTTCGACGGTGCCGCCGCGGACAAGCTGGAAGGCGCGGACGAAGCGGGAATCGCCAAGCTCCTCGACGTGGCGGCCGTCCTCCAGGCCTTCGAGCAGGTCGGCGCCGCGGAGCGCGCGCTCGAGATCACCAAGGAGTTCGTTCTCGGGCGCTACGCCTTCGGCAAGCCGATCGCGGCGAACCAGGCGATCAAGCACCGCATGGCGGACCTCTGGTGCAAGGTCGAGCTCGCCCGCTCGAACGCATACTACGCGGCGTGGGCGCTCTCGACCGACGACGCCGAGCTTGCGACGGCGGCAGCGATCGCGCGGATCTCGGCCTGCGAGGCCTTCGAGGACACGACGATCGAGATGATCGAGTTCCATGGCGGCGTCGGATACACGTGGGAGTACGACTGCCACCTCTTCTACCGGCGCGCCAAGCTGCTCTCGTCTCAGCTCGGCACGCCCAGGTACTGGAAGAACCTTTTGATCGACCGGCTCGTGAGCGCCGACTCCGGGGCTTCCGCGTCGGCGGCCTGAACCCGAACCGCACGCCCCCGTTCTTCCTTCAATCTACCCACCCGGGCCAAGGGCCCAGGAGACACGAAATGGATTTCAACGACACCCCCGAAGAGGCCGCCTTCCGCGCCGAGGCGCGCACGTGGCTGGACGCGAATGCCGAACTGCTCGCCCCCGGCGAGGAGGGCCCCGGCATGGGCGAGAATCTCTCCCCCGAGAACGTCGCCGACGCCCAGGCCTGGCAGAAGAAGAAGGCCGACGCGGGCTGGGCCTGCATCACCTGGCCGAAGGAATATGGTGGCCGCGGCGCGACGCCGATGGAGAACGTGATCTGGAACGAGGAGCAGGCGAGGTACAAGACGCCCGGCGACATCTTCTCGATCGGCATCGGCATGTGCGGCCCGACGGTCATGGCCCACGGCACGCCGGNACAGCAGGCGCGCTGGATCCCGAAGCTGCTCTCCGGTGAAGAGGTCTGGTGCCAGCTCTTCTCNGAGCCCTCCGCAGGNTCGGATCTCGCCGGTCTTCGGACNACCGCGGTCCANGACGGCGACGAGTGGGTNGTNAACGGCCAGAAGATCTGGACCTCCGGNGCNCAGATCTGCGAGTGGGGCATCCTCGTCGTGCGCACCGACCCGACCGTCGTGAAGCACGCNGGGCTCTCCTACTTCGTGGTNAACATGAACTCGCCGGGCGTCGAGATCCGGCCGATCACCCAGATCAACGGGGGCCANGGNTTCAACGANGTCTTCTTCACCGACGTCCGCATCCCCGACGACCAGCGGCTCTCCGAAGTCGGCAACGGCTGGAGCGTCGCCCTCACGACCCTGATGAACGAGCGCCAATCGATCGGCTCGGGCATGGGCGTGGGCAGCCTCGAGGACCTCGTCGGCTTCGCCGCGGGGATCGAGATCGACGGCCAGCCCGCGATCGACGACACCGCCGTCCGCGAGCAGATCGCCGACTACGTGACCAAGGCGCGCGGACTCAAGAACACGTCGCTGCGAACGCTGACCGCACTCTCGAAGGGGCTGCCGCCGGGGCCCGAGGCCTCGATGGGGAAGCTGGTCGGTGCGGTGCTCCAGCAGGAAGCGGCGTCGTTCGCAATGGATCTCGCGGGCGCCTCGGGCGCGCTGCTCGATCCGGAAGCGACGCCGGACGCCGCGGCGTGGCAGGAGCGATACCTCTCGCTGCCGGGCCTGCGCATCGCGGGCGGCACGGACGAGATCCTCCGCAACATCATCGCCGAGCGCGTGATGGGACTGCCTTCGGACGCGCGCGCCGACAAGGGCGTCGCCTTCAAGGACATACCAACCGGCCCGCCGCAGTAGTTCAGGAGCGAAGAGCCAGTCCGCGTGGGCCCGGATCACCGCCCGGAGCCCGCGCGGACTTTCTGCTAGACAGGGGACGCCCTCGGCGCGCTGCGCGCCCCATCCGGGAGCCCCCCGATGCCTGAGAAATACGTCCGCAGGGACGGCCTCCCGATCCTCGTGCGCCACACCGGCCGCACCCGCCTGCCCCAGGATCCGCCCGCTCTGGGCGACGGCCCGCCGATCGTCTGCCTCCACGACGCCGGCCTGCAGAGCTCCGTTTTCGACGGACTGCTTGCTTCCCTCGCGCCGGATCGTGGTGCGATCGCCTTCGACCTCCCTGGCCACGGTCGCTCCGGCTCCCTCGACTCGCTTCCATCGATCGGGGACATGACCGAGATGGCCCGCTGGGTCTCGGACTGGTGCGGGGCGGCGAACCCGATCCTCGTCGGCCACGGCATGGGCGCGTTGATCGCCCTCGAGTGGGCGACGCAGACGTCGGTCGCAGGCCTCGTCCTTTGCGGAAGCGGTCTCGCCCTCGGCATCGAAGACGAGACGATCGCCTACATGACGCAGGTCACTCGCGGCAAGGCTCCGCGCCCATTCGATCCGGCCCGGGTCTGCAAGGAAGGCGGACGCGAGATGATGCAGAGGGCGTATATGGAAGGGATCAAGACCGATCCGCGCGCGACCCTCGTCGACCTCGAAGCGAGCCGCGCCTGGTCCGACGCCTTCGACGCCCGCGCCTCGGGGATCGACTGCCCCGTCGCGATCGTCTCCGGAGCGGCCGAGAACGAGGCCTGCGTCGCCCGGGCGCTCGCCCTCGCCGACAGCCTCTCGAAGGGCTCGACGGAAACCGTCGAAGCCGCCGCCCACTTCCTTCCCCTCGAGCAGCCCGACGCCCTCGCCGCGCTGATCCGAACCGCCGCGGAGGCCGCCTGACATGTCCTTCTCGGGGAAGATCGCGATCGCCGGAGTCCATGAGTACGAGAGTCGCTGGGCGCCGGACAAGACCTCGTTCCAGATCATGGGCGAGTGCGCACGGGATGCCCTCGCCGACGCGGGGCTCGGCCTGTCGGATGTCGACGGGCTCTTCTGCGCGACGATGACGATGGGCGCGATGGGCCCCGTGCAGCTCGCCGAGTACCTGAACCTGAAGCCGCGATACCTCGACGGAAGCAACATCGGCGGCTCGAGCTTCGTCTCCCACGTCGCGCATGCCGCTGGTGCCATCCATGCCGGGCTCTGCGACGTCGGCCTGATCCTCTACGGCTCGACCGCCGCGTCCGACGCGATGGCGATCGGCACCGGGAACTCGTCCGGCAAAGATCCGAGCGCCGCGTTCGTCACACCCTACGGCGCCACCCTCGTCTCTTCCTACGCGATGGTCGCGCAGCGCTACATGCACGAGTACGGCGTCACGAGCGAGCAGCTCGCCGACATCGCCGTCTCGACCCGCCATCACGCTTCACTTAACCCGCACGCGAAGATGCGGAACCCGATCACCCGGGAAGACGTGCTCGAGAGCCGCGTGATCGCCGACCCGCTTCACCTCCTCGACTGCTGCATCATCAGCGACGGCGGCGGCGCGGTCGTGGTCACCTCGCTCGAGCGCGCCAAGGACCTGCGCCAGAAGCCGGTCCTGGTGCGGGGAACGGGCGAAGCGGTGGCCCACCGTGAGATCGGAGCCCCGGACCTAACGACGATCGCGGCGAAGCAGTCGGGGGAGCAGGCCTTCGCGATGGCGGGCCTCACCCCCGCCGACATGGACCTCGCCACGATCTACGACTCGTTCACGATCACCGTACTCGCCACCCTCGAAAACCTGGGCTTCTGCAAGAAGGGTGAGGGCGGTGCGTTCGTCGAGAACGGCGGGATCGGCCTCGGTGGACGGCTCCCGGTCAATCCGGACGGCGGCGGTCTTTCCTCCAACCACTCCGGCATGCGCGGCATCTTCCTCGTGATCGAAGCCGTGCGTCAGCTCCGCGGCGGCCTCGGCGCACGCCAGGTCGAAGGGGCCTCGCTCGCGGTCGCCCACGGAACCGGCGGCATGCTCGGACAGATGCATAGCGGCGCGACCCTCGTGCTTTCGAACAGCTAGGAGCCGATCCGATGGCCGAAAAAAAGCAGAACCCCGAATACGAGGCCCCGGCGATCGACTGGGAAAGCCGGGCGTACTGGGAAGGCGCGGGCCGAGGCGAACTCGTGCTCCAGCGCTGTCGGGACTGCGGCGTGGTTCAGCATCGCCCCCGCGGTCTTTGCGCGAGCTGCCTCTCCGACGACATCGAACACTTCGTCTCGAGTGGGCGCGGTGAGGTCTACACCTTCTCCGTCGTGCGTCAAAACCAGATGCCTGCCTTCGCAAAGGCGGTCCCCTACGTGATCTCCTACGTCCAGCTCGAGGAAGGCCCGCAGCTCCTGACGAACATCGTCGATTGCGATCCCGACTCCGTGTCGATCGGAATGGCGGTCAAGGTCGACTTCGTGCCGACACCGGCGACGAACGGAGACGCCCTAGGCGTCCCGAGGTTCGTGCCCGCGTGATCCTCGACATGCACTCCCATTCGATCGCGAGCGACGACGGTCGTGCGAAGGTCGAGAACTACTGCCAGTGGATCCAGAAGAAGAAGATCCCGATCGACGGCTTCGTCCTCTCGGAGCACCGCCAATTCGATGACGCAAATGACTACCGCGCCCTCGAGGACCGGTTCGGCCTGATGATCCTGAAGGCGAGCGAGGTCGAGACCGAGTACGGGCACGTGCTCGTCTACGGCGTGAACGACGATCTGAAGGCCAGCTTCGACTTCGCCGACATTCGCAATCCCCTCGCGAGGGTCCTTGAAGAAGCGAAGCGCTGTGGGGCCGTCGCGGTGCCCTGTCATCCGGGCCGCCCCAAGGTCGGAATGTGTGCGCACTGGGAGACGAAGGGCGAGGTCGAAGGCGTCGAGATCGTCGAGACGCTGAACGGGGGGAGTCGCGACGGTGAGAACGAAGAGGCGATCCTGTATGCCGAGCGCTACGGCTGGAAGCGGATCGGCGGTTCCGACTCCCATATCGTGAGCCACATCGGCCGCTGTGCGACCCGCTTCACCGCCGACATCCAGGACATCGACGGCCTCGTCTCTGCGCTGAAAAACGACGAGTACGAGGCGGTGCTGCCGCTCGAAGGCACCTAGACCGAGTCGTCGAGGAGCGGTGACATCTGCTCCCAGCGGGCAGCTCGGTCCCATCGATCCGGGAAGGAGAGCCGAGCCGGCCTGCTCGCGGCCGGTCCCTCCCCGCGGCGGATTCGTGGAACCCACGCATTCGACATCCCGGACGAAACCTCTAGGATCGGGAACCGCGGCGCGCGCCGCCCAACCCCGGAAAGATCATGACCGCAGCCGAACTCCTCTCCGAATACGGCGATCACGTCTTCGACGAGATCGACCTCGAGATCGAAGCGGACTCTCTCGCAGGCTTCGCGACCGCCTGCGGCGAGACCCAGTCGCGCTTCATCGACCCGTCCCACCCCGATTTCCAGAGCGTCCCGAACTACCTGACGCGAATCCACGGAACGCGCTCTCTTCCGCAGGGCTTCCCCGTCGAGATGCACCGCTGCTTCGATGCGGGCAAGTCGATCGAGGTCCACAAGGCCGTCCGGCCTGGCGATCGTGTGACGGGCAAGAGCGTGATCGCGGACATCTACGAAAAGAGCGGCCGAACCGGCACGATGCTCTTCATCGTCCACCGCATGAACTTCTACAACCAGGACGACGACCATCTCGCGACGGTCGACTGGCGCCTGGTCCAGCGGGAGTTCAGCTGAGCCATGAGTCAGCCCTCAGACAAGCGATTCGAAGACGTCGAATTCGGTGAAGACCTCCCGAAGGTCGACGTCGACGTCAGCCTCGAAACCGTGAAGGTCTTCGCGAAGGCCTCCCTGATGCTCGCCGACCGATTCACCGACCACGACGCGGCGAAGAAGGCCGGCCTCCCCGGAGCGATCGTCCCGGGCATCATGAGCCAGGGCATCCTCGTCGCTGCCATCCACGCCTGGGCGCCCAACGCCCAGGTGCTCAACGTCGACACGATCTTCCGCTCGCCGCTGATCGTCGACTCGAAGCCCGTCGCCACGGGCGTGGTCACCGATATCGACGAGGACGCGAAGATCATCGAACTCGATCTCACGCTCTCGAACGAGAAGGGGGAGACGCCGGTCGTCGGAACGGCGAAGGTCACCCTTTAGACCAACGCACGAGCCAGACCTGGAGGGACCGCTCCGAGCAGATAGCGAGGGCCATTTCCTTCGTGCCCCCCCCGACCCTCGTCGGCTGAGGATGCAATCGGCGCGCAGTACGTCCGCAAAGCCTCCTCCCCCTCTCCCGGAGGGGAAGAAGACGCGCTCCGACCGGTCGACGACACGCGGGCTTCCTGCCAAACTGATTCGATCGCGCGCCGCCCTTCGCGCGCGCGACCGCCCCCCCATTCTGCGCAGGAGCCAGCCATGCACGACCTCGTCATTCGCAACGGAAAGATCGTCGACGGAACCGGAACGAAGAAAGCCTTC